>CAYMSA010000001.1:0-6588 GCA_964392965.1 uncultured Coriobacteriaceae bacterium
GTCGCGACGAAGCGCCGCAGCACGAACTCGGTCACCGCCGGCTGCGGAAACCTGGGCGCACGTCCCCAGCCACCGTGAATCGGGTCGAACGTCGCCAGGAGGACGCGCTCGGCCGAGGCGAGTGTGGTCTCGTCGGCTTGCGCCTGCCCCCCGGCCTCAGCCTGCCCGCCAGCGGGCAGCTGCGCTGCAGCCCTGACGCGCGCGGTCAGCATCTCGCTCGCGTTCAGCACCTGTTCGCGCTCGGTATCCCAGAGCGACGCGATGCTGCGGAGGACCTCGGCGAACCCGGGCATCCCGTGACGCGGCACCGGCGGGAAGTACGTGCCGCCGAAGAACGGTCGTCCGTCGGGCGTCAGGAACACGCTCATCGGCCAGCCGCCGTGACCCGTCAGGGCGACCACAGCGTCCATGTAGACCGCGTCGACGTCGGGACGCTCCTCCCGGTCGACCTTCACGGACACGAAGTGCTCGTTGAGGATCGCCGCGATTCCCGCGTCCTCGAAACTCTCGTGCGCCATGACGTGGCACCAGTGGCACGCCGAGTAGCCGACACTCAGGAACACCGGCCGGTCCTCGCGCCTCGCCCGCTCGAATGCCTCATCGCCCCATGGGTACCAGTCGACCGGGTTCTCCGCGTGCTGTCGCAGGTACGGACTCGCCTCGGCGGCAAGCCGGTTGGTCATGGTCGCCTCCGTTCTCCGGGCGGACAGTCGCTCCCCGGGTCGGCCGTCAGCCCGACTTCAAGACGTGCTCGCCAGCGAGCATGCCGGTGATGGCGGCCGTGGGAGCGCCGCCCGGCGAGAGCGTCCAGTGGCCAGCGGTGAGGAGCCCCTCCACCGGTGTGCGCACGCTCGAGCGCATGCGCAGGTAGCTCCCGTGCGAGAATCTGCGGTCGCGATCGTATGACCAGCCCATGATGGCCCCGCGGGTGTTGGACGTGAACTTCTCGATCGTGCGCGGAGTGGCGGTCTCGCAGAACTCGATGGTTTGCGAGAGACCCGGACGCAGGCGATCGAGGCCGATGATGATGTCCCGGGCGTAACGTGACTTGGCGGCCTCGTACTCCACCCGGGTCCGCGGCCAACCGCCGTTGTACTCCCAGGTCGTCATGACCGCCACGGAGAGTCCCGTCTTGCCGGGAGGCGCCAGTGACGCGTCGTGCAGGCACGGCACCGAGAGCTCCATCGGTGCGCATCGGAAGTAATCGGGCCGGCTCCGGCGGTCCACGTCGCTCACCCCCTCGAGGTCAGGCGAGTAGAAGACGTGCCCGCACCCCTCGAACCCGAGCGCCTCGGGCGACATGTCCAGGCCGAGGAAGACGCTGAAGACCGAGTGCGACACCTCGGCATGGAGGAGATCGTCGATTATGCGGGCCGGCATCCTGGCGTCCGGGATGAGCGTCGTGAGCGTGTGCCGTAGGTCGCTCGCGGCGATCACGTATGCCGAGGCCACCTCCTCGCCGTCATCCAGCCGGACACCACCGGCCCGGCCGTCTCGCACGAGGATGCGCTCCACGCGCGAGCGCGTGCGGATCTCGCCTCCCCACTCGGTCACCACCGAGGCGAGCGCCTCGGGAATCGTCCGCAGCCCGCCCTGCGGATAGTAGTAGTCGAGGAACATCCGGAAGTAGCCCAGGCCGAAGAACGCTGTCGTGCCGTCCGGGAAGAGGTCCGCCAGCAGATTGATGAGTCGCGGGTCCTTGAGTGAGCGCTCCAGGTGCGGACGCAGCTTCCGCTTCATGAGCGGCAGCAGGCCCGGCATCGCTGCGAGCAGGCCGCCGTGCGCCTTCATCCACGCCTTCCGCTCCTCGCGCCCGGGTCCTGCGTCGGGATCGAGCGGAACCGGGAACGTCAGTCCCGCATCGAGGACATCGAAGACGCGGCGGGTATCGGCCAGCACCGAGCGCAGCCCCGGTGCCTCGGCGGGGAAGAGCGATGCGAGATGGGCGAAGTGCGCCTCGACATCGGCGAAGTCCCGGATGGGACGCAGCTCTCCATCGGTGATGAGCGCCGTGCGGCTCGGATGGAGCCGAACCCGATCGAGCACTCCGAGCTTCCCGAGAAGCGGCAGCAACAGCGCGCTGCTCTCCGTCGCCTTGATGCCGCCGTCGAAGACGTAGCCGTTGCGGTCGAAGGAGTTGAACAGTCCGCCCACGTGGTCCGCCTGCTCGCAGACGAGTACGCGCGCTCCCCCTCGCGCGAGCGTGGCCGCCGCCACCAGACCGGCCATTCCCGCCCCGATCACAACCGCATCGTACGAGACCTTCCGCGGGTCCGTCACGATCCCCTCCTCGCCAGCGCAGACATGCCATCGTCTGCTCCGAGTATAGCCGAGGAGCCACGCTGCCCGCGCCGCGCGCACTGCGCTACGATGGCACCGGAGTATACGCGGAACCGCCGATCGCATACAGGAGGCGCACGCCATGGACACCGAGGACATCCGCTCCGCCGAAGAGGGCCGGTCCGTCGATACCGGAGTCGCAGCGGGCACGCCGGCCGTCACCTCGCCCACCATCGAGCTCATGAACACCCGCTGTTCCACGCGGGCATACTCGGACGAGCCCATCACCGCAGATGAGAAGCGCGCCGTACTGCACGCGGCGATGCGCGCGCCCACGGCCGGGAACATGATGCTCTACTCGATCATCGAGATCGAGAGTCAGGCACTCAAGGACCGGCTCGCCGTCACCTGCGACGACCAGCCCTTCATCGCACGCGCACCGTGGGTACTCGTCTTCGTGGCCGATATGCAGAAGTGGATCGACCTGTTCGTCTCGAGCGACGTCGGTGCCGTCGAGGGCGTCGAGCACCGGCTCGCGCCGGGTTCCGGCGACCTCTGCCTCGCGTTCTCCGATGCGCTCATCGCCGCACAGAACGCGGTCATCGCCGCCGAATCACTCGGCATCGGCTCGTGCTATATCGGCGACGTGCTCGAGAACGCCGAGACCCACTGCGAGCTGTTGTCGCTCCCACCGCACGCGATGCCTGCGGCGATGCTCTGCTTCGGGCGGCCACTCTCTGCGCGGACGCCCGTGCCTCGCATGGAGAAGCACGTGGTGATGCGCGACAAGTATCGCCGACTCACCGAGGCCGAACTGGCGGAGACCTCGGCGGAGCTCGGCCGCCGCTACGCGCCACACGGCTTGCCACCCGGAATCGACAACTACCCGCAAGCGCTCTATCGGCGCAAATACACCTCGGCGTTCATGCGCGAGATGAACCGCTCGGTGACCTGGTGGCTCAAGCGCTGGTGCGGCGAGTGAGCGGGCGTGCTCCCTGCCCCTCTCACCTGCGATGAAGCGCCTGTCGTGCGACCGCTCCGTGCTATACTCCCGACCATCATGAGAACCGTTCTGGATTCGCGGCGGGGGGAACTGCTCGGACGGACGCGAGACGTCCTGGGCGCGCTGCGAGACGTCCTCGCCGAGGGCGCAGACCCCGGCCACGCGGTGCTCGTCTCCTCCATCCGCCGCCTCGACGACCTCTTCCTCCTCGTCGTCGCCGGAGAGTTCAACTCGGGCAAGTCCGCGCTCATCAACGCACTGCTCGGCCGAGACCTGCTCCGGGAGGGCGTGACGCCCACGACGTCCCAGGTGTGCCTCCTCAAGCACGGGGACATCGCGCAGGAACGTCAGCTCGAGCGCGGCGTGTGCGAGCGAACAGCCCCCGAGGAGCTCCTGCGCGATATCGTGATCGTCGATACGCCCGGCACCAACGCGATCCTGCGCGAGCACGAGGCGCTCACCGCCGAGTTCATCCCGCGCAGCGACCTCGTGCTGTTCATCACCTCGGCGGACCGGCCGTTCACCGAGAGCGAGCGTGCGTTCCTCACCGAGATCCGCGAGTGGGGCAAGAAGATCGTCCTCGTCGTGAACAAGATCGACATCCTCACCACCGAAGCCGAGCGCACCCAGGTCCTCGAGTTCGTAACCTCGGCGGCACGAGACCTGCTCGGCGACGTGCCCACCGTCTTCCCCGTCTCTGCCAGACAGGCGAAGAGCGCCAAGTCGGGGCAGCCCGAGCTGTGGGAACCGAGCGGCTTCGGCCCGCTCGAAGCCCACATCCACGAGACGCTCGACGACGAAGGGCGCTTCCTGCTCAAGCTCGCGAGCCCGCTCGGCGTCGCCATGCGGCTCGTGCGGGAGCGCGTGGGCCAGGCCGAGGCGGATCTGCAGGCGCTCGACGCGGACCGCGCCCGGCTCGCGGACATCGAGGCGCAGACGCGCGAGTACGACGCCGACCTCCGGCGCGGTTTCGAGGCCCGGCTCGCGGAGATCGACGCGGTCCTGTTGGAGATGGAGCGCCGCGGCCACGACTTCTTCGACGAGACCATCCGCCTCACCCGGATTCCCGACCTCCTGCGCACCAAGGTGATGGAGTCCTCGTTCAAGGACCAGGTGGTGGCCGGCGTCCCCGACGAGATCGAATCGCGCGTGAGCGGCCTCATCGACTGGCTGGTCATGCAGGACCTGCGGCACTGGACAGCGGTCGCGGACCACATCGCGGCCGGTTCGGAGGCCTACCGTGGTCGCATCGTGGGGGACGGGACCTCCTCGGACACGCTCGCGCGCGACCGGCAGGCGCTCATCGAGTCGCTTCGCAAAGCGACACGCTCGACGGTGGACACGTACGACCGATCAAGAGAAGCCGAGCGCATCGCCTCCTCAGCGAAATCGGCCGTCATGGACACGGGACTCGCCGGCGTCGGCGCGGGCATCGGCGTGGCCGTGGCGCTCGCCGCGAACGTGGCGTGGCTCGACGTCACCGGCATCGTCGCGGGCGTGGTGGCCGCAGTCTTCGGCCTGTTCGTCCTGCCCACGCGACGCGCGAAGGCCAAGTCCGAGCTGCGTGAGAAGCTCTCCGGCCTGCGCGAAGGACTCGTGTCGGCACTCACGGACGCCTTCGACGAGGAGATCGCGCGCGAGGTCCGTCGCATCGACGACACCATCGCACCGTTCGCCCGCTTCGTTCGCGCCGAGACAGAGAGGATCACCACACGCCTCGACCGCCTCGGCACGATAGACACCGACATCGTGAAGCTGCAGGCCGAGCTCGACCGCTCGCCTGCCCGCTGAGCCGCATCGGGCGGCCCGGATGCGGGCGTTGGGCTCCGCTGCTGCCGCGCACCGCGTAGGCTGAGGACGCACCGATGATGAACCGTACACACACCGACCAGCGCCGATACGGCCCGCTCGTGCTTCTTGAGGGAGCCGTACTCGTGTCCGGCATCGGGAACGGCATCGCCATGGTCGCGATTCCCTGGCTCGTCCTGGAACGCACCGGACAGGCACTGTCGGCGGGACTCGTCGGAGCGGCGACGGCACTGCCGGTGCTCATCTCGGCGCTCTTCTCGGGTTCGATCGTCGACACGTTCGGCCGCAGGCGCACCTCGGTCGTCTCGGACGTCTGCTCGGCGCTCTCCGTGGCCGCCATCCCGCTCGTCGACCGTCTGCTCGGGCTCGACATGACGATCATCCTGGCGCTCGTGGTGCTCGGCGCGGTCTTCGACCCGGCGGGTGCCACGGCACGAGAGGCGATGATTCCCGAGGTCGGCGCCCGGGCAGGATGGACGCTCACTCGGATGAACTCGCTCCACGAGGCGACGTGGGGAGTGTCATACCTCATCGGCCCGGCACTCGGCGGTGTGCTCATCTTCGCCGTCGGCCCGGCAGCGACGCTTTGGGCGACGAGCGCCGGCTTCGTGTTCGCCGCTCTGGCCATCCTCTTCGTACGTGCACCGGGCGTAGGAACGCCGCTGGCGGTCGACCGCCCGACGAGCGTGTGGGCGGGATCGATCCAGGGCCTGCGCACGGTCTGGCGCGATCCGCTCCTGCGAACGACCACGGCACTGTCGATGGTGATCGTCGCCGTCTATCTGCCGATCGAGGGCGTCGTGCTGCCCTTCATCTTCCAGCAGCAGGGCCGTCCGGCAGCGCTCGGCCTCGTACTCACGGCCATGTCAGCTGGCGGCATCGCCGGTGCGCTCGCCTACGGCGCCCTCGGCCAGCGCGTACGTCGGTCCCGCCTCTATATCGGCGCCAACATCGGTGCGTCAGTCGCCATTCTCGGCATGGCGCTCGCACCGGACTACGCCCCGCTCGTGGTGGCAGGAGCGCTCGCCGGCCTGTGCTACGGCCCCGTCGACCCGCTCATCAACGTGGCGATTCAGACCCGGACCGACCCCGCCCAGCGTGGTCGCGTCATCGGTGTGCTGATGGCCTCGTATTACGCGGCCGGGCCGCTCGGCTACCTGGGTACGGCCGCCGTCATCGAGAAGCTCGGCGCCTCGGCGGCGTTCATCGGCCTCGCGACCCTCATGATCGCCGTCGCGCTCATCGGCCTGTTCCTCAAGCCGCTCCGACTCTTCGACGAACCCGGCGCGTACGCATTCCACCTGGAGCGCGACACGACTGCAGGGGACGTCGCAGCCGAGGGGAACGCCACACCTACAACGCCACCGGGACTCCCCGGGAGGCCAGATACTCCTTCACCTCACCGACGGTGAACGTCCGAAAATGGAAGACCGACGCAGCGAGCAGTGCGGCGGCGTGACCCTCGGCCACACCCTCGTAGAAGTGCTCGAGTGTGC
>CAYMSA010000001.1:6688-65472 GCA_964392965.1 uncultured Coriobacteriaceae bacterium
AGCAGTGCGGCGGCGTGACCCTCGGCCACACCCTCGTAGAAGTGCTCGAGTGTGCCGGCCCCGCCTGACGCGATGACCGGAAGCGAGACCGCGTCCGCGATCGATCTCGTGAAGGCGATGTCGTATCCGGCAAGCGTTCCGTCGCCGTCCATACTCGTCGGTAGCAGCGTCCCGGCACCGAGGCGCTCGCACTCCTGCGCCCAGGCCACAGCGTCCATACCCGTCTGCTGCTGGCCGCCGCTCACCACCACCTCGAAGCCAGACGGCATCGCAGGATTGCGTCGACCGTCGATGGCCACGGTGAGGCGGTCCGGGCCGAACCCGGCGGACGCCTCAGCCACGAGCGCGGGTCGCCTGACGGCGGCGCTGTTGATCGAGACGCGACTCACGCCCGCCGAGAAGAGCGCCTCGATGTCGGCCACGGAGGTGATGCCGCCGCCGACGGTGAGTGGCACCTCGCCGAGTTCCGCCGCGACGGCACGCGCCCAATCGAGCCGCGTCGTGCGGTTCTCGACAGTCGCGGCGATGTCGAGCATCGCGACCTCGTCGGCCCCCGCTTCGCGGTAGAAGCGCGCGTTCTCCACGGGGTCACCGGCGTCGCGCAGCCCGACGAAGTGGACGCCTTTGACCACGCGTCCGTCCTTCATGTCCAGACACGGAATGATCCTCACGACATCCATGCGTGTTCCTCTCACTGCCTTCGCGCCTGCCTGCCATCAGGCGAAGAGCATCGGGCTGGCCCGACGGCCCCTACCAGATCACCTGAACGATCCGGTGCTCCTCCTGTGCGCCAGCGTCGTGTAGATGCCGCCGACGACGAAGGCCGCGATGCAGATGCCTGCAGCGTAGATGACGGCCGGATAGGCACCGCCGAAACCGTCGACACCGACGTGCTTGATGATGATGCCGAGGTATGCCCACACGAGGACCAGGCCGTAGGCGATGTCCCGGTTGCGGAGGATCACCGCAAGCCCGATGAGCGCGCCTATGACGATCAGGGCGACCGCCCACGTGGCCTCCGCGATACCGAATGCGCCCCAGCCGAGACTTACGAGCCAGACGGTAACGTTCGCAATCGTCGCGACGGTGATCCAACCGAAGTACACGCTGAACGGCACCCGGATGAAGAAGGTCTCACGCGCCGAGAGGTTCGCCTTGCGGACCTCCGTGGCGATGGCGATCAGACACACAAGGATGACGAGCATCATCAGAAGTGAGAGCGCGATGAGATCGTAGTGCCAGGCGAAGATCCACACCGTGTTTGCGAGCGATGAGACCGCGAAGATGACGCCAACCTTCTTTAGAAGGGCATCATGTCCGCGAGCCGACGGGTCCCTGAAGAGCCCAAGCTGATAGAGCGTGTGACATGCCAGCAGGATGTAGATCACTCCCCAGATCACGAAGGTGATGCCGGCGGGCGCGAAGAGGTTGCCGTACGCATCGGACACCTCCCCGGTCAACCGCCCGTTGAGCGGCAATGCGTTGGCGAGACCGTTCACAACGACCATCAGCACGAACGTGACGGCCACCAGCGCCTTGCTCCCTGTGGTTCTTCTTGCCGTCGCCATATTCGCTCCCCTGTCGCATGCGCCGGACCGACCGCCCCCGCACCCTGCTCGCCCGGAGACGCACCCCTGTCTCGGGGACTATACCCCATCGTTCGGACAGACCGCTCCACGTCCGGTACCCTGACAGGTGCGGTTGAACGGATGCCGAACGCGTGCCGCGGGCCGACTCGGTGACCACTTGAGACCACGCCGGCTGACCACCAGCCGGTGCGCTGAACGGAGGAGACTATGAGCCGCCTGAAGCCAGGTGACCTCGCCCCACGATTCACGCTGCCTGATCACGCGGGAACGGCGTTCTCGCTCGAAGACCTCTACGGGGCCGGCAACGTTCTGCTGGTCTTCAACGTCGGCTTCGTCTGACCGCACTGTGTGAACCACATGGCGCAGTTGCGCCACGACTTCGAGCGGTTCGAAGCGTTGGGTACGCAAGTCGCAGTCATCGTCCCCAATGGCCCGAGGACGATCGCCCGGCACGTCGACCGGTGCGACCCTCCCTACACGATTCTGAGCGACAAGGGGTCGCGAACCGCCGCCGCATACGGCCAGACCATCGGGCGCCTGCGCGTGGGCGCCCCGGCGCTCTTCATCGTGAACTGCGAAGGCATCATCACCTGGGCGTACTATGCGACCTCGCTCACCGAGGAGCCCGACAACTCCGGTCCACTCGGGAGGCTTGAGACGATCGGGGGCTCCGAGGGTAGCTGAGTCCCGGCGCGGAGCCTCTCCGACGTGTGACAAGCCGGACTCTGTACGTCCGGCTTGTCATCAGCCACTGCGCTTGCGCCGGGTATCGTCGGACCACCGTTTCCCGGGCACTGACGCGACACCGCGCCTACCCGCAGGCGACCGCGTCCGCGAGACGAAGACGGAGCGCCTCAAGCAGCTTGGCTGTGGCCAACGTGTCGAGCTCGCAGTAGCGCTCCAGTTCGGCGAGTGTGCGAGCAGCCTCATCGAAATCCGCCTGGCCTCGCACTGTCCGGAGATAGCGAACGCTCGCCGTCTGCCCGTCGGCGATTTCGAGCCCCTCATAGGTGAGGCCCGGGCACCACGCAGGGAGCACATACTTGATACTCGTGCGGCCCTTCGCGTCAGGATGTCGCGTATGCCTCCGGACGACCGCCTCGAGGTCGAACAGCCGTCCGCGCACCGCGTGGATTCCCGGTGCCAGATCGGGACACGCCTCGGCAAGCCCCTGGAGAACGCGGTCCTCGTAGGCTGTGTAGTGAACGACTGAGCCGTATTCGCCCAGGTCCGCAAGCAACCGCGACGTGAGCACGCGGCGCGGATCCTCACCGGATGCGACGACCGACGAGTCATCGGCTCCGTGAAGGTAGCCCCGATGGGTGAGGCGTCCGTCTTCTTCTTGGACGTGCACGGAGTACTGAAACGGTACCGTCTGGTAGGGCCGAGTGCCGGGCCACATCGGCAGCGCGGGTGCGATTGTCTCGAAGTCGAGATGCACAACGGGCCATTCGAGCCGGGCAAGGTCGGCCTCGAGACCGGGCGCGTCCAGCATCGGCTCGCCCGAGCGCACCACGTGAAGCACATCCCGCTGGAGCGCCGACAGACCGGAGAAGTCGTCCGGCACGTCGGTGATGGAGAGGATGCCCTGCTCGAGGAGCGCGTGCAGTACCGACTCCTTGAGGTGAGGCAGCTCTGTCACCGGATGCTGCTCGGGAAGGAACTCACGACAGTACCCGACGAACTCGCACGCATACGGGGTGGAGCACTGTGTGCCGATGCGCACCTGCGGTTCCGTGCCATCGAGCATCGCTTGCAGCCCACGCAAGACCGCAGGGACTTCCGGCATGAACTCCCGGGCGCGGGCGGTGACGTCGACGATCGCGAACAGGCGATGAGGATCGTAGCCGCCGCCGGGATACACGTACGTGGTGTCCAGGTGCACGATGTTGATGCTGCGCAGTGGGATGCCGGCGCCCTCGACGACGTAGGCCTGCATGGCCGCATCGGTGACATGCTGGTCCTTGAGCGAACCGGTCGACTTCACCTCATAGAGATCCCATCGCCCGTCGTCGCCTCGAGCAAGGATGTCGACCCGCGCGAACCCGCCATCGAACTGAAAGGCCGGTTCGTAGAGTGTGCCTGCTCCTTCAGCGAGCAACCGCCGGGTGGATGCGAGAGCCTGCGCCGCGTGCAGATAGTCCTCGGTGACCTCCGTGCCTCCCGGGAAGAGGCCCTGCGCGACACGTCCGACCTCGGTACCCTGATCGAAGACCGCCTGCTGCGCTTCCGTGACCGGCGGCGCGAGGTCTCGACGATGCACGCTCAACCAGAGGGCCTTCTCACACTGAAGGCCCTTCTGGAAACGCGACTTCGACAGCGTGCGTGCCACCAGCCTCACCCTTTCGACGCCCTCATCGTACGACAAGGCACTGACACCGAGGTTGGCGACCGGCGAGCCGACCCGCGTGTGGGCGACGACCGGCTCTCGACGAAGCGGTGAACGGCCCTCGGCGGCTTCTCGTCAGTCCCGGCGGAGTCCGATGAACTGCACGAGGTAGAGGACCGAGATCAGGGCTGATGCGACGTAGGTGAGCGCCGCGGCCGTGAGCACGTTGCGGGCGCCCGCCTCCTGGCCCGGAATGACCGAACCCGTCGTGGTGAGCGCAGCGAGCGCGCGCCTGGAGGCGTCGAACTCCACCGGCAGTGTGACCACCTGGAAGAGCACCGCCGCCGCGAAGAGGATGATGCCGAGGTTCACGAGCAGCGTGGAGAACGAGCTGCCGAGGCCGAGCACCAGGCCGAGGATCACGAGGATCGGGCCCGCCTGGGAGCCGAGGTTGGCGACCGGGACGAGCGACATGCGCAGACGGGCGGGCAGATAGCCACGGGCATGCTGGACGGCGTGGCCCGCTTCGTGCGCGGCCACGCCTGCGGCCGCTACATGGCCGCCGTTGTAGACGTCGTGCGAGAGTCGCAGCACGTTCGCCCGGGGATCGTAGTGGTCCGTCAGATTTCCGGGCGTCAGCTCGATCGCAACACCCATGAGCCCTTCGGAATCGAGAACCCGCCGGGCCACGGCCGCGCCGGTGAGACCGGGCGGCAACGACTGTTGACTGCTCCTGCGATACGCACTGCTGACGTAGGACTGAGTGATGAGGCCGAGCACCATCGCCACGATGAAGATGAGCCAGCCTCCGGGACCGAAGATCATCGCGTGACTCCTGTTCTACCTGACTTCCTCCGGCTGAGAGAAGAGAGCACCGCTCCCGAAGATCGGAATCGGTGTTACATAAGAATACCCTGAAGGGAGCCCGAACGCACGTTCTCCACAGGATTCACACAGGTCGGCTCCGAGCAATGCCCGAGGGCCGGCCGCAGCCCACGCAGTCCGCGGGCTGCGGCCGGGGTGGCCCCTACAGGTTGCCTCTACAGCATCTCCTCGACTTCCTCGGCACCCTCGGCATAGAACTTCGCTTCGTCGGGATCGAGCTCGTAGAGCAGGCGCAGAAACTCGCCGGCGTGGACCCTCTCCTCGTCGGCGATGTCCTTCAGGACACGTGCGGCGAGGTCGTTGTCCGTCGACTCGGCGAGCTGCATGTACAGCTGCACGGCCTCGTACTCGGCGGCGATCATGAACCGGATCGCACGCACGAGCTCCTCATGCGTGACCGTACGCCCCGCCGCGGCGCCGCTGAAGGGATTACTGAACTCGGGCATGGCAGACGCTCCTTCCAGGTGATGGCTACGATGGTGCTATACCCATCACCCGGGCGAGTTGCGTCCGCCAGCATCAATCGGAAGGGGCCTCAGCGCGAGCCGATCTCGCAGAGCACCTCTTCGGCCGCCTGTGTCATCAGGTCAATGTCATCGTCGGTGTGTCCGAGCCCCACGAACGTCGCCTCGAACTGGCTCGGCGCGAGCATGATGCCGCGCTCGAGGAGCCCGCGGAAGTACGCTCCGTAGCGCTCCGTGTCGCTCGTCGACGCGCTCGTCCAGTCACGCACCTCGGTGCCGGTGAAGAAGAGACACGCCATCGAGCCCACGCGCGTCAGGAAGGCATCGACACCGGCCCGCTCGACCGCCTGCCGGAGTCCTGCTTCCAGCCGCGCGCCCTTGCGCTCGAGTTCCTCATAGACGCCGGGCTTCGCAAGCTCGCCGAGCATCGCGAGACCGGCGACCATGGCCACCGGATTGCCCGAGAGCGTCCCCGCCTGATACACGGGACCGACCGGCGCGAGGCACTCCATGATCTCCCGGCGTCCACCGAAGGCACCCACCGGGAAGCCCCCGCCGATGATCTTGCCGAGTGTGGTGAGGTCGGGCGTGACACCGTAGCGCTCCTGCGCTCCGCCCCTCGCCACCCGGAACCCGGTGATGACCTCGTCGAATATGAGCACGACGCCGTGACGGTCGCAGAGCTCACGCAGTCCGGCGAGGAAGCCGTCGGCAGGTGGGACGACCCCCATGTTGCCCGCGACCGGCTCCACTATGATGGCGGCTATCGTATCGCCGTCAGCCTCGAGCGCTGCCGCCACGGCATCGAGGTCGTTGTAGGGCAGTACGATGGTGTCAGCGGCAGCGCCCTTCGTGACGCCGGGCGTGCTCGGGATGCCGAGCGTCAGCAGGCCGCTCCCCGCGGCCACCAGCAGCGCGTCCGAGTGACCGTGGTAGTTGCCGTCGAACTTGATGAATCGGTCCCGGCCCGTGTAACCCCGAGCGAGGCGGATGGCGCTCATCGTTGCCTCGGTGCCGCTCGAGACCATCCGCACCATCTCGATTGAGGGGACCGCCTCCACGATCGCCTCGGCCATCCTGACTTCGAGCTCGGTGGGGGCACCGTAGCTCGTGCCCCGATCAAGCTGCCCACGAACCGCGTCGAGCACGGCATCTGGCGCATGGCCGAGGATCATCGGTCCCCAGGAGGCGACGAAGTCAAGGTACTCGGTGCCGTCGACGTCCCATACGCGCGCACCTTTCGCGCGATCGTAGAACACCGGCCCCGTTCCGACGCTGCGAAAAGCACGCACCGGCGAGTTGACGCCACCCGGTATCACGCGCTCCGCCGCGTCGAAGAGCTCCGCCGACCGAGTCCGCTCGTGTGTCATCGTTGAGTCCCTTCTTTCGTGCATGTCAGTCCGGCCCGTCGCCTGGTTCCCGGGCATCAGCCTCGGGCGGCCCAGCGCGAACAGCTCCCCGGAGACGCCTAGCTCTGCCACCCCTCGGGGACGTACGCACAGTACGGCTCCTCGGCCAGGTAATCACCGGTGAGTGCGAACGCGCGGGCCCGGCATCCGCCGCAGACCGCCTTGTACTCGCACGCACCGCACTTGCCCTTGAGGAGCGAGTAGTCTCGAAGCTCGTTGAAGACCTTCGACTCGGTCCAGATCGTCGAGAACGGCTGCTCCCGGACGTTGCCGAGCTGCATGTCGAAGTACCCGCACGGCTGCACATCGCCCGTGTGGCTGATGAAGCCGAACGTGATACCCGCAAGACAGCCACGCGTCATCGCGTCGAGCCCGTACTCCTCGCGTGTCACCTTCCGGCCCTCGGCCTTGGCAAGCTGCCGGATGATGCGATAGTAGTGCGGCGAGTCAGTCGGCTTGAAGTGGAGCGGACTCGTCTTCTGGCGGTGGTACGCCCAGGTGAGCACGCGCTCGTACTCTTCGGGTGGGAGCTCCTCATCCACGAGCTGACTGCCGCGCCCCGTCGGAACGAGCATGAAGATGTGGAACGCGTCTACACCGAGCTCCTCGGCAAGGTCGTGGATCTCCTCGAGCAGATGCGCGTTGCGCTTCGTGACGGTCGTGTTGATCTGTACCCCGACGCCATGGCGCTTCGCTCGCCTGATGCCCTCGACGGACTGATCGAAGCAACCCGGCTGGCCGCGGAAGGCGTCGTGCCCCTCGGCCGTGGGGAAGTCGATGGAGACCGAGATGCGCGGGATGCGGTGCACGGCCATCGCTGCGGCGACCTCGTCGGTGATGAGCGTGGCGTTCGTGCCGATCACGGGCATGGCGCCCCGCTCGTGGCAGTAGTCCACGATGTCCCAGATGTCGGGTCGCATGAGCGGCTCGCCGCCGGTCAGAATGATGATGGGGTTGCTGATCGTCACGATGTCGTCCACGACCCGCTTGATCTCCTCGAGCGTCAGCTCGCCCGCGTAGTGCCCGAACTCGGACGCTGCCCTGCAGTGAGCACACGAGAGATTGCAGCTCCTCGTTATCTCCCAGGCGATGATGCGAGGTGCCTTGATGCCCGTGCGCTCCTCATACGCGAGGGCGTCGGCTCCCCCACCCGGCCGGAAGCCGACGCTGCGCGCTCCGCCATGTCGCTGGCGCTCGCCCCCCGCCCCGCCGAGATGCCCGGGGTGCCCTGCAGCGGGATATCCCATGGGCACCGCAGCCGCCTGCGTCCCGCATGGGGCGAGGGCTTCCGCCAGCTGTTGCTCGTCGATCGGGCCGGAGCCAGCGGGTGCGCCGATCGGGTGGCTGCGATCCGTCATGACCTGTCCTCCAGGAGCCAGCGAGCCGCGTCCTTCGCATGGTAGGTGATGACGAGGTCGGCTCCTGCGCGTTTCATCGCCGTGAGCGTCTCGAGCACGATACGCCGCTCATCGATCCAGCCCTGCGCGGCCGCCGCCTTCACGAGCGCGTACTCGCCGCTCACATTGTACGCTGCGGTCGGATAGCCGAAGCGGTCCTTCACCAACCGTAGCACGTCGAGGTAGGCGAGCGCGGGCTTCACCATGACGATGTCGGCACCCTCGGCGATGTCGAGAGCGGTCTCGCGGAGCGCCTCCTCCGCGTTCGCCGGGTCCATCTGATACGCCTTGCGGTCACCGAACGCCGGGGCGCTGTCGGCTGCCTCGCGGAAGGGTCCATAGTAGGCCGACGCGTACTTGGCCGAGTACGCCATGATCGGCGTCTCGGCGAAACCCTCGGCGTCGAGCGCGGCACGGATCGCGCCGACACGTCCGTCCATCATGTCCGAGGGCGCCACCATGTCCGCACCGGCACGCGCGTGTGAGACCGCGACGTCGGCGAGCATGCCGAGCGTCACGTCGTTGATGACGCAACCGTGCTCGTCGAGCGCGCCGCAGTGCCCGTGGCTCGTGTACTCGCACATGCATACGTCCGTGATCACCGTGTACTCCGGGTCGTGCGCTTTGATCGCCCGAATCGCCTGTTGCACGATACCTTCGGGATCGGCGGCTCCACTCCCTATCTCGTCCTTCACATCGGGTAGTCCGAAGAGAAGCACCGCCGGCACGCCGAGCGTCTTCAGCTCGTCGATCTCGGAGGGCAACTGGTCGAGTGTCAGTTGGAACACGCCGGGCATCGACGAGACCTCGTCGCGGGCACCGGTGCCGAACTTCACGAACAACGGATAGACGAGGTCGCCCGTGTCGAGGGCGGTCTCGCGCACCATCGATCGCAACGTCGCGGTGCGGCGCAGACGCCTCGGGCGATACCGTGGGAACTCCATGGGTCCTCCTCAGGACTTCGTGCCGGTCTGTCTCATCTTGAAGTGGGCGACGATCGCATCGACCAGCCCTGCCACGGTCGACGGCACCGCCTCGATGGCGGCGGGGACCCCTCGCTCCACAAGCGCGCCGGTCGTGATCGGGCCGATGCTCGCGGCCACGGCGGTGGCCATCACGGATGACACGTCGAGACCCCCCGCTTCGAGCCACGCCATGAAATGCCTGACCGTCGACGGGCTCGTGAACGTCACCACCTGCACGGCTCCCGCGGCGAGCGTCTCGAGTGTGGCAGGAGCCGGAATCGCCGGCACCGTTCGGTATGCCGGGACGACATCCACGATAACACCTCTGGCCCTGAGGGAATCGGGCAGGATCTCGCGCGCTTCCTCCGCACGCGGGACAAGCACCCGCGAGTCGGCGCCGACACCTGCCGCGCCGAGCGCCTCGAGGAGCCCCTCGGCGCGGTAGTCCTCGGGCATCATGTCCGGCTCGAGTCCTGCCTCCTGCAGCCGTTCGGCGGTGCCTGAGCCCACCACGGCGATGCGCAGGCCCGCAAGCTGACGAAGGCTCACGCCGAGAGTGTTCGCCCGGCCGAGGAACCTGTCGACCGCGTTGACGGACGTCAGGACGATCCAGTCGTAGCGATGCAGGGCGATGAGCGCCTCATCCATCGGACGAGGGTCGGGAGGATCGATGATCGCGATCACCGGGGCGACGAGGACCGTGGCGCCGAGGCCCTCCAGTGGCTCCGCCAGCGCGGAGGCCTGGTGGGCCGTACGCGTCACCAGCACGACGACACCGGCGAGCGGGCGAGTCGGATCGAGGGCGGCCTGTGGCTCCCGTGACACGTCCGCTCCTCAGGTCCCGACGCGTTCGTCACGATCGCTGGAAGCACGGACCTCGGCCAGCGGTTCGGCGGCGCCGAGTTCCAGCAGACGCGTGGTCATCGCCCGCCCCAGCGACTCAGGATCACCCACACTCCCCGTCATGCGCTCACGGATGATACGGGTGCCGTCCACGCTCCCTACCAGCGCGTCCATCACGAGTGCCTCCGCCTCCAGGCGGGCGTATGCCCCGATAGGCACCTGGCAGCCACCCTCGAGCAGCCGCATGACCGTCCGCTCGGCGGTGACGCACTCCATCGTCGCGGAGTCGGCGATTCGCTCCATGAGCCCGGCCACCCACGAATCGTCTTCGCGGATCTCGATGCCGATGGCGCCCTGGCCCACGGCAGGTACCATCTCATCGACCGAAAGACGGTGCGTGATGCGGTCGGCCCACCCCATGCGCGTGATACCGGCACTCGCGAGGACCACGGCGTCGACCTCTCCGCGCTCGGCTTTGAGCATCCGCGTATCGAGGTTGCCGCGCACGTCCACGATCTCGACGTCCGGACGCAGCGCGCGCACCTGGGCGACCCGCCGCAACGACGAGGTGCCGATGCGGGCGCCACGAGGCAGCGCCTGCAGGTCGCAGGACCTGCTGCCTACGAGCACATCGCGCGCATCAGCCCGCTCGGGCATGGCCGCGATGATGAGTCCATCCGGCAGTGTCGTGGGGACGTCCTTCATCGAGTGCACGCACAGATCGACCCCACCGGCCAGAAGCTCGACCTCGAGCTCCTTGGTGAACAATCCCTTGCCGCCGACCTTGGCGAGCGGGACGTCGAGCACCTTGTCGCCCGTCGTCTTGATGACTCTCAGGCTTACAGACGCGCCGGTCATCGGCTCCAACAGCGAGCGCACATACTCGGCCTGCCAGAGAGCGAGCTTGCTTCCGCGCGTACCGATCACCAGGGCGGATCGCTCACGCTCCACAGCAGCCCCGTTCTTCGGCCTCGGCCTGTTCGGTGTACTCGCCCGTCGTCCCTGACGCGATGACCGTTCGTATAGCCCTGCAGCGGGTCTCGTCCAGACAGTCGACGCCGAACAGGTCGCGGGCCACCTCCGTGTATGCGTACGCCTCCTGCCAGGAGGAGGCCTCCCGCAGGCGTGTGGTCGGTTCGTGGAGCAGCTTGTTGACGATACGTCGCGTCAGGCGCTCCACTGCCGCCGTCTCTTCAGCCGAGAGCCCGAGCCGTCGCACCGTCTGAGCGACCTCCTGCTCCCTGATCTCCTCGGCACGACCCCGTATGGCCTTCACCGTGGGAACGACCTGCATCCAGCCGACCCACTCGAAGAAGGCACGCATCTCCTCGTCGATGATCGCCTCGGCGCGGCCGGTCTCCGCACGGCGCCCCTCCATGTTGCAACGGACGACGCCGGAGAGGTCGTCGATATCGCACAGGTGCACGCCAGGGATCTCGGCGACTGCGGGGTCGATGTCCCGGGGCACCGCGATGTCGATAAGGAAGAGCGGCGCAGTCCGCTGGCTCATCACCCGGGCAAGCCCGTCGCGGGTGATGAGACACTCGGGCGATGAGGAGGAGGAGATGACGATGTCCGAGGCTGCGATTGCCTCGTAGAGCTGTTCGAAGGGGAGGGCCAGGCCGGAGAAGGCGCTCGCGAGCTCACGTGCGCGCTCGAACGTCCGGTTGACCACGAGTACCTGTGCGGCGCCCTGCCCCGCCAGATGCTTGGCTGTGAGCTCGGCCATCGCGCCAGCACCGACGAGCAGGACGGTGCGACACTCGAGGGAACAGAGGATCTGCCTGCCCTTCTCCACCGCAGCGTAGCCGACTGAGACAGCCGAGCGGCTGATGCCCGTCTCCATCCGGACGCGCTTACCCACTTCGAAGCTCTGGCGGAAGAGGCGGTTGAGGACGCGACCCGTCGTCCGGGCTTCGGATGCGGCCCGGTACGCCTCCTTGAGCTGTCCGAGTATCTGCGCCTCCCCCACCACCATGGAGTCCAGCGAGGAGACGACCCGGAAGAGGTGGCGCACCGCCCGCTCACCCATCATCACGTACAGATAGCGCTTGAAGTACTCGGAGTCCAGCCGATGGAAGCTGTCGAGGACATCGAGGACCAGGCCCGGTCCGTCACACGAGGCAGACGTCACCGCGTAGATCTCGGTGCGGTTGCACGTGGAGAGGATCACGACCTCGTGCACGTCCTCCTGCTCGCGAAACAACTCAAGCGCCTTGTCCTGTGCGTGCTTCGGGAAGGCCAACTGCTCGCGAACCTCGATGGGTGCTGTCTTGTGGCTGACACCGATGACGAACAGACGCATCAGGACCGCTTCCTTCCCGGAGCCGCACCCGGCAGAGCCGGGTCCTCTTCAGAGACGATGCCCCATTCGGCGAACAACTTCGTCACCGCCGCCTCACCACTCTCGATGCAGTTGGGAATGCCGACACCATGGTACGCACCGCCCGCGAGCGCGATGCCTGTAAGCGCGTCGAGGCGCCGCTCGATGACCGACACACGGTCCAGATGCCCGAGCGTGTACTGGGGCATCGCCCGCTCCCATCGGTAGACCTTCGCGAAGACGGGCTGCGCATCAGGCTCGATGCCGAGCAGCTCCACCATCTCGCGCCGTACCGACTCGATCATCTCGGCGTCCGTCAGCTCCATGAGGTGCTGGTTCTGCGGTCCGCCGATGAAACCGCGCAACAGCACACGATTACCAGGAGCGCGGTCCGGCCACTTGGACGACGACAGGGTAAGGGCGAGCACCGAGCGCTTCTCCACCAGAGGACACAGGATACCGAACCATCCACGGTCGAATGGACAGTCTTCGGCGCGAAACGCCATGGGGACCGTCGCGGAGGAGGAGTACGGGATGCAGGCGAGCAGGTCGGCAGCCTCCGGGTCCACGCCGGCGAGGAGGTCGGACGCCGCCCAGGCCTCGGTCGCGACGACGACCGCATCGGCCTCCAGCGCCTCGCCCGTGTCGAGCTCAACCCGCCAACGGCCATCGGCGAGGCGGTCCAGCGGCGAAGCGGCCACTCCGGTCATGATGCGCTCCGGCCCCACGGCCTCGCCGAGTGCGTCGGTAATCCGCTGCATCCCGCGCTCGAAGCTGTTGAAGAAGGCCCAGGGTTTCCCGCCGGGAGGCGCAGGATGCCGCCTGCGCGCCTCCTCGCGGCGCTTGCGCTCGGCGAGGAAGCCGAGGATGAGCGAGCCGTGCTCCTGCTCCATCTCGAGGAAGTTGGGGAAGGTGGCCGCCAGCGACATCCGCGAGGGGTCGGAGGCGTGAACGCCGCCGACGAGCGGTTCGGCGAGACGGTCGAGCGCCTCGCGTCCCATACGGCGCACCACGAAGCTCTCGAGGCTCTCGTCGTGGTCCCGGGCGCTCTCACCGGGCGCCCAGCGTGACTTCCTCGGCAGGACCAGGTCGAGCGCCATCCGGAACTTCGCCGGCCACGAGTAGAGCGACGTGGTGGCGAACGGCACGATCTTCGTCGGCGCGAACATCATGATGCCATCGGGGACCTCGATGAGACGATGGCCCTTCACGATGAGCGTCTTCTTGTTCTCCTCGCGAGCGGGCACGATCTCGTCGGCGATGCCGAGCATCCCCGCTACGCGACGCACCGCCGGCTTGGCGGCGACGAACGCGTCCGAGCCGCCGTCGACGACGTACTCGCCGCCACCGGCCCCGGAGATGATGTCCGTGCGGAGCTTTCCGCCGAGACGGTCGCTTTTCTCAAGGAGCAGACAGTCGACGTCATAGCCGGCCTCGGCCGCGCGCCGCACCTTGTACGCGGCCGCCAGCCCCGCCGCACCGCCGCCGATGATGATTACCTGCCTCACAGACGTCCTCTCAAGTGCCCCCGGCAGCTCACCGGTGCACGTGGTCCTCATCGATCCAGCAGTTCACGGGCCGCCCGCGCAATCGCGCACGCCAGCCGGGGATCCGCATTCGGCAGTGCCGAGCGAACGAACGAGACGCCGGCTTCCTCGGCCACCGAACGTGCTACGACGTCGAGATCGTAAAGCGTCTCCATGTGGTCCATCACGAACCCTACCGGCACGACGACGACACCTCGATGGCCCGCTGCCGGCAGGAGTCTTATCACATCGTCGAGGTCCGGCCCGAGCCAGTCACCGCCGCGGGCACCGCGCGACTGGTACGCAAGCAGCCACGGCCGCGCCCCGGCCGCCGCGCCGAATGTCGGGACGCCGGGAATCGGCTCGCACCGTGCGCCGCCTGCAAGACCAAGCCGCCCGGCGATCTGTGCGACCACGGCCTCGAGGCCGCGTACGTACGCGTCGTCGCGGCGCGCCTCCTCGGCTGGCAGGCTGTGCGCGGTGAAGACGAGCGGCGCGCCCGGCACATCACAGGCCGCGAGCGCATCGAAGATCGCACGGCAATGCAGGTCGACGAAGACCGGCGATTCGCAGAGAAGCGGCACCTCGACCGAGCTCACCCCGGGATGCCCGAGGAGCGCGTCAGCCAGCGCCTCGCGATAGCTGTCGACCGTGATCGCGGCAGGATACGGCGAGAGCGAGACCAGCGCGATCCGATCCGCGCCCTGCGAGACGAGCGCGTCCACGGCATCCGCGATGTACGGGCGCCAGTACCGCATCCCCACCTCCACCGGAAGCGGGGTGCCCGCTGCTGCGAGCTCGGCCGAAACCGCCCCGGCAAGCTCGCGTGCGGTGAGGAGAAGCGGTGAGGACCCGCCGATCGCCGCGTAGCGCGCAGTGACGCGCGCGACGAGGTCAGCCGACGGCTCCCGACCCGTGAGCTCGCGCAGGAATGGCGCGACCGCTCCAGGCGAGTCGGGTCCGCCGTATCCCGCGATGAGAATGCCGCCGCGCACCTACACCGAGCCCCTGATCCGCCGGGAGTGCTCGTGCACCGCGTCGATCATCGTGCGGACCTTCGCAGGGTCGCTCGTCTTGTGGATGCCATGGCCGAGGTTGAAGACGTGCCCGGGGCGCGAGCCGACCGCCTCGAGTATCTCGGCCACCATACGCTCAAGCTCGTCGTCCGGAGCGAACAACGCGACCGGGTCGATGTTGCCCTGTATCGCGAAGCGCGGATCGATCCTCCGCACGGCGTCGCGCATGTCCAGGCGCCAATCGATACCGAGCACATCGCCCCCCGCCTGCTGGACGAGGTCGAGCATCGACGTCGCGCCATTGGGGAAGTGGATGACCGGCACGCCACCTGCCGCGACCGCCGAGCCATGCGCGGTCACCGCGTCGATCACCCGGCGGGTGTAGGGGAGCACCGACCGCTCGTAGTCCCTCGGAGCCACGTAGCCGACCCAACTGTCGAAGAGCTGTACGACCTGGGCACCGGCGTCGATCTGCGCCGACAGGTAGGCGATCACCGTGTCCGAGATCTTCGTCATGAGCTCGTCCCAGGCAGCTGGCTCACCCCACATGAGTGCCTTCGTGTGTTCGTAGTCGCGGGTGCCGTGCCCCTCGATCATGTAACTTGCCAGGGTGAAGGGTGCCCCGGCGAAACCGATGAGCGGCACCTTGTGTTCCAGCTCCCGCCGGAGCAGAGCTATGGCCTCCATGACGAAGCCCGTGTCCTCCAGCGGATCGGCCACCTTGAGCTGCCGGACGTCCCGGGCGCTACGCACCGGATTGTGGATCACCGGGCCTTCGTTCTTCGCAAACTCGAGATCGAGGCCCATGCCGGGAAACGACACCAGGATGTCACTGAAGAGGATGGCCGCGTCCACCTCAAACGCGTCGACCGGCTGCAGGGTCACCTCGACGGCCAGCTCGGGCGTGCGACACATCTCGAGGAAGCCGTACCGCGCACGCAGGGCCCGATACTCGGGCATGTAGCGACCGGCCTGCCGCATCATCCAGACGGGCGTGCACTCGGTGGGCTCCCGGCGGACGGCTCGGAGGAAGAGATCGTTGTAGGGCATAGGCTCGAATCCTCGTCTGTTCGACGAACGGCGTCAGGCGCCTATGCTACCACGGGCGATAGGTGCTCTCGGCGCGTGCTACCCTAACGGTTGCGCAACTACCGATCGCTCGTCTTCCGGAGGCTCCGTTCATGGCCCACATCCGCTCGCTCTTCTTCGAAGGACCACTCGCCGAGGTCGAAGACAAGGCGCTCAAGGCAGCCCGGCTGGGACGGCCTTCGGACGTCATCTGGAACATCACGAACCGCTGTAACCTCCGGTGCGACCACTGCTACATGGCAGCAGACGCGCATGCCCTTCCCGATCAGCTCTCCGACGCAGAGGCGATCGACCTGGTCCGGCGGATGGGCGAGGCAGGTGTGCCCGTCGTCTTCCTCTCGGGCGGCGAGCCTATGATGCGCCCGAACTTCTGGGAGATCCTCGCCGAGGTCAACGCCCAGGGCGTGCGCCCCACGATATCCACGAACTGCACGCTCATCGACGATGCGGCCGCGAGGCGCCTGAAAGAGTACGGTGTGCGCTGGATCGCCACCTCTCTCTACGGGCCCGCCGACTTCCACGACACGATGGTGGGTGTCCCGGGCACCCACGCACGCGTCCTCGATGCCGTGCGCGCACTGCGGGCTGAAGGCGTCGGCGTGGTGCTCAAGACCGCCCTCTCGCGCCACACCTGGCCGTACATCTACGACATCATCCAGACAGCTAAGGACCTCGACTGCGGGCTCGTCTACATCTGCGACCTCATCACCTCGGGCAGGAGCGCGGGCGAGGACGACGCGCGCGTCTCGACCACCCAATGGCGGGAGCTCGCCGACTTCATCGTGGAGGACATGCTCGCCCCCGACGTGACGCTCGAATACGACGTGGGCGCGCTGCCCTCGGTCGTCCCCTACATCGCCGAGCGGTTCACCGAGCGCGGCGTCGATGTCACGAAGGGCTTGGAGCGCCTGAAGATCATGAGCGCATGTCCTGTCGGCAAGGGACACATGACCATCACCTCGGAGGGCGGCATCATGCCGTGCCAGTTCGCCCAGGACTGGATCGTGGGCAACGTCCGCGACATGTCACTCGCCGAGGCCACGCGCGCCCTGCACGCGATCGACCTCGAGGAGTGCACGGGCGCGTGCGCGCCCTCGGCATGCACGTACTCACGCATCTGCCGGGGCTGCCGCGTGAAGGCCTGGCAACGCGAGGGCGACTACCTCGCCGAGGACACCACGTGCATCCTGTACCCACGGTCCACGGAGTCGCCGGTCGATATCCCCGGCGTCTCGAATCCCGCCCATCCGTCGGCTGGCGGTCCCTGCCATATGATGGGCGGCTGCTGACGCCGCTCCCCTCACGAGAACCCCGTGCCGCTTACACCCGTCTCACGCATGGGTAGCATCGTAGGAGGACTCACCCGAGGAGGTCTCTCATGTGGCTCACATCAGCATCCAGATCCACCTGGCGCATTGCGCTCGTGCTGGCGGCGATAGCCCTCGCCGCTCTCGCTCTTGTCGGCTGCACTTCCGATGGAGGCAACAGTTCCGGAAACAGTGACGGCGCATCCGATGGCGGCGGCGCTGACACCGGCAGGGCCCCGGGGCTGTGGGACAAAGGTGACGGCACGTCCGAGGCCATCGGCATGCTCCAGTGGATCGACCTCGAAGGAGGGTTCTGGGCGATCGTCGACAACACCGCCGACGGGGACGGCACGGTTGTCGTGGTGATCCAGAACGCCGACGAGTTCACCAACACGATCGCGTCGCTGAAGGGCCGCATGGTCATCGCGACGGGCACGATCCACGAAGGTCCGTCGATACGCATGGCCGGACCCGAGATGATCGCTGACTCCATCGAAGCGTTCGACGCTCCAGCCGGAGCGGCCGAGTAGACAGCCGTGCGCACATGGCGCGCCCGCACCCAGTAGGCGTGCCATCTGGCCGTGCTACTTCACGAACAGCCCGGCGATCTTCATGTCGGGCGCGAACGTGATCGTATAGGTGAGCGTCTTCTCGGCGTACGTGGCCTCGGCCACCACGGCAGCGTAGTCGGTGCCAGTCTTCTTGTCCGAGCTTCCGACGACGGCCATCTTCGAGACCTCGGAGAAGGTACCCGCCTCGTCTACGAGCACGTACACCTGCTGCATGACGTCGTCGGTCAGCGCGTTGGCGACCTCGTCGGTGCTCATGGCCTTGATGGACCCGGTGTCCCCGGCGTTCACCAGCTCGATGACGTCGAGCGCGGTCGCTTCGACGACCTCCTGATCGAACGCGTCCGAAAGCGCAGTGCTCCCGCAGGCCGTGAGTGCGACAAGCGCCAGTACCACGATGGTGGCCGTCATCGCGATACGCAGGGTGCTCGATACCCGTCTCATGCTCCCACCCTCCCAGATCCTCGGACCGACTCTGGCCGAACGACCGCCGGACGGCGATGTCGCCACGTGAAGCGGACACGCTTACGATACCCCATCGGCATTCATCAGTGGTGCTCACGCACGGTGTGTCGCTCAGAGTCGCTGAGACGTGCAGGGCTTCTTGACGCTGTCACTCAGGCTCTGCTAGCGTTTGGATGCCCGCACACCGCCGACGGTGTGCATGCGGAACCGATCCGCGAGCACTGCGAGCATGACCGCACTCACGAGGGCCATTCGAGGCCGCGAGCAACGCTGACGTTGCCGTGGTCTTTTTTTGTTGCCGTACGCACAGGCGCCCGGGAAGGACGAACGACATGGCCATCACCGAACCGTACTCGACCGGCAACTCGCCGAGCGAACGCCTCGATCCGCAGGTACGCGAGCGCCTGCCGGTCGACCTACAGAGAGCGATCGACTTCCACGGGCACTTCTGCCCCGGACTCACGATCGGCTATCGTGCGGCCACGATCGCGATGGCCGCGCTCGGCGTCGAACGGGGCACCGACGAGGAGCTCCTCGGCATCGTGGAAACGGACGCCTGCGGCGTAGACGCATTCCAGTACCTGACCGGATGCACGCTCGGCAAGGGGAACTTCATCTACCGCGACTACGGTAAGCAGGCGTTCACCGTCGCCCGCCGTCGGGATGGCAAGGGCGTACGCGTCGCCCTGCGAGCGGACGCCTTCCCGGCCGATCCGGAGCACTCGAGGCTCAGGGCGAGGGTTCTCGCAGGTGAGGCCACGCCCGAAGAGCGGGCGCGTCACCAGAGACACCACATCGAGCGGGCCATCGCCCTTCTAGAGGCTCCGGCCAAGGCCGTGGTCACGCTCACGGAGGTCGATGTGGAGATGCCGCCGAAGGCCGGTCTGTTCGACTCGGTCGTGTGCGCGGTCTGCGGCGAGGCGGTCATGGAGCCTCGCGCGCGGGTGCGCGACGGTGAGCCATGCTGCATACCCTGCTCCACGCGGTACGGCCGTGGCTGGGAGATCAACGCGTGACGTCTGCGATCTGACGGAACGCTGTGGCACCACCTGTGAAGAGTGAAGACGTTGTGATGTGCGACGTCGGCCATCGGGAGAGGATCGGACATGAAGAGGCATTGGTTGCATGCGGGACTTGCGCTCATGGTGATCAGCGCACTGGCTGCGCCGATGGCGGTGTCAGGATGTGCCACGCGAGATGCGAACGACGATGCTCCTCAGACGTCGCAGCAGCCCGGAGCACCCATGCAGGTGACCGACCTCCTCGGCCGCCAGGTGACCGTGCCGACCGACATCGACGCCATCGCGGCGATCGGATCCGGCTCGCTGCGAATCGTCGTGTACGCCGATGCCGCAGACATGGTCGTGGGCATCGAGCAGAGTGAGACGAAGGCGCCGATCGCCCGTCCTTACACGCTCGCCCACCCGGAGCTGCTCGAGCTCCCCATCATCGGCGCAGGTGGCCCCGACTCGGCACCTGACGCAGAGGCGCTCGCGAGCGCCGCACCTGACGTCATCTTCGCCGCTCAGATGCTCGACGCGGTGAGCGCCGACGAACTCCAGCGGGCAACGGGCATCCCGGTCGTCGTGCTCAGCTACGGTGACCTAGGCAACTTCAGCGCTGACTTCTTCACGTCGCTCGATCTCGTGGGCAAGGTCCTCGGCAGGACCGAGCGCACCGACGCCGTCGCGGCATTCATCGAGGGCGCACTCGACGACCTGGCCACCCGCACGGCTGACATCCCCGAGGTCGAGCAGCCGACGGTCTTCGTGGGCGCGCTCGGCTACAAGGGGCTGCACGGTCTCGAGAGTACGCAGGCGCGCTACGCACCCTTCGGCGCGCTCAAGGTGAGAAGCGTGACGGCCGATCTGCAGCAGTCCGGCAGCGTCATGATCGACAAGGAACAGCTGCTCACATGGAATCCCGACTACCTCTTCGTCGACCTCTCGGGGCTGTCGCTCGTGCGCGAGGACGTCGGCACGAACGGTGCTCTCTACCGGGGGCTCTCGGCGGTCCAGAACGGCAGGGTCCACGCGCAGCTGCCGTTCAACAACTACTCAACCAACGTGGGTACTGCGCTTGCCGACGCCTACTACATCGGGAGCGTCCTCTATCCCGAGCGCTTCGCGGACGTCGATCCTGCCGCCAAGGCCGACGAGTTCTACACGTTCCTCGTCGGCGCCCCCGTCTACGAACAGCTGACCGCGATCTACGGGCCCTTCGGCCCGATCGACCTGCTGGCCGACTGAGAGACACATGGCCCGTCAGCCGAAGACACGTCGCACCTACGCCGCCTACACGCGCCACAAGGCGATCGTGACACTGCTGCTCGGCGTGGCGTGCGTGTGTCTGGCTATCCTCGCCGTCCAGGCGGGTTCGGCCGGCCTGACAACCACTGAGGTTCTGCGCACGCTGCTCGGGATGGAGACGGGCGTCAACAACGCCATCGTCTGGAACATCCGTCTGCCGAGGGTGCTCGGCGCGATCATCGCAGGCGCGGGCCTCTCGATCGCGGGTGCCGTCAGCCAGAGCGTGCTGCGCAATCCCCTCGCATCGCCGTATACCCTTGGAATATCGCAGGGTGCGGCATTCGGGGCGGCGGTCGCGATCATCGGTTTCGGGGCCGGATCGATGGGCAGCCAGGCCATCGACGCGGTGCGCGTGCTCGACGTCGGCCCGGTGACTGCCTGCGCCTTCCTCGGCGCGATGATCGCGACGCTCGCCATCATCGGGATCGCACGGCACCGGGGGACCTCCCCCGAGACGATGGTGCTCGCTGGTGTGGCCCTCGGCTCGCTCTTCTCGGCAGGCACGGTGCTTCTGCAGTACTTCGCCGAGGACACGCAGGTGGCGGCCATCGTCTTCTGGACGTTCGGCGACCTGGGACGCGCGTCCTGGCGTGACCTCGGCGTGATGGGTGTCGCCGTCCTCATCGGCCTCGTCTACTTCCTGTGGCACCGATGGGACTACAACGCGCTCGAAGGCGGTGTGGAGTCCGCCCAGGGCCTCGGCGTGAACGTTGCGCGGATCCGCATGATCGGCATGCTCGTAGCCTCGCTCGTGACCGCCGCCGTCGTCTCGTTCCTCGGTATCATCGGATTCATCGGACTGGTGGGGCCGCATCTCGTGCGGCGCGTGCTCGGGGACGACCACCGGTACCTCCTGCCGGCCTCGGCCTTCGCCGGCGCGCTCCTGTTGCTCGCCGCCGACACGGTGGCCCGGACGGTCATCTCGCCGGTCGTCCTGCCGGTGGGCGCGATAACCTCGTTCCTCGGAGCACCACTCTTCCTCTACCTGCTCGTGAGCAGGAAGCGATCGCTCTGATGCTCAAGGCCGACGACATCCGTTTTTCGTACGGTGCCGAGCACGTCCTCGAGGGTGTGAGCATGCGCGTCGAGCCGGGACGGTTCATGGCGATACTCGGCAACAACGGCGCCGGGAAGTCGACGCTCCTCAAGTGCATCAACGGCATCCTGCGGCCGCACCGCGGGACGGTGCTGCTTGATGAGTTCGACGTCGCTCACCTGTCGCAACGCGAGATCGCGCGAGTCGTCGGCTACGTGCCGCAGCGGACGGAGGCCGCCCGGCTCACCGTATACGACGCCGTGTTGCTCGGCAGAAGGCCACACATCTCGTGGGACGCCTCGCGGCACGACCATGAGATCGTGGAACGTGTTCTCGACGAGCTCGACCTCACTGATCACGCTCTGCGCTACATCAACGAGCTCTCCGGTGGCGAGCTCCAGAAGACCGCCCTGGCACGCGCGCTCGCCCAGGAGCCTCGTGTGCTCCTGCTCGACGAGCCGACCGCAAGCCTCGACCTCCGCAATCAGCTCGATGTCCTCGCCACGGTGCGACGGATGATGGACGAGCACGACGTCGCCGTGGTGGCGGTCATGCACGACCTGAACCTCGCACTCCGGTTCGCCGACGTCTTCTGCTTCCTGAACGCCGGCGTGGTGGCCGCATGCGGCAGTGCCGAGGTGGTGACGCCCGAGACCATCGCGAAGGTCTACGGTGTGACAGTGGACATCACGCGGGTGAACGGGGTGCCGGTCGTCGTCCCCGTGTGAGACGCCGGCCCGGAGCCTCCGCCCCGAACCGGCGTCCACAAGAAACCTGTGTCGTAGCAGTGGGTCAGCCGGCGAGCCACCCGCCATCGATGTTGTAGTAGCCACCAGTGATGAAGCTCGCATGATCCGAGCACAGGAAGGTGATCAGGTCTGCGATCTCCTCCGGTTCTGCGAAACGCCTCATCGGCGTGACTGACTTGAGGTAGCCCACCATCTGCTCGTTCTCGAACAGCCCGGTGGTCATACCCGTCTTCACCACACCGGGTGCGATGCAGTTCACGCGTACACCGGCCTCCGCGTACGTGAGCGCAGCCGACTTGGTCAGGCCCCGCACCGCATGCTTGCTCGTGGGGTACGAAGGGTCACCGGCGCTCCCACGCTCCCCATTGATGCTGGAGAGGTTGACCACCGCACCGCCGCCGGAGGCGAGGATGGCAGGGATGCCGTACTTCATCCCGAGGAACGTGCCGGTGACGTTCACTTTCATGATCCGCTCGAACGCCTCGAGGGGCAGCTCATGCAGCGGAATCTGCGGTGCGGAGGACGAGAGCCCGGCGTTGTTCACCAGGTAGTCCATCCGGCCGAACTCATCCACCGCAGCGGCGACCATGGCCTTCACCGAAGGTTCATCGCCCACATCCACTTTCACTGCGAGCGCACTCCCGCCCGCATCATCGATCATGCGAACGGTTTCTTGAGCCCCCTCAAGGTTGTAGTCCGCTACGCAGACTTTCGCCCCGCCATCCGCGAACAGCCTCGCCGTGGCACGTCCGATGCCCGAGCCACCACCTGTGACCAGGGCGACCTTCCCGTCGAACCTACCCATGCGCACTCCTTCCGTACGATACCCTGACCAGGAACCAGGGGCTTCTGAAGGCGATTACATACCATGCTGCAGGTGTGCCGCAAGCAGGCGGGTGCCCCTCCTTGCTCAGGCATTTTCAGGTATTCGTACAGCCGGCTCGCCGACCCCTGGCCCGTGCTAGGATGCGGCTCAGACGCCTGATGCGTCCCCATGTGCACGTCGACAGAAGGGAGCGGTCATGACCGACTTCGCAGGGAAGGTGGCCCTCGTCACAGGTGGTGGCTCGGGCATCGGCCGAGAATCGTGCCTGGGTTTCGCCCGGGGCGGCGCCAGAGTGGTCGTCTGCGACATCAGTGAAGCCGGTGGTAACGAGACGGTGGATCTCGTCAAGGCCGCTGGCAGCGATGCGGTGTTCGTCAAGTGCGATGTGTCCGACCCCGCCCAGGTCGAAGCAGCAGTCGCCCGTGCGGTCGAGGCGTTCGGCGGCCTCAACATCGTCGTGAACAACGCCGGCATCGGTGGAGCCGCTGCCCCCACCGGGGAGATCGACATCGCCGACTGGAACAAGGTCATCGGCATCAACCTCAACGGCGTCATGCACGGCATGCGCTTCGGCATCCCCGCCATCCTCGCCTCCGGCGGCGGCGCGATCGTGAACATCTCGAGCATCCTGGGCCTCGTCGGTTTCGCAGGAAGCCCGGCGTACGTGGCGAGCAAGCACGCCGTCGCAGGACTCACGAAGGCAGCAGCCATCGAGTACGCCGCGAAGGGCATCCGCATCAACTCGATCCACCCCGGCTTCGTGGACACGCCGCTGCTGGCAGGCGCGATTCCGCAGGGCTCGGACATCGCCGCGTTCATCGCGAGCAAGCACGCCATGAACCGCTTCGCGACTCCAGACGAGATCGCGAACGCGATCGTCTGGCTCGCATCCGATGAGGCATCGTTCGTCACCGGCGCGCAGTTCGCCATCGACGGCGGCTATACCTGCCAGTAGCACCCCTCCACACAGAGCGATCGCGGCCCCGGCACCTCTACGGTGACCGGGGCCGTTTCATGAGCACATGCCAGCGAGTCACCCATCGGTGCGCCGGATCCGCTGCGACAAGACACGGCTACGAAGGCCCGCGCTTCCCGCCGTTCAGGAAGTAGCCCATCGCCGCGACGACTGCCGCGATACCCACGCCCTGGTACGCGAGCGCCTGGGGTTCGGTACCCTTGATGACGAGGCCGAGGAACGAGACCGCGAGCACGACCGACACGACACCCACGAGCTTGCTCTTCAGATCGTCGAGCGAGTGGATGGTGAGCCACTCGGGCAGCTCGGCCGAGTCATCGATGAAGAGCTCGTAGAGTCCGAGCGACATGATGTAGAGCACCGTTGCAAGCAGGAAGACGTCCGCGAGCTCGATGAAGTCCAGGACCGCTTCCGTCTTGGCCAGCTCACCGGTGATGGCGTGGCCGATGACCTTCACGGTCTCGACAGCGGCCATCACCGTAAGGGTGACGGCACCCAGGAAGAGGCCGAGGACCGGCACGCCGATGACGAAGCGCGTGTGCGACAACAGTCGCCCCTTCGCCCTGGGTTCGTCGTTCTCGGGCTGATCGTTCATCACTCGGCCTCCTTCCTGGTTTCGCGTCTCGGCGGACGGACTTCCGTCGGCTAGAAGACGGTGACGACCGATCCGCCGAACTCCTGGTCGATGAACTGCTTGACCTTCTCCGAGGTGAGCGCCTTCACGAGCGCCTGGATCGCGGGGTCGTTCTCCGTGCCCTCGGCGACGGCGATGATGTTGCCGTAGGTCTCAGCGGCCAGGCCATCGGCTGCCTCACTCGCCAGTGCGTCGGCCACCGAAAGGCCCGCCGAGAGCGCGTAGTTGCCGTTGATGACACCGAAGTCCACGTCCTTGAGCGTGGCCGGGATGGCGGCCGCTTCCATCTCGACGAACGTGATGCCCTTGGGATTCTCGGCGATGTCGTTGACGGTGGCCTTCACGCCCGCATCCGCCTTGAGCGTGATGATGCCCTCCTGCTCCAGGAGGAGCAGCGCGCGTGCCTCGTTCGTGGCATCGTTGGGGACGGCTATCGAGCCGCCCTCAGGCAGGGCGTCGAGCGATGCGGTCTTGCCCGCGTACAGGCCGAGCGGCTCGAAGTGGATGGCCGCCGCCGAGACGAGCCTGGTGCCGTTCTCGGCGTTGAAGTCCTCCAGGTAGGGCAGGTGCTGGAAGTAGTTCGCATCGATCTCACCGGTGTCGAGATCGGTGTTGGGGAGCACGTAGTCCGTGTACTCGATGATCTGGAGATCGATTCCCTCCGCCGCGAGGTCCTCCTTGACCTGCTCGAGGATGATCGCGTGCGGCGTCGTGGAGGCGCCGACCTTGAGGACCGTGGTCTCACCGCCAGCTTCGGGTGTACCAGTGGCCTCGCCGCCTCCTGAGCTGCCACCCGAACCGCCGGAGCAACCGGCGAGCCCGAGGATGCCGAGCGACAGGACGAGGACGAGCGCGAGCGCGCTGGTGGTGAAGCGCCGCCTACGCGCCGATGGTGCGATGGTTCGTGGTGATTTCATATTCTCCGACCCTTTCTCTCAAGCGGCCCCTCCGGAGTCGCTGTCTCCCTGTGCTAGCGGTTGCGCTTGTCGAGCGCCCGCGCGATGAGGTCGCCCGCGCTCTGGATGATCTGCACGAGGACGATCAGGATGACGATCGTGGCAATCATCACGTCGTCCTGGTAGCGGTAGTAGCCGTAGCGGATGGCGATGTCGCCGAGTCCACCCGCGCCGATGGCCCCCGCCATCGCCGAGTAGCCGAACAACGTGATGAGCGTGATCGACGCGCCGCGGACGATCGACGGCAGACTCTCCCGCAGCATGACCTTCCCGATGACCTGGCGCACAGAGGCGCCATACGACAGCGCCGCCTCGATCACGCCGGCGCTCACCTCGGCAAGCGAGCTCTCGACGAGCCGTGCAACGAAGGGCGTCGCCGCGAAGACGAGCGGTACGATCGCCCCCTTCGTGCCGAGCGAGGTCCCGACGAGGAGCCGCGTCACGGGAATGAGCGCCACGAGCAGGATGATGAAGGGGATCGAGCGTCCGATATTGACGATCCACCCGAGCACCGCGTTGAGTCCAAGGTGCGGCTTGAGCGACCCGGGCGCGGTTATGGTGACGAGTACGCCGAGCGGTACGCCGAAGAGGTACGTGATGGCGGTCGAGACCACCGTCATCACGAGGGTCGCGAGTGTGCCTTCGAGCAGAAGTCCGCCGTACTGCGCGAGGAAGTCACTCATCCCAACGCACCTGCCCCAGAAGTCGCTTCGTCACGTCGTTGCGCGGACTCGCCAGAACCTCGGCCGCATCGCCCTGTTCCACGATTCGCGAGCCGTCGATGACCGCGACCCGGTTGCAGATCTTCTCGACGACGCCGATCTCGTGCGTGATGACGACCATCGTGACGCCGGTCTCCCGGTTGATCTGCCGCAACAGCTTGAGCACCGAGTTCGTCGTGAGACTATCGAGTGCGGACGTCGCCTCGTCGCACAGGATGACCCGCGGGTGGTTGGCGAGCGCCCGGGCGATGGAGACACGTTGCTGCTGCCCTCCCGACAGCTGCGACGGGTACTGCCGGGCCTTCTGCGAGAGGCCGACGAGCTCGAGCAGCTCGCGCCCCCGCGCCTCGCGGTCGGCAACGCTGTCGCCACGGATCTCAAGCGGGAACGTCACGTTCTCGAAGACCGTCCGCTGTGCGAAGAGGTTGAAGTCCTGGAACACCATGCCGATCGTGGCACGCAGATCCGAGAGTTGCCGGCCGGTGAATCCCGTCACGTCCACGCCGTCGATGATGACCGAGCCGGACGTGGGCCGCTCGAGGAGGTTGATGCACCGGACGAGCGTGCTCTTGCCCGCGCCGCTCATGCCGATGATGCCGAAGATGTCGCCGTCCTCGATGGTGAGGTTGATGTCCTCGAGCGCCGTGTGCCGCGTACCCCGGGTATCGAACGTCTTCGAGAGGTTCTTGATCTCGATCATGCGCCGGCGCTCCGGACGCCCGAGCGGCGTGGCGAACGCAGGGTACGCCGAGGCCACCGACCGCGACATGCCGGGGCGAGCTGCAGACGAACCGACGTATGTGAGTTGACGTTCATCACCGCGCCATTCTAGCCGCTCCGCGCTCGGCTGTGCACCCGCGCGCGACGCGAGCTCGGCGGCCGTTCGAGCGGACCCGCCCCGGCCTTTCGGACGATGTGACCCCTCCGATCGGTAACGTCGCTGGTCGACTGCCACGTTTGCCGCTATGCTGACGAGGTTGTGACACCTCCGGGCAGCCGTCCGGAGCCCATATCTCCGAGGCGACCGACCGCCCGTCCGCGCGAACACCACGAAAAGGGGTCGAAATGGCCACCGAGAAGATCGCGATCCTCGTCGACTCCGGCTCAGACGTCCCGAAGGAGTACCGCGACAAGTACCACATGTACATCGTTCCGCTGACGATCATCTACCGCGACGGCGAATATCGGGACGGCATCGATATCCAGCCTGAGGACGTGTACGCACGCTTCTCCGAAGAGATTCCCTCCACGTCGCTCCCGAGCCCGGGCATGGTGGCGGACATCTTCAAGCGGATCCGCGCAGACGGCTACGACAAGGTGGTGGCCATCGCCATCTCAAGCGGTCTGAGCGGTACGTACGGCGTTATGAAGAGCTGCGGCCCTGCGCCGGAGGGTCTCGAGACCTGCTACATCGACACGAAGAACATCGGCATCGGCAGTGGCTTCTCGGCGATTCTGGCCGCACAGCTCATCGAGCAGGGACTCCCGTTCGCCGAGATCTGCCGTGAGGTGGAACGGGTCGCACACCAGACGAAGCTCTTCTTCTGCGTCTCCACGCTCGAGTACCTCGCCAAGGGCGGACGGATTGGCCACGTCTCGGCCATGCTCGGCACGTTCCTGAACCTCAAACCCGTTATCTCCTGCAACGAGGAGGGTGTCTACTACACGGTCGCCAAGACGCGCGGACGCAAGAAGTCCCTCGCCCTGGCTGTCGAGAAGGCCGTGCAGTTCGCGCAGGGTGCCCGTCGGTACAACATCACCGTCATGCACGGTGACGCGCAGGAGGAGGCCGACGCGGTCATAGCGGCCCTCAGGGCCCAGCTTCCCGACTCGGGCATCTCGATCGAGGGACAGATCACACCGGCGCTCGTCGTACACACTGGTCCGGGACTCATCGGCGTCGGCGTCCAGCTGCTGGACTGACCGCCCAACTGGTAGAAGGTGTATAGTCCGGAGAGCGCAGCCGCCGGGCATCTGCGGGGTGCACCCGTATCGGTCTCAGAACCCGCCCGTGCGGTGCGTCGAATGACGTCGGCACAAGCGGGAGGATTCATGAGCACACTCCTGGCGGTGAACGGACTGCGGAAGTCCTACGGAGAGCTCGAAGCCGTCAAGGGCGTAGACTTCCACATCGATTCCGGGGAGATCTACGCACTCATCGGCCCGAACGGGGCTGGCAAGACAACCGTGCTCCGCATGGTGGCGACCATCCTGAAGCCTTCGGCAGGGACGATCACACTCGATGGGATCGATGCCGCGCGGGATCCCGCCGCCGTCCGCAAGATCATCTCGTATCTGCCTGAAGAGGCAGGCGCGTACAAGAACATGCGCGCCATCGACTACCTGCGGTTCGTCGCCCGCATCTTCTACGCGGACCCGCAGAAGGTGGCTGCAGCGGTGGAGACCGCGCGTGACGTCTCTGGCCTCGGCGACCGCCTCGGCGACAAGCTCGGTTCGTACAGCAAGGGCATGACGCGTAAGTTGCTGCTCGCGCGAACGGTCATGACGCATCCCCGGCTCGCGATACTCGACGAACCCACGAGCGGCCTCGACGTCCTGAACGGCCTGGAGATTCGGGACCGCGTCCGGGAGCTCGCCGGCCAGGGCATGTCGGTGCTGCTGTCCAGCCACAACATGCTCGAGATCGAGTACCTCGCGGACCGCGTCGGCATCATCGACCGGGGCGTCATCCGCGACACGGGCACACCCGCCGAGCTCAAGGAGCGGCACGGCGCCGATAACCTCGAGGCGGTCTTCGGCATCCTGGCTGGCCGCTCGCGCTCGTTGGCCAGGGAGGCGGTGGCCCGATGAGAACCTTCTTCGTGCTCGTACACAAGGAGCTCAGGGAGCTCGTCACCATGCAGATGCTCGCGCCGTTCATCGCGGTCATCGCCATCTTCTTCGCCTTGAGTGGCGTCATCGGATCGGCCGGTGAAGATGCGGCCAGTGCACGGATCACCGTGATCGACAACGACAGGACACCCTACTCGGCGGTGGTCGTCGCCTCACTCGAGAGCGTGGGCCTTGCCGTCGATATCGCCGAGGGCACTATGGAAGACGTGGCGAGCACGCACGCCGGCAAGGGGACCGCGCTCTTCGTGCAGGTCCCGGCGGGCTTCGCCGAGTCGCTGCGCGCCGGTGAGTCGGGCGATCTTGCAGTGCGCACGGTCATGAGCGACTTCTCGCTCATGGGTACGCAGTCCTCGGCACAACTGCAGGCAGGCCTCGCGATAGCCGGCCAGGCGCTCGTCACCCAGGTGATGACGGACGAGGGAGTCGACCTCCCGGTCACGCTCGTACAACAGCCCCTGCGCGTCACCGAGAGCGTGACGGTTGGGGAGAACACCGCAGCGACGAGTGCGGCGGCTGTCGCCGGTTTCATCAGCCAGCAGACGGTCTTCATCCCTATCGTGCTCTTCGTCGTGATCGTCTTCGCGGCCCAACTCATCGCGACGACGATCGCTACGGAGAAGGAGAACAAGACGCTCGAGACGCTGCTCTCCTACCCGATCAGCCGCACGGCACTGGTCACCGCCAAGATGGTGGCGGCCGGAATCGTCTCACTGCTTGCGGCGGGCGCGTACATGGTGGGCATGCGGCAGTACATGACCGGCCTTGAGGCCGGGATGGGCGGCGGGGGCTCGGAGGGCATCAGCCAGGCCACCCAGGTGGCGATGCGAGAGCTTGGTCTGACGCTCGGCGCGACGGACTATATGACGCTCGGCCTGTCGCTCTTCGCCGGCATCCTGCTCGCGCTCTCGATCGCGATCATCCTCGGCGCGTTCGCCGAGAGCGTGCGCGCGGTAGGTGCACTCATCACCCCGCTCATGGTGCTGCTCATGGTGCCGTATCTTCTCACGATGTTCGTGAACCTCGAGACCGCCTCAACGGTCCTCAAATGGGTGGTACTCGCCATCCCGTTCACGCACCCGTTCCTGGCGGCCCAGAACCTGTTCCTCGGTAACGACGCCGCGGTATGGGCGGGCATCGGCTACCAGGCGGTGTGGTTCGTGGCGTTTGCGATCATCGCCGCCCGTATCTTCTCGAGCGACCGCATCCTCACCATGAAGCTCGCGCTGCGAGGCAGGAAGTAGCGAGACACAGCAGAGAGACGAGAGCGCCGTCGCCCGGAGCATCATGCCCCCGGCGACGGCGCTTGTGTCTCCCGGCACTATGTCCACTGCCGGAATCGCAATCGCCGAGTACTACTCGCCCGGCGCGTGGTCCCATCCGAGGACGAGAACACCTCGGTCGTAATCGGCCATGAAGGCGACCGTCACGCGGTACTTCCCGTCGACCCACGTCACCATATGTGCGTCACGATCGATGGCGAACTCCTCCTTGTCCGCGTAGCGCTCCTCGAAGTACGAGTAGCAGCCCTCGGTGTCGAGATCCACCTTGCCGTCACCGTCGAGGTCCACGACGTCGAAGTGCTTCGTGTATTTCATGTCGTTGTCCTCGTACGTGACCCGGTAGTACATGTCCTCGAAGAAGTCGAAGCATGCCGGGACCTCAACGAGGTCCGCAGGGTAGTCGGCCAGGAACGGATTCACCTCGGTGACCTCGGCTCTGGGGAGATCAACGCTCATGTAGACGATGTTGTAGCTCTCCTGCTCACCCGTGTTGATCCACACATCGTACTTGCCGATGGTGCCCACGACGATGTCTCCGACTGTGGACTCCTCGTCGATCGTGTCCATCAGGCCCTTGTAGTACTCCCGGACTTCGGCGATGTCGGCGTCGGTGTGGTAGACGACGTGATACGTGTTCCGCAGGCCGCCCTCCACGGCAGCCCACTGCGGATCGTTGCGCACCGAGTAGTACACCAGGTCGAGCATCGTGCTCTTGTAGAGCGGCACGACGTCCTCGGGGTAGCCGTCCAGGAGTGTCACCTCCCAGGTATCGGCCGATGTGAGCTCGCTGGTGTCTCCGGTCGACTCCCCCTCGCCCGCCGTCGCTGTCGGTTCCTGCTGGCTGCCCGCGTCCTTCCCGTTCGCCCCCGCACATCCCGACAGCGCCAGCAGCCCACTCAGAAGCAGCGCTACGACAAGCGTGATCGGCCTCATCCAGCTTCCTCTCTCCTCGATACGCACGAATCAGCGCGACATCAGGCGATACACTCCAGACGTCGTGGGTTATCCTCACTCTCGCAGAGTGTATCGGCAAGATGCTCCGCTCGCCTTGAACGCACAACAGGTCTGCGCGTCCAGGATTCCGGCGGAGAACGAACGTCGGAAGGCGTGACCCCATGACACACCCACAGCTGCTCGCGGCAATGAGCGCTCCCGAGTTCTACCCGCACTGCCCCGATGAGGTCGAAGTCATCCAGACGCACATCTCGTTCGTCTTCCTGGCAGGTGACTTCGTCTACAAGGTGAAGAAGGCGGTCGACTTCGGCTTCCTGGACTTCACGACACTCGAGAAGAGACGCCACTACTGCAACGAAGAGCTACGACTCAACCGTCGCCTGGCACCGGATACGTATATCGAAGTCGCGGAGATCGTCGAGCGCCCTGACGGCAAGCTCGTCCTTGGCGGACCGGGCACCGTCGTGGATCACGCCGTTGTCATGCGGCGGCTTCCCGAAGAACGGATGCTCAAGAACCTCCTGAGAAGTGGTGACGTCTCCCCCGCCGATATGGATCGTATCGCGCGGACGATCGCCGACTTCCATGCCCGGGCACAGACCGGCGGAACGGTGGATGGAGCCGGTGGACCTGCCACGATCGCGCGCAACCACGACGAGAACTTCGAGCAAACGCGTCGGTTCATCGGTGTGACTGTTCCGCCGCACCAGTACGAGTTCATCCGCTCGGCGACGCTCCGCTTCCTCGAGACGCATGCGGACCTGCTCCGCGAGCGGGTCACCGCGCATCGCACGCGCGACTGCCACGGCGACCTCCACATCGAGCACATCTGTCTGCTCGACACGAGCGTCGTCGTCTTCGATTGCATCGAGTTCAATGAGCGCTTCCGCTGCTCGGACGTCGCCGCCGAGGTCGCCTTCCTCGCGATGGACCTGGACTTCAACGGCTACCCTGAGCATGCCCGGGCCTTCGTCGACGCGTACGTGAACCACTCGGGAGACGGCGGCGTCCGGCTCCTGCTCGACTTCTACCGCTGCTACTACGCGTTCGTGCGCGCCAAGGTGACCGGCTTCAGGATCGACGAGCCCGGCATCTCGCCCGCCGAACGCGAACGCCTCACACAGACGGCGAAGCGCTACTTCGACTTCGCGTACACGTACGCTGGCAGGCCGGAGCGCCCGGTACTCGCGCTCATGACGGGCCTCATGGGAACGGGCAAGAGCGTCATCGCCCGGGAACTGGCGCCACGCCTGGACGCGGAGCTCATCCAGATGGACGCGCTGCGCAAGGAGCTGCTCGGCATCCCCGCCAAAGAACATCACTACGAGGCGTTCGGGCAGGGCGTCTACTCGCTCGAAGTTACACAGCGCACGTACGCCGAGGCACTGACACGGGCGCGCACAGCACTGTCGGCAGGACGATCGGTCGTCATCGACGCCTCATACGGTCGCCAGCGCGACAGGAATGCAGCGGCACGGCTGGCCGGGGAGACCGGTGCTTCCGTCATGGTGATCGAGTGCCGTTGTGACGAGACGATCGTGCGGTCACGACTCAATGCACGGGAAGCGCTGCCCGGGGAGGTGTCTGACGGTCGTTGGGAGATCTATGCAGCACAGAAAGCAGCGTTCGAGCCGGTCACCGAGGTGACACCCGGAACGCATGTCGTGCTCGATACGGCGATGAGACTCGAATACTCCATCGATACGGTGCTACGCCAGAGCAAAGGACTCCCGCCAGCGGATCCGGATGCCCGGTCATGGACATGCGCCGACGGGAGCCCCCTGTGAAATCGGCACTCGACTGCATTCCCTGCCTGCTCAGACAGGCACTCGAAGCACTGAGGATGGCCACAGATGATCCGGACGTCCACCGGCAGGTGCTGCACGACGTCCTGTCCTTCATGGCCGACACAGGGCTGCACGAGTCACCTCCGCGCCTTGCGCAGCAGATGCACAGACTGCTGCGTGAAGCGACCTGCGTGGACGATCCGTACCGGGAGGCCAAGGCGCGTCACAACACGATCGCGCTCGGGTTGCTTCCTGAGTTCAGCAAGCTCGTCGCGACAGCCCCGGACCCCCTGGACATGGCGATACGTCTGGCGATCGCCGGCAACGTGATCGACATGGGCGTGAAGCAGGAGACCACGGAATCCGATATCCGAATGGCCCTGGAGCAGGCCCGGCAAAGGCCACTCTTCGGCGATGCGACTGCCCTCCGCAGAGCGCTCGTAGACGCCCGGGATGTCCTGTACCTTGCGGACAACGCCGGAGAGATCGTCTTCGACCGCCTGCTCGTCGAGCAGATCGGACCCGAGCGGGTCACCGTAGTGGTCCGCGGTGCACCGGTGATCAACGATGCGACGCTCGCCGATGCCAGCGACGCCGGTCTGTGCGACCTCGTCCCCGTCACCGATAACGGCTCGGATGCCCCTGGAACACTGCTCTCGTACTGCGACGAGGCGTTCCGCCGCCGGTTCGCCGACGCCGGACTCATCATCGCCAAAGGCCAGGGCAACTACGAATCACTCAGCGAGACCGACCGGCGGGTGTTCTTCCTCTTCAAGGTCAAGTGCGCGCTCGTCGCCGACGATGCGGGCATGCCTCTCGGCGCGCATGTCGTCATCGACTCACGACGGCCACCGGACCCGTCCCGGGACCACAAGCATCAGGAACCGGCCGGGGTGCGGCCGTGAAGCACATCGCGTAGCGCGGTCTCGATACCTGCATCCGACACTCCCAGGAGACGTGCCTCGCCGACGAACGCCGCCGCGAGTGACGCGAGCCGTGTCTGCCGTTCGACCGCCGGCAACACATGGGCCGGGGCCAGCACGGTGGTCCCGCCACCTCGTCGCGTGGCGACGAGACCCGCCGCATCGAGCTCTGCATACGCCCGCATGACGGTCCCCGGCGCCACGCCGAGGTCGGACGCGAGCTGCCGAACGGTGGGCAGGCGCGTGCCCTCCGCAAGCCCCCCTGAGCCGATGGCGGTTGCAAGCTGCCGCCGCAGCTGCTCGTAGGGTGGCGTGGGGTCCCGGGGGTCGAGTCGTAGCGCAAGCGTCATGATGTCCGCACCGCCCCGCTGCCGGGGACGAGGACGAGGACTGCACACCAGATCGCAACGACGATCGACGCGATCACCAATAGGCCGAAGAGTATTCCACCGAGCCCGTACCAGACGCCGAACTCGTGCATCCCGCCCACGCTCAGGCCCGCCCCTGCCGCGACGCCTGCGAGACTCAGGCTCGCCACAAGACCGATTGCCGCAACCACCCCCTCGGCGGTCTGGCGACGCAAGGCATCGTCGGCGGACACGAGCTGTGAGTCGGAGCCGTTGCGCGGACGAAGGGCGGTCAACCGGAGCGCGAGCAGGCCGAGGAGCAGGACGATCGGCAGTCCGATGCCGAGCGCGACCGTGTAGAACGCTCCCGGAAAGGGCGTCTGAGTACTACTCACGGGAACGGGCTCGAATCCTCCCCCCGAGGCGATCTCCTGCACGCCGGTGACGGTGAACGCGCGCTCGCGACCGAACTCGTCCACGTCGGCCACGACAGTGCTCCATGCGCCGGAGGCGAGAAGTAGCGCCAGAAGCACCGTGACAGTGACGCTGAGCGCGCGCGGGACGTAGTCTCGCACTCGCCGGTGCTCGATGCCGGCAACGCCCTCGGTGCGTGCCCCTCCGTAAGCGAGCTGCTGGCCACCCATGATCGCGACGAGCATCACGATGCCCGCCGCCGGAGGCGCCGCGAACAGACCCCGGCCCAGCTCGCCGAGGCCTGTCACCACGGTGAACGTCACCACTGCGAGAGCGAAGCCCACGTAGCGGGCGGCCATCGTCGAACGCCGCAACGACGCGAGCCCGGGGTAGCGCTGCGCATCGAGCACGACGGCTCGATTGCGACGAACCGCCCATACCACGATGATCACGCCCACCACGACGGGAACGAACGGGATGAACATCACCAAGAGCCGGGGCACCATGGTCGCCTCCTTGTATCACCTATATGGTACAAGCACCGTAGCACAGGCCTGGAGATGTGTCACTACCCTGATACAAGTTGGCACACCGCAGCCCGGGTGACGGGAGTGACGATAGTCATCGGGACGAGACCGTTGACCGACCGTTCAGGTGGGCGCCGCACACCGGAACCGCGCGGGTGCATAATGATGCGGTTACACCGGCGTCACATGATGCCGAACCGCGTCCCTCTGGCGGACAGTATCGGGGGCAACGAGATGCTTGATCGAAGCGCGTTGGACGGTCGACGACCGGGGGGCACCCGGCACGTGCTGACCGGCCTCACGTCGTGGATCGTCATCCTTGTGGCAGCGTTCTGCCTGGTCAGGTTCCCGCGGTCATGGCTCATCGTGGCGGCCGTCTTCCTCGGACTCTTCCTTCTGCGCGCCATCGTGGTGCTCGTCTATGCGATCCTGAGCGACGGAACCTGTCGCACATGGGACCGCGCCGATTGGGCCGAGGATGAGGACTCCCCCCGCCACGGCGGGCTCTCCCCCGCTGACGTCCGGCATGTCGTCCTCGTCCCCAACTACAAGGAGCCGGTTTCGCTGCTCCGCCGCACGCTCGACGCCCTTGCGGGGCAGCATCGGGCGAGTGAGCGCCTCATCGTCGTCCTCGGGATGGAAGAGCGTGAACTGGACGCAGCGATCAAAGGTGAGCTCCTCGCGCACGAGTACGAGGGCCGCTTCCTGGACGTGATGGTGACGGTCCATCCGGCCGGGCTGCCAGGTGAGGTACCCGGCAAATCGTCGAATCAGGCGTGGGCGCTCAAGGAGGTCACCCGGCGGATCGGGGAGCTCTCCATCGATCCCGATCGCGTCACGATCACCTCATGCGACGCCGACTCGGTCATGCACCGGCACTACTTCGCCGCGCTCTCCCGGCTGTTCGCCGAGGCGGAGGACCGCCATCTACGCTTCTGGCAAGCACCGATGCAGTATTTCAACAACATCTGGCGCGTCCCGGCGCCCATCCGTTTCAGCACCTGGTTCGGCCAGGCGTGGATGCGCGCGAACCTCCTCATGCCCTTCTATGCGAGCTTCCCCATCTCCACGTACAGCCTCTCGCTTCGGCTCGCGGTGGACTCGGGCGGCTGGGATCCCGGTGTCATTCCGGAGGACTGGCACATGTTCCTGCAGTGCTTCTTCGCAAGCGGTGAGCGTGTACAACTCAGCCCCATCTTCCTTCCGACGAACGCCGACGCGCCTGAAGGAGATACCTGGATCTCGGGCATGAAGACGGCGTTCCAGCAGTGTGTCCGACACTCCTGGGGAGCGGAGGACGTCGGTTTCGTCGTGCGCGAGATGCGCCAGCGTGGCTTTGGCTGGAGGGCCGTGGTCCGCTTCGGGCAGGTGTACTCCGATCACGTGTTGCGCGCGGTGGGATGGTTCCTCGTGGTGGGCGCCTACCTGCTCGCCGCAGGCATGCACCCTGAGTACCAGGGCATCCTGAACGGCACCGTCTTCGACATCGGGCGTAGGGCCGCTGTGCTCGGCCCGATCTTCAGCATCGGCGCGGTCGTCATGATCGGCACACTTCTGTTCGAGATGAACCGCCAATCGATACCGCGCGAGATCCCACGTCTTCGGGTCCTCGCCGAACAGGTCCTGATGTGGATGTGCCTGCCGGTTCTCGGCTTCTACCTGGGTATGCTTCCGACGATGCAGGCCCAGACGATGTTGTTGCTCGGCCTACCGCTGACCTACAAGGTCACGCCAAAACGCGTCGCCGCCTCCCAGGATGCGACCGCCCTCGCGGCGCAGCAGCGCGCGAGCGAAATCTAGACCTGAACGGGTACGCCCGGCCGATGGTCAAGCCGGGCGCCTTGCAGAGGACCCTGTCCGGTACTACCGGACAGGGTCCTCTCATGCGGTCTCAATCTCCTTGATGCGCGCTTCCATCCACTCGATCTCGGCGCGCAGGACGTGGACCTTGTGCTGGAGTACACGCTTCTCGGTCTCGGGATCGGTGATGGCTTCCTCGCCGAATGGAACCATCAGCCCCCATCCACCGAATCCTCGCGGGGCCCCGCGCCCGCCCGTGTGCCCCCCGCCAGCAGGCATCATCGGATCGCTGCCAGACATAGTAGACACCTCCTCGCCACGTCGCCTACCGTGAGCGTACCCTGCGCGGCTCACGCGCTAACTGCGAGACGCGACGTTACGCCCGACGAAGGACCTCGGCGCTCTACGGCGTGTCGTGGCGACCCTGGGCCCTGAGCTTCGCCCACGTATCCTTGAGGGTAAGCGTGCGGTTGAAGACAGGTGCGCCGGGTGCCGAGTCAGGGTCGGCGCAGAAGTAGCCGAGCCGCTCGAACTGGACGGTCTCGCCGACTTCGGCATCGGCAAGCGACGGTTCCACGTAGCAGCCACGCAGCACGGTCTCCGAACCAGAATCGAGCGCCTCAAGCACGTCTCGTCCGTCCCGGCCGGGATGCGAATCGGCGAACAGATGGTCGTACAACCGAACCTCGGCAGGCACGGCGTGCGCTGCAGAGAGCCAGTGCAGCGTCGCCTTCGGCCTCCTGCCATCGGGTGCATTGCCGCCGCGCGTCGCGGGGTCATAGGTGCACCGGAGCTCGGTCACAAGGCCGGTTTCGTCCTTGATCACCTCGTGGCACGTGATGAAGTACGCCGAGCGCAGCCGCACCTCGCGACCTGGCGCGAGGCGGTAGAACTTCTTCGGCGGATCCTCCATGAAGTCACCGCGCTCGATGAAGAGCTCACGGGAGAACGGCACCTGCCGGGTACCGGCCGACTCATCCTCGGGATTGTTGGTGACCTCCATCTGCTCGACGAGGTCTGCGGGGTAGTTCTCGATGACGACCTTGACGGGGTCGAGCACGGCAAGGCGGCGCAGGGCCGTCCGGTTGAGCACGGTGCGCACCGCATACTCCAGCATCTCGATCTCGGCGGTGCTGTCCGCCCGGGCGACGCCGACCATCGCGGCGAAGTCGCGGATAGCCTCGGCGGGAAAGCCCCTGCGGCGGATGCCGGTGAGCGTGGGCATCCGCGGATCGTCCCAGCCGCGAACGCGCCCGTCCTTCACGAGTCTCAGGAGCGTGCGCTTCGAGAGCACGGTGTGCGTGAGATTGAGGCGGGCGAACTCGTACTGGCGCGGCTTCGACGGCACCGGGAGGTTCTCGATGAACCACTCGTAGAGCGGGCGGTGGTCCTGGAACTCGAGTGTGCACAGCGAGTGCGTGATGCCTTCGATGGCGTCCGACTGCCCGTGTGCGAAGTCGTACGAGGGGTAGATGCACCAGGCATCGCCGGTGCGAGGATGCTCGGCGTGCACGATGCGATAGAGCACGGGGTCGCGGAAGTTGATGTTGCCCGAGGTCATGTCGATCTTGGCCCGCAGGACACGCGAGCCGTCAGGAAACTCGCCCGAGCGCATGCGCTCGAAGAGGTCCAGGTTCTCCTCGACCGACCGGTCACGCCAGGGGCTGTTCTTGCCGGGCTCGGTGAGCGTGCCCCGGTACGCACGGATATCCTCGGCGGAGAGGTCGTCGACGTACGCCTTGCCGGCGCGGATCAGATGCACGGCCCACTCGTAGAGCTGCTCGAAGTAGTCCGACGCGTGGTGCAGATGCTCGCCCCAGTCGAAGCCGAGCCAGCGCACGTCGGCCTTGATGGCGTCGATGTACTCCTGCTCCTCCTTGGCGGGGTTGGTGTCGTCGAAGCGCAGGTGGCACCGTCCGCCGAACTCCTGCGCCATGCCGAAGTTCAGGCAGATGGACTTCGCATGCCCGATGTGGAGGTAACCGTTGGGTTCCGGAGGGAACCTCGTCACGACGCCGTCGACGCGACCGGCGGCCAGGTCGGCGGCGATGATGTCGCGGACGAAGTTGCTGCGCTCGGAGGTCTCGGTGGGGTTGTTCGTGTCGTTTTCCATAGGCGCGAAGATAGCACACAAGCGGAGGCTCCGCCTCAGGATCACGCCCTCGCGCGGTCGCCCGTGAGTCAGCGGACATCCCGGCCACGCGGTCTCTCCGGCACGGCCATCCGCTGCTCCCCTCGTGGTGCCGAGCTGAAATCCGGCTGAACATATGCACCTCGGCCACAGCTGACGCGTACAATCGGCCTGGTGAAACGACGATGGGAACACACGTGACGACGCGCGTCCCCGATACGACCTTCAGGCACGCACGACCCGCAGCCGATCGCCCGACGGGCGACCGCGTCCTGCTCGTGGATGACGAACAGGCGATCCTCGACCTGTTACGGCTCGTGCTCGAACGTGAAGGGTTCAAGGACGTGGTCACCGCCGTGACCGCCTCGGAGGCGATGGCCGCCATCGCGGTGACTCCTCCCGCGCTCATCGTCCTCGACGTGATGCTGCCCGACGGCGACGGCTACTCACTCGCAGCCCGCATGCGCGAGACGTGCGATGCGCCGATACTCTTCCTCACCGCCAGGAGCTCGGACCTCGACAAGCTTACCGGCTTCGGTGTGGGCGGAGACGACTACGTGACCAAGCCGTTCAATCCGCTCGAGGTCGTCGCGCGTATCCGCGCGCTCATGCGTCGCATCACCGGCTCCCCGGCCGTCCGGGACGAACGCGGTTCCGGCGTGCACGATTTCGGCGGCTTCGTCCTGAACGAGGCCGAGTGCCGACTGACCGTCGGCGGTCGCGACGTGGCCACCCCTGCGCGTGAGTTCCAACTGCTGGCCTTCCTCTGTCGCCATCCCGGGCGGGTCTTCTCCAAGCGCCAGTTGTACCGGCAGGTGTGGGGCGAGGAAGCGCTCGGCGAGGCCGACGACAACACCGTGCAGGTGCATATCCGCCGTCTTCGGGAGAAGATCGAGCCGGAGCCCGGCGAACCACGCTACCTGCTCACGATGCGCGGGCTCGGCTACAAGCTCGTCCGGCCCGCTGCCGGACCGCCGGAAAGCGACCGGTTGCCGATGGCCGACGAAACACACGGCACCCGTGGTCCGGGAAGTGCCCGGTGAGACTCCAGGGACGCCTCACCGGGCACTTCCTCAAGCGCGTGGCGCTGCTCATCGGTGCGCTCGGCACGGTGTTCATCGTCTGGGGCGTGATCCTGCTCGCCAACTCCGGCCATCTCTCCGTCAGAGAGTACACGCCGCTGCAGCTCCTCGAGCAGGCCGAGGAGGGGGCGACGCTCACGCCCGAGGGCGATCTGGCGCTCTCGGCCGAGACCTCGGCCACCATCCTCGACGGCGCCCACTGGCTGCAGGTACTCGACGAAGACGGCGCGGTCATCTCGGACATCAAGGCACCGGAGGCGGCGCAAGATCACTACACGCCCGGCGAGCTCGTGCTCTACCGGCAGAGCCCGGAGCGGATCGGACAGGCCGCGCTACACACATGGATGGCGACGGTCGAGGACAGAAGCTTCACGTTCGTGCTCGGCCAGTCCGAAGACACCGTGACACAGCGCCTCGGCCGCTATGCCCTCACCTCCGACGGTGCCTCGCTCGTGGACCTGACGGTGCTCATCGTCGCTGGCATGGTGGTCGTGTTCGGCGTGGCGGGGATCTTCGCCCGCACGCTCTCCAAGCCGATGAACCACATGATGCGCTGGCTGAGCGCACTGGCCGAGGGTGACTACGCCGAGCCGGTGGACCGCAAGGGGCACCCCGTCAGCCGCACCCGCGACGGCCGCTCGCGCCGCAAGCCCTACCGGACGTACCGCGAGGTCTTCGACTCGCTCGACGTGCTTACGGGCGAACTCCGTCGCGCCCGCACGGAGAGCGAGCGTCTCGACGCCGCCCGTGAGGAGTGGATCGCGGGCATCACGCACGACCTCCGCACGCCGCTCACCTCGGTACGTGGCTACGCGGACGTACTCGCGAGCGACTACGAGTTCGACCCTGCCGAGGTCCGCCGCCAGGCCGCGATCATCGCTCGGCAGGCGGAGCACCTGCAGGAGCTCATCGACGACCTCATGCTGACGTTCCGCCTGAACGCGGACGCGCTGCCGCTCTCCCGCACGCGGACGGACCTCATCGAGCTTGTCCGCGATGCCGCAGTGGATCTCGCGAACGACCCGAGGGCGGGAGGATGCGAGGTCGTTTTCGATGAGCCGCCCGGCACGGGTGAGGTGGCCGTAGATGTGGACCCGATGCTCTTTCGTCGGGCCGTCAGCAACCTACTCACGAACGCAGCGGTGCACAATCCCACCGGGACCACGGTGCGCATCCGCGTGATGAGGGACAGCGGCTCCGCGCAGGTCAGCATCGCCGACGACGGCACGGGCATGGACGCCGCGACGCTCGAGCGCCTGTTCGACCGCTACTACCGGGGCACGAGCACCGAGTCCATGAGCGACGGAACCGGCCTCGGCATGGCCATCGCGCGGCAGATAGTCGAGGCGCACGGCGGCACGCTCGAGGCATCAAGTGCGGCCGGGGCAGGAACGACCGTCACGCTTCGGATTCCGGCACCGTAGCGGACCAGCCCACACGGAACGCCACTCGCGAGTTCAACCGGAGTTCAGCTTCCGTTGTGCCTGGCTTCAGGCCACGCCTCCACACTTGCATCAGGAGGTGGTGCGACGTGGATACCCCTGTCGTCGAGACACATGCACTCACCAAGCGGTACGGAACCCGGGCGGTCGTCGATCACATCGATCTCAAGGTCGAGCCCGGGCAGATCTACGGTTTCCTCGGCCTGAACGGTGCCGGCAAGACCACGACCATCCGCATGCTGATGGGCCTCATCCGCCCGACCGAAGGGGAGATGCGCCTCTTCGGCACCCCGGTGCCCGCCGAGCGGCTCCGCGTCATGCGTCGGGTGGGCTCGCTCGTGGAGAGCCCGAGCTACTACGGACACCTGAGCGGTCGGGACAACCTGCGTGTGCTCGCGGTCATGCTCGACATACCCGACCGGCGCATCTCGGAGGTCCTGGAGATCGTGCGGCTGTCGTCGGAGGCGAAGAAGCGGGTCAAGGACTACTCGCTCGGCATGAAGCAGCGGCTCGGCATCGCCGCTGCGCTCCTCGGCTCTCCCGAGCTCCTCGTCCTCGATGAACCGACGAACGGCCTGGACCCGGCCGGCATCCACGAGGTGCGCGACCTCATCCGTCGCATGCCCCGGGAGCACGGCATGACCGTGCTCGTCTCGAGCCACCTGCTCGCCGAGGTCGACCAGATGGCGACCTCGGTGGGGGTCATCCACGCCGGGCGCCTCGTGTTCCAGGGGCCGATCGAGAACCTGCGTGCGCGCAGCCGTGGGCACGTCCTCGTGACCGTCGACCGCCCCTCGGAGGCCCTCGCGCTCCTCAACGGTCAGGGCCGCGATGTGCGCATCGAGCAGGGTATGCTCCGGCTGGACTCGACCGCGCACTCGGACGCCGCGCGGCTGGTCAAGGCGCTCGTCGAGCGTGACGTGGCCGTCTACCGCGTCGAGGAGCGGCAGCGCACGCTCGAGGAGATCTTCCTCGAGCTCACGTCCGAAGCGAGCCTGGCATGAACCCCGCAACGCCCGCCCGGGCACCACGCCTGCCGAGGACCGGCAACCCTGCACGCGCCGACGAGAACCGCACCCGCAGCGTCTCGTTCGGTGCGCTGCTCGTCGCGGACTGGCGTCGCATCCAGCACACCTGGATGCTCCCGCTCACGGTGATCGGCCCCGCCGGCGTGACACTCCTCGGCGTCGTTCTCTTCCTCCTGCGCGGCGAGTGGCTGCTCGCAGGATTCGACCCGGCGCGTCACTCGGGACTCGATATCGTCCTCGCGCAGCTCGGCCTCATCGAGGTCTTCGCGCTCTGCCTCGGCACGACACTCCTCGCGTCGATGATCGTGGATGTCGAGCACCGCTCGGACACGTGGAAGACGCTCTTCGCGCTCCCCGTCGGCCGGTGGAAGGCCTACCTCGCGAAGTTCACGTGGGTCGCCGTGCTCCTGGCGGTGGCCTCGCTCCTCATGGCGCTCGGCTACGCGGCCATCGTGTACTGGCAGGGCATCGACCCGGTGGCATGGGACACACTCGCGGGCGTGGTCTTCTTCCCCTGGGTCGGAACGCTCCCACTCCTGGCCTTTCAACTGTTTGTCTCGACCGGGCTCAAGAACCAGGCCCTCCCGCTCGCACTCGGCATCATCACGCCGATGTTCGGGATGGGGCTGAGCGGGCTTCCCGTCTGGCTGCCGTGGCGCCTTCCGGGCGAGGCACTTGACGTGGCCGCGGCAGCCGGAGCAGTCTCCCTCGGCTCGAACATCACCACGTCGCTCTCGGCGACCGGAATCGTGGCAGCCGCCGTCTGTGGCGTCGTGATTCTACTCGCCGCCGGCATCGCCATGCTCGACCGGAAGGAGATCGTATGAGCGCGTCCGCGCAAGGAACCGCCACGTTCGGGCGCGCTCTGCGGGCCGAGCTGCTCAAGGCCCCGTGGCTGCTGTTGGGCTGCCTTGTCGTGGGTGGAGGCATTGTGGCCATCCTCCTGAGTGGCGACGCCCCGGCCCTGGAGTCCGAACACTGGCAGTTGTCCTACCAGTTCGCCGTCATGCAATACGCGTGGCTCTTCTACCCGCTGCTCGCCGGGGTGTTCGCCGCCCTCCTCTGCCGGACGGAGCACATCGGCGGTGGCTGGAAGCAGCTGCTCGCCCTGCCGGTGCGAAGGAGCAGCGTCTACCTCGCCAAGTACCTCCTGCTCGCGGCGCTGCTGGCCGCCACCAGCATCGTCTTCGGCCTCGGCTTCGTGGGTGCCGGACTGCTGAAGGGACTGCCAGGTATCGTCCCATGGGGGATCATCGGACGCTCGGTCCTCGCCGGATGGGTGGCCGTGCTTCCCCTTGCGGCGCTGCAGCTATGGGTGTCGAGCCGCTGGAGAAGCTTCGGCGCCGCACTCGCACTCAACGTCTGCTGCACGCTCCCGGCGATCTTCGCGGCACAGTCCGGCGAGTACGGCCCATGGTACCCGTGGGCCCAGCCGCTGCTCGCGATGCTGCCGGACCGTGCGGAGATCTCGGCCGGCGGACCACTCTCGATCGCGCCTGAGACGTTCTGGCTCGTCATCGTCGGCGGCTTCGTTGTCGCACTCGCGGGTGGGCTTCTCACCATGGTGCGCACTGACGTGCCCTCGTAGTACGCGAAGCCGCGCACTCCCGGCCCTCCCCCTCCAGTCACGACGAGCGAGGCTCCCTCGGCGGAAAGAACCTGCCGAGGGAGCCTCGCGTCCACTCACGTGCCGACCCGGATTCCGGGCCTGCCGTCACTCATCCCGTCACAGCGTGAACGAGATCATCCTCATGTGCTCTTCCCTGCCATCATGAATGGCGAAGCCGAGAGCTTCCACGAACGGCTTCATCGCGGGGTTCTCGACCATGACGTCGCCCCAGATCTTCTTGATGTGGCGCTCACGGGCGACCTCGATGATCGCGTTCGTGAGCTTCGTGCCGAGGCCCATACGCTGGTAGTCGTCGCGCACGAGGATCGCGAACTCGGCGACCTCGGCATCGGCGGCATCGGCCGTGAGGCGCGCGACGCCGATCATCTTCGGCTCGCGGCCGTCCTCCGGCTTGGTCACGGCGACGAGCGCGATCTCGCGGTCGTAGTCCACGTGGCAGTACTGCACCAGCATCGCCTTGGTGACCTCTTTCACGAAGCCGAAGAAGCGATACTCGGCCGTGGTGGGCGAGAGCGAAGCGATCATCTCGCGCCACAGCGACTCGTCCTCGGGACGGATGGCCCTGATGAGCACAGGCTCATCGCCGATAGCGGCGTCCCAGTGGTACTTGCTCGGGTACATCGGGATGACGAGGTGCGATCCCGGTGCCGAGATCTTGCGGACCTCCTTGGGGTCGATGACGATGCGCGCGTCGAGAGCGCACAGACCGTCGGCGCGCACCTGCAGCGGGTTCACGTCCATCTCGACGATCTCCGGGAAGTCAACCAGCAGGTAGCTCATCTTGACGAGCACTCGCTCGAGCGCGACCATGTCGACCGGCTCGGAACCGCGGTAGCCCTCGAGCAGCTTCGAGACCTTCGTGCTCTGGATCATGTTGCGCGCGAGCGCCTGGTTGAGCGGCGGGAACTCGACGGCGACGTCACGGTAGAGCTCCACGCCGGTGCCGCCCATGCCGAACATGAGCGCCGGACCGAACGTCGGGTCCTTCTTGGCTCCAAGGATGACCTCGTGCCCGCCCCGGCTCATCTCCTGGACCGTCACGCCGATGATCTCGGCTTCAGGCATGGCCTCTCCCACGCGGGTGAGGATCTTGTCGTACTGCTTGGCGGCCTCGTCGGCGGAGCGGATGTTCAGGGCGATGCCGCCCACGTCGCTCTTGTGGGTGATGTCGTTGCTGAGGATCTTCATGACCACCGGGAAGCCGATCTCCTCGGCGGCCTTGGCGCTCTCCTCGGCACTGCGGCAGATGACGGTCTTCACCGTGGGGATCTCGTAGGCATCGAGAACGTTCTTCGCCTCGAACTCCGAGAGAATCGTCCGACCTTCGTGCACGACCTCGGTGAAGATGGCCTTGACCGCGTCGCGGTCCGGCTCGAAGTACGGCAGGATGTCGGCCGGCGTCTCGTAGAGGTTCGCGAGGCTGCGGGTGTACTCGTACATGTTCATGTACGCCTTGACCGCCGCCTCAGGCGTGGCGAACACCGGTACGTGGGCCTTGCGGAAGAGGCCGAGGGCCTCGTCCACCATGATCTCGCCCATGAACGACGTGAGCATCGGCTTGTCGCCTGTGCGGGCGACCTCGATGAGCGCCTTGGCCGAGGCCGTAGGCTCGCTGTTCGCCTGCGGCGTGAGAATCGCGAGGATACCGTCGCAGTTGGGGTCGTCCATGAGCGCGCGCGCTGCCACGGCATAGCGCTCGCCGGGAGCGTCTCCGAGTACGTCGACGGGGTTCACGCACGAAGCCGCCGCCGGAAGTGCCGCCTCGAGCCGCTCGATCGTGCGGGGCGAGAGCTCGGCGAGCTCGCCGCCGAGTGAGAGGAGGCGGTCGCTTGCCATGACGCCCGGGCCGCCCGCGTTGGTGAGGATGGCGAGGCGAGGGCCGCGCGGGTTGCTCAGGCGGCTGAGCGCCTCGCTCGCGTCGAAGAGGTCGGAGACCTCGTCGACGCGCACGACACCGGCACGGCGGAAGATCGCGCTGTACAGGGTGTCGTCACCGGCGAGCGCACCGGTGTGGCTCGCCGCCGCGAGCGCGCTGCGCGCGGTGCGGCCGCTCTTCACGACGATGATCGGCTTGCTCTTGGCGAAGCGGCGCGCCGCACTCATGAACGTGCGGGCATCCGTGATCGACTCGATGTAGAGGATGATGCTGCTCGTGTTGGGGTCGCTACCGAAGTAGTCGATGAGGTCGCCGAAGTCGACGTCCATCATGCTACCCACGCTCACGAAGGCGCTGAAGCCGACATTGTTGGCGGTGGCCCAGTCGAGGATCGACGTTCCGAGCGCACCCGACTGGCTGATGAACGCGACGCGTCCGGCGCCCGGGACGACGGCGGCGAACGTCGCGTTGATGTTCAGCGGCGGCCGTGCGTAGCCGAGGCAGTTGGGCCCGAGGATGCGGATGCCGTACTCCTTCGCGAGCTCCGCGACCTTGCGCTCGAGGGCCGCGCCCTCGGGGCCGACCTCCTTGAAGCCCGCGCTGATGATGATCATGCCGCCAACGCCCGCCTGACCGCACTGCCGCACGGTCTCGAGGACCGACTTGGCCGGCACGGCAACGACCGCCATGTCGACCTTGCTGGGGACGTCCTTGATCGTCGGATAGGCCTGGATGGCCTGGACCGCGTCCGCGTTGGGGTTGACCGGGAACACCACTCCCTGATACTCGGAGCTGATGATGTTCCTCAGCAGGATGTAGCCGATCGACCCTTTCCTGTTGGAGGCGCCGATGACGGCGATGCTACGGGGGTTGAACAACCTGTCGAGATCGTGTTCGCTCATACGCCCATCCTTGTCCGTTTGTGGCCTGCGATCCGAGGCACCCACGCTGGCCGCAGCGTTGCGCGCAAGCGGGCGCCGAATGATGCACGCGGGGGTATCGATCCGGACCCGGTCCCTAGAGCACGCCGAATCCATCCCCGCTTTCGCAACCTGAAGCATCGGTGTCATCTAATCATGTGCGGCCGCAGGCTCGGATACGGGCGCTCGTCCCGGTGCGGGGGGCGGCGGTGGATTCTCGGTGAACGGCACCGCTCTGACGACCGGATGAGCGGTCGTCCGGGGGACCTCTGTCCGCTCCGACGCACGACACTCCCGCACCCGAGCGGGTACGATGGTACGCACACCACGGCACGCACGCCCCGTCGGGGCACCCGTGCCGTACCCGACGATGACGCATCCGGAAGCAGCGGACACATGAAGGAGCACGCATGCTTGACACCGGCAAGATGGAGGCACCGGCCGTGCCGATCGACGCATCGCTCTTCGACACCACCGTCACACCGGGAGACGACTTCTTCCGTCATGTGAACGGCGGCTGGCTCGACGCCAACCCCGTGCCTCCCGAGTACGGCGCCTGGGGGGCGTTCCACGAACTGAACGAGCGCAACGAGCACCTGCTTCGCGACCTCCTGGAGGCGGCCGCCCGCGACGGGGCAGCCCCCGGCACGCCCGCGAAGATGGCGGGCGACTACTACGCGGCCGCCATGGACGACGATGCGGTCGAAGCAGCAGGAACAACGCCACTTCGGGCATACCTCGATGCGATCGCCTCGGTACGTTCGCTCGGCGACCTTCCCACCGCGCTTCGGGCGCTCCTCAGTGTCGGGGTGGGCGCGCTTCATACCGTGGAAAGCTCGGCGGACTTCGATGACCCCGACGTCTACCTCGCCTACATCGGCCAGGGCGGCCTCGGCCTGCCCGAGCGCGGCTACTACCTGCGCGACGACGATGCCACCCGCGCGCTGCGGGAGGCCTATCGCGAGCACATCGCGGCGCAGCTCGCGGCCCTCGGAGAATGTGACGGCACGCCTGCCGAGGCTGCCGGCGACATCCTCGCGTTCGAGACGAAACTGGCCGTGGCCTCCTACTCCCCCGAACAGCTGCGCGACGTGCAGCTCACACTCAACCGCTTCGCGGTCGACGCACTCGATGAGCTCATGCCCGGCTTCGGGCTGCGCGCGCACATCGTGGCACTCGGCGTGTCCTCGACCAGCGTGAGCATCGACAACCCCGGCTTCTTCACGGCCCTCGGCCAGACACTCTCCGAGACGCCGCTCGAAACGCTCCGCGACTACCTGCGCTGGCAGCTCGTGCGCACATACGCCAACGCGCTCCCGTCCCACTTCGCCGACGAGGCGTTCGCGTTCTACGGCCGCACGCTCGGCGGCCAGCAGGAGCAGCGGCCGCGCTGGAAGCGCATGCTGCAGGCGGCGACCGCCGACATCGGCGAGCAGGTGGCGCAGCTCTTCGTGGCGGCCACCTTCCCCGAGGAGGCGAAGCGCCGCTGCGAGAACCTCGTCGACCACCTGCTTGCGAGCATGGGACGCGCGATTCGCGATGCCGCATGGATGGCCGAGCCGACACGGTCGCGCGCACTCGCGAAGCTCGCCGGCTTCACGTACAAGATCGGCTATCCGGACGTCTGGCGTGACTACTCGGCCCTCACCATCGAGCGCGGGCCGCACGCGCAGAATCGCATCCGCGCCGCCGCCTTCGAGCACGAGCGGCAGATGCGCCGCCTCGGCACGCCGGTCGACCGCACCGAGTGGGAGATGCCCGCGCATCTCGTGAACGCTTACTACCATCCCCTCCTGAACGAGGTCGTGTTCCCGGCCGGCATCCTGCAGCCGCCGTTCTTCTACGCCGAGGCCGACGACGCGGTCAACTACGGCGCCATCGGCACGGTCATCGGTCATGAGATCACCCACGGCTTCGACGACCAGGGCAGCCGCTTCGACGCCACGGGCGCGCTGCGCGACTGGTGGACCGCAGAGGCGCGCGCCGAGTTCACCCGGCGTGCCGAGGTGCTCGTGGCGCAATACGACGAGTACGAGGTGGCCGAGGGCGTGCACGTGAACGGCCGGCTGACGCTCGGCGAGAACATCGCGGACCTCGGCGGGGTCAAGGTCGCCTACTCGGCGCTCAAGGAGGCCATGCGGGAGCGAACGGCCCGCGCGGCTGACGGGGACGCCCTTCCTGCAGAGAACGGCGCGCCGTTGATCGACGGGCTCACCGCCGAGCAGCGGTTCTTCATCGCCTACGCGACGATGTGGCGCCAGAACGTGACCGAGGAGTACACGCGGCTCCTGGCGAACATCGACCCGCATTCGCCGGCCCGGTTGCGGGTCAACGCGGTCCTCGCCAACGTCCCGGCCTTTGCCGCCGCTTTCGAGCTGGACGACAGCGCGAAGCTCGTGCGTCGGGGCGAGGAGCTCGTGAGCATCTGGTAATTGGCAGAAGCCTCACGGCGCCCGACCGCGCAGGCACGCGACGCCCTAGCCGAGAGGACTCGCCCCGAGGTCGATCGTGCGGCCGACTCCGCCCGCAAGACAGCGCTCGCCATACGCGCGCTCGAACGCGGCCCGGGCGAGATCGCCGGTGCAGTGCGTGGGTACGACATCGGTCACGCCGAGGTCCGTGAGCGCACGTACGGCCAGGTCGATCTCATCGGCCCGGGCATGCAGCAGATGGAAGCCGCCGATCGCCCAGCGGATCGGTCCCCCGGCGACCGACACACCGCGTTCGACGATCCGCGCGATGCCGGGATGGGCGCAGCCCGTGACGACTGCGGAGACGTCCCCAGAGGTCAGCACGAGCGCATGCTCGACCGGCTCGGCCCCGAGCATGCCCGTCGAGAAGAGACCGGGGGCGAGCTCCTGTGGCTCTGCGCCGACGACCACGACCTCCCGGCAGAGGGTCTCCAGGTCGCGCACGAGGAATCGCGAGAAGCTCTCGTGCACCACGACGGTGACCTCCGGGTTCTCTTCGAGCACCGAGTCGAGCCCGCCCACGTGGTCCCAGTGAGCGTGCGACAGGAACACAAGATCCACGGCACGCGGAGACACGCCGAGGGCACTCATGTTCCGCAGCAGTAGACGACCGTTGCTGCCGGTGTCGAACAGGATAGTCCGGCCCTCGGCCTCGATGAGCGCCGCGAAGCCCCAGAGCGTGCGCAGCCCCTCCTCGCCCGGACGATTATCGAACAGTATGGTCACCCGAGGCGATGCAGCCACCCGTCACACCCTCTCTTCGACAGCACGGTCACGCGGGCGGCCCGACGGCGAGGCACCCTGCACCCTCACATGTTCCGCGCGATGTGACCGGTGAGCTCGCCCATGCGATACGTGTAGCTCCCCAGCTCGTTATCGTACCAGCCGAAGACCTTCACGTGCGTGAGCGGGATGCGATGCTCGCGCAAGAGCGTTGCACCGTCCGGCTGTACCTCGGGAATCCGGATGTCCACGAAGCCCGTGCGTGTGTGCGTTTCGACGGCCTCGATGACCACGGCAGCGTCATCCCCCAGGATGTCCGCCGAGACGTTCTGCTCCTCGCTGAACTTGAGAAGCCCTCGCGCCTCTCCCTCGGCCGCCTCGCGATAGATGGCGTTGATGGCGTCGCGATCGATCGTGACCGTGCCATCGGGCAGCGCCTCACTCTGGAAGGTCACGTTCAGGACGATGAGGCTCACGCTCGCGGTGGGGATGCGCACCGAGTCGGCCATGAAGCCGATCCGCGCGATCTCGGGCATGACCTGCTCGAGCGCCTTGGCGGCGTTCGTGGAGGTCAGCACGATGTTGTTCATCGCCGAGCGTGTCTTCCGCAAGTCGGTGGCGCCCGCAGCGGGAACGGCGTCGAGAACGGGCTGACTGTTGGTCACCGCATGGACGGTGCTCATTCCCGCCGTGATCATGTTCTTCGTGAGGTCGCGCGCGAGGAGCGGCCGCATCATATGCGCGAGTGCGGTCGTCGTGCAGGATGCCGCCGAGACGAGCGTATGCCGCCCGGGATCGAAATCCATGTGGTTGATACCGTTGATGAGCACGACCGCGTCCCCGGGCAGCGCCGCGCCCTTCGTCTTGCTCTTGAACGGTGAGCTCTGGATGACCGTCCGCGCGCCCGCGGCGAGGTGACCCCTGAGCGCACCCTTCGGGTCCTCGGCGTCGGCGTGCGGATCGCGGAACTTGCCGGTGCACTCCACCACGAGACTCACGCCGTGCTCGCGCCAGGGGATGTCCTTGGGATTGCGCGCCTGGCGCAGCACGACGATCTCCTTACCGTAGGCCCGGATGAGCCCCGCCTCCTCGTCGACGACGTCGATCTCCTTGCGGCCACGATGGCCGAAGAGGTAGCGCTGGAGCGAGCCGTACGTACTGTCCTTGCTCAGGTACTGCACGACCGCATCGAGGGAGGTCCCCACCTGACGGCCCTGATTGATCACGAACCGGTCGAAGTCCTCATGGGCAAGGTGGTACCAGAGTGTGAGCTTCCCGATCCTCCCGAGTCCGTTTATGCCGAGTGTCCGTGTCATGCCCATCGATCCTGCCTCCTGTCCGCTCGATCGCGATTCCCATCCGGGAGACGCCCGGGAGTCGATCCGGAAACCGACGGGAGATCCCTCCCCCTTCTCAGTACCGGATACCCCGCTCGTACCCGATAGCGATGCCTGCTACCCCAACTCCCCGGAAGCGTCCTCTTCCTCTGAGGCATCGTCGCCGCCGGATGGCTCAACTTCTCCCGACGCCTTCGACGACCGCGAGCGAATCGGCAGGTGGCCCCGGTAGATCGCTCCGGTTCGCCCGTCGATGGAGAGCCACTCGCCCGCCTCGAGTCTCTGCCCCGCAAGGAAGGCGACCCCCTCCCGCTCGATCACCTCGAGCTCCCTGCAGTCGACCACCGCCGTCTTGCCGAGGCGCCGGGCCGTGACCGCCGCGTGTGATGTCGCGCCGCCGCGTGCCGTCAGGAGTCCGGCTGCTCGCGCGATCATCGCGATGTCCTCGGGAACCGTGTCCGGTCGCAGCAGGATGACAGGGGCGGGGGGGACCTCCCCGAGCAGCCGGTCGATCTGCTCGGTGGTGATCGCCGCCCGTCCGGAGAAGGCCCCGCCTGCCACTCCCGTGCCCATCGCCACTGGCGGACCCGACGCAACCGACGCGGTATCGAAGTAGGCGCTCTCCTGCGTCTGTTCCTGGACCATCGCACGCTTCTGGAGGATGTAGAGGTCCTCACCGGACGATGACTCGAAGGTGAACTCGATCTCCTGCGGGTCGAACTCCCTTCCGTGCACGAGATTGTGGGCCACGTCGAGAAGCGCGCGGTACACGTCCGGGTAGTCCTTCTCGAGCGAGTGCTCGACGTTGCGGTAGATGGGACTGCTCAGGCGCTGCGTCTCGGAGATCGGCAGCGGGAAGACGAGTCCGCCGACGAGGTCCTCGCCCTGACTCCGTGCAGTGAAATCACCGAAGAGCCGCACCCGCCGGCTGTAGGGCTCGGTGGGATCGTGCGTGAACGTCACGCCCGAGCCGGACTCACGGCTGCGGTTGCCGAACACCATCCGCTGCACGATCACGGCGGTACCCCACTCGGGTGCGATGTTGAGGTACTCGCGGTAGAGCGTGGCCTCGGGCGAGTCCCACGACTCCAGGACCTTCCGCACGCAGGCGATCACCTGCCTGAACGGGTCATCCTCGAACGCGACGCCGATCTCCCGGGCCCGGCTCTTGTACGCGAAGGCGAGTTCGCGCATGTGTGCCGCCGTGAAGTCGAACTTGCGCTCGATGCCGTAGCGCGTCTTGAACTCGTTCATTATGCCGTCGAAGAAGTCCCGGTCCGCACCCGAGGTCATGGCCCAGGACTGCAGGAAGCGGCGATACGAGTCCCAGGCCGCCCACTCGAAGCCCGGCGTGCGCGCAAGCGCCTCGGCGAGGTCGTCGTTCAGCCCTACGTTCACGAAGGTCGCCATCGAGCCAGGCATCGATATGGCCGCTCCCGAACGGATGGAGAGCAGGAGGAGGTGCTCCGGATCGCCCAGACGCAGACTGGTCGCGCGCTCGAGGTTCCCGAGAGCGGCGCGGATGCGCTCGATCGTGTCACGATAGAGCGGCCGGTGCGCGAAGGCGGGCCGGGCGGCGAAGAGCTCGGTCGTGAGGACGAACCCCTCCGGCACGCGATGCCCATAGGACGCCATCTGCTTGAGGCCGAGCCCCTTGAAGCCGAGCGTGCGCTGGTCGTCGACCTCCGGTCTTGCCACGTGGATCGGCGAGACCAGCCGCTCGGGGTCGTAGTTCATCATGCACGTCAGAGCCCGGTCTCTGAGGCCCACCGCGAGCGTCGAGAGCTGGCGCAACGCTGCGGCCACGTAGCGATCGAGTGCCTGCATGCCGAGCGCCGCGACCAGGACCTCCCGGAGCGCCGCCTCGGCAACAGCGTCGGGAGCAAGCCGACGGGCCTCGGACTGTCGCGTGTCGTGCTCGAGGATCGTGCGCAGAACCTGGTCGTGGCTGAGTACCGACGTCCGCGAGAGCTCGGTCACGGCACCCACGATGAACTGGAACACGTTCTGGTACTGGTGAAACGTGAAATTGCGGCTCTCAAGCCCGGACTCCAGCAGTCCGAGGTTGGTGGTGAGCGCGTGGGAATCGAGGCCGTCGACGACGAGTGCTCGCTCGAACTGCCGCACCACGGCGGCCATGCGGCGCAGCGAATCGTGGGTGATGTACTCTTCCACTCCACCGGCGACGAGGTCCTCGAGTAAGCGGCCTACGAGGCGCTCGACCCGGAAAGAGAGTCCTAGCGCCTCGAACTTGGGTTCGCTGTAGTTGCCGTACATCGACGGTATGCCCGCGGCGATGTGCCGCTTGTGATAGATGCTCTCGGTCGCCTCCGAGGGTGTGGGATCGCACACGATCTCCTTGAGCCGCTCGAGCACGGTGAGCGACGCGTCCAGCAGCCGATCGCGCGACGATGCCCCGGGCAGCCGCTGCCAGTCGGCAAGCGCTCGCGTGAACCGCTGACGGACACGCCCGTCGAGAAGCAGGTGCGCCTCCACCGCCGGTGCAAGATCACCGGTCGAGAGTGAGTACTTCTGGGCCAGGAGCTGATGCGTCCGCAGCATCAACAGCACGCGGCGGGAGGCGGCCTCGGCAACCGCACTCGCAGAGCCCGCCCCGGTCACCCGCTCCTCCAGGTCACCGTACGCAAGCCCGGCGAGCCGGTCGATGAACTCCCCCGCGTCAATGCCGTCGAGGCCGCCATCCCACTCACCCACGATCGCCGAGAGCACCTGGTGCGGTTCTTCGGCCCAGTGGAGCTCGTCACGAACGGCCGTTAGAGCCGCCGGCGAGAGGTACTCCTCGAGTCCTGAGGAATCGAGCGTCGTCCAGTAGACGAGCGCGGCCTTGCTGAACGCCACCAGCCGGTTGGACGACTCGGCATGTGACTGCTTGCGCAGGAAGTGCGTGAGCGTGTCCTTGCGGCCGCAGATCTCATCCATCTCCGTCGAGACCGCCCGGAGTTCACCCTCGGCACCGAGATCGCGGAAATAGACCGGGAACGCCCGGAGCAGCTGCTTGGCGACGAAATAGATGGACCGGATGTCAGCGTTGAGGAAACGCGTCACATCACGCTGGAAGAGGTCGGTGTCCGCCACATGAACACCGCCGAGGCGCAGCTGGACGTTCAGGGCCGCAGCCAGCCGTTCGTACAGCGACGGATTCGACTCGATGATGTGCATCCAGCAGCGAATCTGCGGCAGATGGAACGGGTTCGCCACCGTCTGCCACTCATCGGTCGCGCCACCGATGTCCGGGTACTGGAACCGCACCGAGAGCAGGTCCTCGATGAGGTGGTCCGCGGCGCGGGCGTTTCCGGACTGGCCGATAGCGACACCCACGACCTCGTAGCACTGGAACCGCATCAGCAGGAACTGACTGTCGTGCGAACGGAAGAACCGGGTGAGCCGGCTCAGAACGCGCTCCGGGTCGGTGTGCTGCCCCGGTTCTGCGAGCTGCTTCACCACGCCCAGCAGGTCGACCATCACCTGGCTCTGCCGGTAGCCGAGCGTATCGTCCTTGAGGAAGTAGAGGCACACGGTGAAGCGATCCTCGAGGTCCTCCACCCTGAAGATGCGGTCGATGGCCTGGTCGAGGATCTCGGAGAAGAGCGGCAGCCCCGCCGAGAAGAGTCCGGCGACCGGTGCCCGCTCGGCCGCCTCCATGAGTCCGGCCATGCGTTCGGGCGCCAGGAGCGAGAAGTGTGCCGCAGCAACGGCGGGTGCCCCGAGTCCCGCCTGCCCTGAACCCGCCCACTGCGGCACGGGCAGGCGCTCACGCAGCCGGCGGTAGCCGAGGGCGAGCAGGTCCCGGTAGAGCCGGGCGAAGGGCGCCTCGAGCGCGGGGTGCGCCACCGCTCGCTCGGCGAGAGCGCGCAACAGGCCGTCGCGGTCGAGCAGAGCGCTGGGGTGGCGGCCGAGGGCGCCGGAGAGTCCCTGTGCCACCGCGAGCAGGGTGTCGTCGTGCGGGCCCGGACACGACGGCCCGTCCAGGACACGGGCGCTCCACGAGAGCAGCTGGCGGATGAGGAGTGAGGTCTGGTGTGATGAAAGCGGTTCGGCCAGCAGCCCAACGGCCAGCTCGGCCAGCAGCTTGACGCACCGGTCGCATTCCTCCGAGCGCTCGAAGTACGCCCAGTCACGCAGCAGGAGTGTCTGCAAGCCGTCGATGAGATGGTCGACGTTGCGAAACGTATGGAAGTACTCGGCGAGCACCGCCGAGAGGTCGGCGCTCACACCATGGAAGCCAGCGACCGCCTGCATCAACGGCAGGTAGCGGTCGGGAACGACCACCTCCTGGGCGGTGCCGGCGATGTTGGCCCGGAGTGCACCGGAATCGAACGGTACTTCCACGGGTTTCATATCCTGGATAGTACCCGCCTGTGGAGACTGCTAGCCGGATGGGTGTTCGCCGTTGCTTGACCCGAGTGTGCGGGTACGTTCAGCACATATCGACCACCGGGAGAGGCAGGAGCACGATGACCACGGGCAAACTTGCGCTGCTCTATCTCGCAACCACGGTCGCGTTCTTCGCCATCGACTTCGTCTGGCTCTCGACGATGACCTCACGTGTCTACCAGCCCCGCCTCGGACACCTGCTCGCCACTCAGCCACGCCTCGGGGTCGCCGCCGGCTTCTACCTCCTGTATGTGCTAGGAGTCGTAGCGCTCGCGGTCGTCCCCGGACTGAAGGAGGGTGCGGCTCTCGGCGCTCTCTGGCGGGGCGCACTCTTCGGCCTGGTCGCCTACGCCACGTACGACCTCACCAACCTCGCCACGCTGCGCGACTGGCCAGTGGACATCACGCTCATCGACCTCGTATGGGGTACCGTGCTCACCGGCGCCGTGGCGACGATCGGGTACTACGCGGGCCGGCTCATCGGGATCCTGCCGACGGATGGCGTACTGCCGGGCTGACGAGTCAACCGCAAAGCTCGCGCACCTTCCGGCGATCGGGTCACCGCAGACCTCCCGACTGCCGCAGCAGTCGTGTCGCCTCAGTTCGTCTCATCCCCGCCGGCCGATTCCCCTACTCGTCACTTCACCCCTTCTTCGGCGGCAGGGGTACCAACGCGCTCGTACGGGCCTTGTACTCGGCCCAGCCCGGCTTCTCCTCCATGGAGCGCTCGGCGAGCGGGATTCCCGAGATCTTCACCAGCAACCACGTGATCGTGATCGGCCCGATGAGTCCCACCCACCCACCGGGTATGGTGAGAACGGCGATCGCAAGTCCCCACCACATCGTCGCCTCGCCGAAGTAGTTGGGATGTCGGGTGTATCTCCACAGACCATCGGTCATGATCGTGCCGCGATTGGCCGGGTCGGCGAGGAACGCCGCCAGCTGTGCGTCGCCGACGGACTCGAAGAGGAACCCCGCGGCCCAGACGAGCACGCCGAAGACGCCCAGGACGCCGAACGCCACATCTCCCGAAGCCGCTACCAGCAGCGGAGAAGAGATCAGGAGCATGAAGATGCCCTGGAGCATGAACACCTGCAGGAACGACCGGGGCAGGAGCCACTTCCCCCACTCCTCGCGCCACTTCGCGTACCGTCGGTCTTCACGAGCGCCTGGTCGGAGATTGCGGCGCGCCACATGCCACGCCAGGCGCCCTCCCCAGACGAGCACCAGCACGCTCATGACGTACTGGCGAAGCGAGGGCGCATCCGTGCGGATGAGCAACCACCCGGCGATCACGATGAAGCCGATTCCCCATGCGACGTCCGCCAGGTCGTTGCGCTTGACGGCGGTTGCGACGACGAACCATGCGGTCATGTAGATGAAGACCAGTCCTGCTACTTCAGCGACGATTCGCCAGAGCTCCTGTGTCGGCATCTCGTGATACCTCCCTCATCCCGGTGGTGACGCGGACATACCGACGCGTGCTGCTAGAGGGGCTCGACGGTCTCGTACGCGAGTCCTATGGCCGGATCGACGTGGATCGCGATGGCCGCGCTCACCGGCCGCACCGGTGCGATCATGCCGGCCACGGGAGTAATCGCCTCGGCGGCGAACCGCTCCGCCTCCTCGAAGTCGGCCACCGCCTGCACGGCCACGCGCGCCAGCCCACAGCGCGCCACGTCCTTCTGCATGATGGCGACCATCCTTCGAAGCGCCTGACGACGCGAGCGGACGACGCCCGCGATACCGGTGACGCCGTCGGCGGCGGTGAGGACCGGTGCGATGTGGAGAACGTGCCCTAGAAGCGCAGCCGCTCCCGAGATGCGCCCTCCCCGCGCCAGATGGTCGAGGCTCTTGGGCGCGAAGAGGTACCGGGAGCGCGCGATCGACGCCCTGGCCGCGGCTTCACACGCCTCGAAGTCGCCGCCCGAGCTGGCGCACTCGGCAGCGGCGAGCACCGCGAAACCCTCCTGCATCGAGTTGGACTTCGAATCCACGAGCGCCACCCGCGCGCCAGGATACGCCTCGCGCGTGAGTGCGGCGCCCAGCTCGGCCGAGGCGAACGTGCCGCTCAGACCCGCGGAGACGAAGACGCCGACGACGTCATCGCCTGCCTGCACCGCCGAGGAGAAGACCTGCGCGAACATCTCGGGCGACGGCTGCGATGTGGTGAGGCCCGGAGCGCCCTCGGCGATACGACGATGGAGCGCGAGGACGTCGATCTCGCTCTCGGGCGTTGAGGTGCCGCCCTCCACCACCTCGATCGGCACAACGCGGATGCCAAACCGCTCGATCTCCTCGGCGGCAAGCGAGCTTGTCGAGTCGGTGACTACCGTGATGGCCATTGGGTCTCCATGTCCTCCGTCGGGGTAGGCCCCCGGACACTTCGCCGAACCCCCGATGTACTGCGGAGTCACCACAGTTGTTCCCGAGTGCGGCCAGATTCATCCAGCGACTGCCGATTCGAAGGCTCGCGGAGT
>CAYMSA010000002.1:0-17919 GCA_964392965.1 uncultured Coriobacteriaceae bacterium
TGGTCACGTAGTAGCCGCCGACCTCGATATGCCAGACCGCCGCGCCCAGCATGACAAGCGCGAGGAGGCCGTGCGTTCTGCGCCACGTCTCGTACTTGATGCCGAGGCGACGCCGGAAGTACGCGAGCGAGACGATGACGGCGAGTGCGATGAGTGCGATGACGCCGATCTGGACCCGCCTCGGCGCGGTGAAGATGTTCAGCCAGTCGGCCGTGCCGGGCGAATCGATGACCAGCAAGATGGGGTGCGCGATGATGAGGGTCAACGCCACGAGAGACATCTGGCGATGGAAGTGATACACGGCGTCGATGCCGTAGGGTGCTTTGAACCACCGCAGCCGTGCCGAAACGATCACCTGCAGGCCGAGGATGGCCAGCCCGCCGAAGGCGAGTGCAACGGAGAGTTCTCGCGTGAAGGACCGGGCGGCAGGACTGTCGACGGCGAGCATCACGACGAGCGGCAGGAGCACCACGATCACGTAGAGCGCGATGCCGAGCGCGCCGCGGAGCATCCAGCGCCGGTCACTCGCGTCGCGTAGCGATGCGGCCTCGTTCCGGCTGGCAGTTGCGTTGCCGCCCGGCTCACGTCCGGTCATAGCGCCTCCCTCGCCGGCTGAAGGACGACCCCGGGGCCATCTCATGCGACGATCCTTCCTCGCCTCTCCGTCATGGTACCTGAAGGACAGAGCCGGAACACCCGGAGAGCGGCCGATGGGCGCGCGATGGCATCCGGACCCGGAGTCACTCGGCCTCGACATGGTGCGGACGTCCGCACGTGGGGCACTCTCCGTCGGAGCGCTGCTCGCGCGCGAACGCCTCGGAGAAGCCACTCGCCATGATGCCAGCCGGGAGTGCGAAGAGGCCTATGCCGAGCACCGATGTCACTACACCCAGCAGCTTGCCGCCTGCGGTGATCGGCACGACATCGCCGTAACCGACCGTAGTGAGTGCCGATGCCGCCCACCACATGGCTGACGGAATGTCGGGGAAGGCGGTTGGCTGGGCATCGTGTTCCACGAAGTACATGAGACTCGAGGAGATGACGAGTAGTACGACGACCGTGAGCAGCGCGATGGTGAGTTCCTCGCGCTTCTTGTGGACCACCTGGCCGAAAACGCGCACGGCACGCGAGTAGCGGCCGATCTTGAGGAGACGGGCCATGCGGAAGAGCCGCAGCAGACGAAGCACGCGCAGGTCCACCGGAAGGAGCATCGGCAGGAAGGCTGGCAGGATGGCGAGCAGGTCGATTATCGCTGGCCAGGAGATCGCGTAACGAAGCCGAGGGCGGAGCCGCGAGTCCTGAGGATCACGCTCGACCGCCGACCACAGGCGCAGGACGTACTCCACCGTGAAGATGGCGACTGAGAGGTACTCGAACGCATCCAGCAACGGCGCGTACGCAAGGCGCACCGCGTCGATCGTGCCGAGGATCTCGGCACCGACATTCAGGATGATCAGCGTGATGATGAAGACGTCCGTGGCACGGCTCGTCCTGTCGCCCGGCCGGGCGACCTCGAGAAGTTCGAACGTGCGATGCCGCAGCGGGGCCCACGAATCGCCACTCACCGAGATCACCTCCGGTCGTCCTCCCCGGAGCCGAGCGCGCCGCCTCAGGCGTGGGTGATGAGGAACCCGCCATCCGCACACGTCCGGCTACACGCCAAAGGATAGCCGACCTTCGCCAGGTGTGCGGCGGAGAGGCGCGGCCCAAGGCCTGCGTGCAGGTCACTTGCCCGTCAATGGCGGAGAGACTTCATCTGCCGCAGGGCACAACTCAGGCACGCGGGGGTCGGAATTCTGCGCTCAAGGCGCAGGACCTGGGCCATCAGCGTGTGATTCGTCTGACCTATCTACCAGGACATGGCGCCTGCCGAGATCCTGCGGGAGGCACCTGAGTCATGAGAGGCAAGGCCCTGGGGCGCCAGTGCCACACGCTAGGCTTTGCGAGAAGGAACCCTGAAAGGCCCGGTGAGCATGGTGCCTGTGCTCGGCTACAAGAGCCCCGCCACCTTCCATGCGATTGGCGCCACACTGATGTCAGCTGAGGCCCCCGCCGCCTAGCGAAGTGAATCGCCCCGGGTTCAGTGGAGACTCGATTCATTGAGTCCGACTCTATCGTTTGCTTCCTTCTCAAGCCAGTAGAGGCCCTCGAACTCCGCCGGCGGGATGTCGCCGATCGGCTCGAGCAGGCGCTCGTTGTTGAACCCGTGGACCCATTCGAGCGTGGTGAACTCGACATCCTCGATGCTGCGCCAGGGACCCTTCCTCCTGATCACCTCCGTCTTGTAGAGTCCGTTGATCGTCTCTGCGAGCGCGTTGTCGTAGGAATCCCCCTTGCTGCCGACTGACGCGACGGCGCCAGCCTCCTCGAGCCGCTCGGTGTAGCGGATCGAAAGGTACTGCCAGCCCTGGACGCTCTCATGTTTGTCAAGCGCGGAATGAGGCGGCAAGCACGCCGTAGACTTCGCGGGCGACATAGCGCTTCAGGCACCTCATAATCTCGCGCTTCGACAGTCCTTCGGCAAGACGGCGGGCCACGTACTCCTTCGTGCGCTCGTCTGATCTCATGCGGCAGACGACAACCATGTGAAGGGCAGCGTTCGCCTGCCGGTTTCCGCCACGGTTCAGCCGGTGTCTCTCGGTCTTGCCGCTGGAAGCGGGAATCGGGCAGGCGCCGCAGAGCATCGCGAAACCTGCTTCGGAGCGCAGCCGTTCAGGGTTGTCACCGGCCGTGACGAGGAACTCGCCCGCACACTCGGCTCCCACTCCCTCGAGTGCGAGCAGGCCTGGGGCGAGTTCGGCTATCAGCGGCTCGATCAGGCGATCGAGGTCCGCGATCTCATCGTTGAGGTCAAGGATGCGGCGGGAGAGCGACTTGAGCGCGATCCTGGTCGCGACGACGGGATCACGGAAGGCTATGGCATCCGGCCGCCACGCCGCGCATGTGCGCAGAAGCTGCATCCGGGTGAGGTTGCGCACCTGGTCTCGAAGCTCTTCGGGGGCCGCGACGATCGTGTTATGGATCTGCTGGAGTGTGGCGCGGCGGCACCTGACAGCCGTCTTCCGGGTCGTGCGGAGCACCCGGAGCGCCTCGACCGCCCCTGAGCGGTCCTTCGCGATCTGGACGCGCTGACCGCAAAGCGCGGCGCGGGCCGCGGCTACGGCGTCAAGCGTGTCGTCCTTGCCTTTGGACCGGCGCTGCGCCTTGTCGGGGCCGGTGACCTCGAACACGGGCACGCCAGCCAAGGCGAGGTGCCTCGTGAGCCCGGCGCCGTACGTGCCCGTGGCCTCAACACCGACCCGCGCAAGTGTTCCGAAGCCGCGCATCCAGCAAAGCAGCGCCCGGTATCCCGCCCGGGTCGTCGAGAAAGCCTTGGTCCCCAGCACATCTCCGCCGCCGTCCACCACGGCGGCGCAGTGCAGATCCTGATGGGTGTCCACGCCCCCCGCTACCTCGCCCGCGGCCACGCCTGTCATACTGTCCATGCCGGCTCCTTTCGAGTGCGCTCGGATGACCGGCGCTGATCTCGGCTGGCGGCGGACACGACAGTAAGGGGACGCCTCTGGTCAGGCTCTCATAAGGTCACAATGCCGGCCGGGGTCAGCACCCCTGCCGGAAGCCTCTGGCGGCCGACAAGTCCGGGGAATGACACGGCTGGTCGATCAGAGTGCGGGTCAGGCCGTCAGAGGGCTTACCGGCACGATCGTCCATGATAGGTCGATCGCTGTGGGGGTCAGGCCGCCAGGAGGCAACCGGCGAGTTCATTCTTACTGTCGCTGTGGTGGGTCACGCCCTCGGCGCCGCCCCTCGCGTGCACCGCCATCTCCAGCGCGTCGAGCGCCAGATCGCTTCTGAGCGAATTCGACACCCGCCAACCCACGATCATGCGGGAGTACACGTCGGTCACGAACGAGACGTAGGCGAAGCCGGTCCAGGTCGCGATGTAGGTGATGTCAGCGACCCACAGTTCATTGGGGCGGGTAGCCGTGAACTTGCGGTGGACGAGATCGGCCGGCCTTGTGGCGCGGGTGTCAGGAACAGTCGTCACCTTGAACGCACGACCCCGGCGCACACCCGAAAGCCCCAGCTCACGCATCAGACGAGCCACGGTGCATCTGGCCACGGGGATGTTCTCGCGTCCAAGCTGCTTCCAGACCTTGCGGGCTCCATAGCAGCCGTCGTAGCTCGCGGCGTGCGCCCGCTCGATCTCCGGCTTGAGCTGCTCGTCGCGCAGCGCCCTGGCCGACGGCGGACGCGTCTTGGCGGCGTAGTAGGTCGATGGGGCGATCGGCAGCTGCTCGCAGATCGGCTCGACCCCGAAGCGCTCGCGGTGGCGGTCGATGAACTCGACTACCTCTTCTGTCGGCGGTCGAGCTCCGCCCCGAAGAAAGCCGCGGCACTCTTGAGGATCTCGTTGGCGCGTTTCAGCTCACGGTTCTCGCGCTCGAGTTCCTTCATGCGGGCTCGTTCGTCGCTCATGAGCCCGGGCCGCTCGCCGGTGTCGGTCTCGGCACGGCGCACCCAAAGCCTCAGGGTCTCGGCGTTGACGCCGAACCTGCCTGCGATCGAGCGGATCGCGGCCCACTGTGAGGAGTACTCTGGCGCATGCTCGAAGACCATCCGGACGGCACGTTCACGTACCTCTGCTGGGTAGGGCGCATGTCTGTTCATGACTCCATCCTCTCAAACGGTGGAGTCTCCGGGAAACCCGGGGCGATTCAAAGCGCTGTCAGCGAAAACAGGGCAACATCACAAAGTATGCCGCCGCAGCACCGCGGAGAACGGAAGCAAGACCAGGCACCCACGGCGTGAGTGACGCGGAGAACAGGCCAAGACCGGCTGGCCCGACAAGCCCCACGCCAAGTGTCATCAGGACAACCGGCACCCAGCGTGCCCATTTGCGGTCGAGCACCTGTCGCGCCCGTTCACGGTGGAATCGCGCCACGAGAATGGTGGCCGCACATACTGCGAAGAGCAGGACCCTTGCGGCCTTCACGGCACCAGGCGCACTCAGCAGGTGAGGAAACAGGAGGGCGTCGCCGATTCCCATCAGTGGGAACCACGCACATGCGAGAACGAACCGCAGATATCAGACGAGACTGGTCCAGCCGGAGGTCGCGATAGCTGAGAGCACCCTCATCCGGTTCCCCGTTGCCTGTGAGTAAGACACCATGAGTGCAGCCTCGGTGCGACAAGAGAACGCGAGACGCGAACACAGTTGACATCGTCAGGTGTGCGGCAGGCCGCGAAAGCCTAGCGGTATCATGGAGAAGGCCGTCCAAAAAGACGCCTATCCCTCTCTAGCCTCCGTGGAACTCGGTCGTCCCCGTACACCACAGCGCCGCCCCCAGCATGCCCTTGATCTAGGGAGGCTCAGGCACGATGAACGCGTCCTCAAGGAAATGGACCATGCCAAGGTTGTGGGCGCAACCTCCTGTTTGGGCAACGGGGCCCTTGTAGTCGATTGACAGCGCCATGACGTAAACGCGGCGGGCCACGGGGCGATGCAGGCCAGCAACGATGTCCTCCCTCGGCACCTCCGCAGCGCGCAGAGCAACGACTTCCAATTGCGCAACGGCTGCGGCACCAACATCTACTCCCGCGACCAGCATCCTCCGCCCTCCTGCACTGCAGCCGATGTTCCCCCGGTTGGATAGTGAGCTCGAGGCCTCTAATCGGCATCGCCTGGAGAGGTCTATTCTCTGGAAATTCCGCCGCTTGCCCGCATGGCCTGGTAGGCAGTGTGCCTTGTTCGCCCCCCCCAGGACACGCAGAGAGCGGCGCCTCCCAGTCCCGAGATGAACATCTCGGCTCGGGAAGCGCCGCTCATCAGGTGAAACATCTCCACTCAAGACTGTTCACACTCTCGGAATCAAACATCCCCGCCTACGAGTCAGCAGGCTCCACAAACCCTCGTCCTGTAGCCGCCGCGCGCAAGTCGTTCCAGTAGTCCAGGTGTTTGATCTCGGCCTGCGGGCAAACCTCAGTGCACTTCCCGCACATGATGCACGTCCAGAGTCCCTCCTGAACCGCCTCGACAACACGATCGCCCTGATCGAACGGATCGTAGAAGCGATAAGCCGTTGCCAGCATCGCCGCCGGGCCAACGTAGCCGTCGGGCGACGCGATATGCGCCGGGCAGATCGAGGTGCACAGAAGACACCGGGCGCACCATTCGATCGCATTGATCTTCTCGGCAGCGGCCATGTCGTAGGTGTTGATCACGTCGGTGGTGAGCGCCACCGGCTGGACGCGAGCGTACTTTGTGGCCATCCGGGCGTGCGCCTGACTCTTGTCGACGATTAGGTCGTGAATAACCGGCAGGCCGGCTAGCGGCTCAATCTTGTGGCTCTCGTCAGTGATCGGCGTGATGCAGGCGAGAACCGGATCGCCGTCCAGCATGACCGCGCACCGTCCGCATACGCGGCCACGGCATGAGTAGTCAAATGCGATCGGCTCGCAGTTCTCGTTCGCCGCAGAGATCGCCTCGAGAACTGTCATCTTGTCCCAGTGTTCAACCTCGCACACGGCCTCGCGGGGCGCGGCATCCACTGCCGGGTCGTACAGTTTGAAAGTGATGTTCATGTATGCGCTCCTTGTCGAGAGTGAGATCGAACTGGCTAGAAGGTGACGACAGGCATCTGGCGCTTCGAAAGCGCCATCGAACCGTCCTCGGCACGCGAAACCGCAATCATGCACGCCCAGTTGGTGTCGTCCTTCTCCGGGAAGTCCACGCGCAGGTACTGGCCGCGGGTCTCCTCGCGCATGAGCGTCGCCTTCACGCTTGCCTCGGCGATCTCGAGCATGTTGTAGTTCTCGATGGCCTGCTTCCAGTCCATGTTGTAGGTCATCGTCTTCGTGCCGACGACCATCTTGGGCAGATCCTCGGTGCGGATGCGGGCGAGTTCGGCCACGGCGGCCTCAAGAGCGGGCTTGTCCCGCAGCACGCCGAGGCAGGGCTCGCAGGCTTTCTGGATCTTCTGACGTACTGTCGGCGGGCGCAGCCCGTCGCTCACTTCACGCGTACGGAGTTCGTGAAGCCGCGCGTATTCGTCGGCAACCGGAGTCCAGTCGATTGTCTCGGGAGCCGAGAAGCCATTGAGGTACTCAAGTGCGCAGCGAGTGGCGTAGGATCCGAAGACGTTGTTCATGTTCACGCTCGTGCCGCCGCTCTCGCCGTAGACACCCGCGCCACGGACGCAGAAGAGGCCAGGCAGCTCGGCGCACATCATCTTCTTGTCGATGACCGGGGCGCCGCCGTGCTCGTACATCTCAAAGCCGATCTCGAGCGGCTCGGCCGTGACGTCAATCCCGAAGCTATCCTTGAACAGATCGATCGAGCGCGCATAGCACTCGCGGAAGCTGGCGAGCGTCTCAGGGGCGCTGAGGTCGATGAGCACGCCACCGCTCGCCGTCCCACGGCCCGCCGCAATCTCCTTGGCGAGCGTCTGATTGAAGAACGGACGGTCATACTGGAAGCGATCGATATCATCCTGAGTGACGTCGGCAAGCATCGTGTTGCCGTCCTTGTCCAGGATGTACTCCCACTCGTTGGCGTCAGCGCCAAGACCTGAGTTGAACGCATACGCGATGCCCGTGGGATACGTGGTGATCAGGTCGTACGACGCATACTCGCAGTCGCCGAGCGGAGCGCCGTGCCGATAGGCCGCAACCTCGATGTCCGACGTGTTGTCCGGGCTGCCGAAGGTGCGTGCGGCAACCGTGCTCCAGCCATAGATCCAGCCGTTTGAGCCGGCGGCGAGAATCGTCGCATCGGCACGATAGACGCGCATCTCGCCACTCGGCAGGTGGATGCCCATTGCGCCGAGGCACACGCCATCGTTCACGAGGACTTCGGTCAGCATCACGCGATCGTGAATCGTGATCATCTGCGATTGTGCCAGCTTGTCCTGGCTGTGGCGCGGGAAGCAGCCTTCGACGCCCTTGATCTGCGGGTAGTCAATGGTCAGCTTCACGGAACCGTCTTCGTTACGGCGCGGCGCCGTCTGACCCTGGTTCATGAGCATGCTGAGCGCGTCGGCGTTCGGGTCGGTGAGATACGCTTCTTTCGCCGCCTCCTGGTTGGTCAGGCGCATGAAGGTCGCCTGCTTCGGGATCATGTCCACCGACGGACACCAGGTGTAGATGACGTCCCAGTTCATGCCGGCGCCGCCGCTGAAGCCGTACGGGCCCTTGTCCACGAGCGTGACGGTCTTCCCGCTCTTGATCGCCTCATAGGCTGCGGAGAGTGCGCCAAAACCACCGCCAATGATGAGCAGGTCCGTGTCGTAGACGGCGAAGTGCGCATCCACGGCGGCAGCGCCATCGCCGCCATCAGTTCCGCCATCGGACGCACAGCCAGTCAGACCCAGACCAGCCCCGGCGAGTACCGCCACGCCCGCCAGTGCCCCGCCGCCCTTCAGGAACGCCCGGCGAGAAAGACCCTCGCCCTCCGCGTGGACATGACCGACGCGAGTCTCTTTGTCGTCCATGCAAACCCCTTCCCTCAACAGACACACTCCGGGCGCATTCTGCACCCCTCCGCTCTGCATTCTAGGAACGGGCTTAAGCATCGATAAGGTTACAGGTTGTATCGGGCGTCAGGCCGAGTAGTACAATGCGCCCTCCGTGTAAGGCCGCAGCTTGCAAACAACGGGGTACGTACTACTCTGGAGGGGCCTGGGGTCGAACTCGCATGTATGATCGGAGGCGATTATGAACGACAGGGTCTTCATTCTTCAGCCGAGTTTCGAGATGAAGATGCGGATTCTGCATGCAGTTGATCGGCCGCTTACGGACATCACGGTGCAGGAGATCTGCGACAACTGCGGGATATCGCGCCAGACCTTCTACTATCACTTTCAGAGCAAGCAGGATATCGCCTACTGGCATGCGGACTTCTGCCAGCAGCTGTATCTGGATGAGATCGGCCGCACGCTTGCCTGGACGGAAGGACTACACAGCCACTTCAACATGCTTGCCGAGGAACGCGTCTTCTACCAGTTCGTGGTCACTCACACAAACCCGCATCCCGGTGATGGCGCCCGGATGATTGCCCACCGCGAACAGACGCTCCTTAGGACGCTTGCGGAATACCACGGGATAGCCGACCCCACGAGCACTCTTCGCTTCTGCGTGAAGGCATACGCGCATGTGGAGAGTACATTCGCCATCCAGTGGTTCCGCCGCGGAATGGACACCGACTCGGATGAGTTCGCCGAGATGATCGAAGCAACAGTTCCGCGAGAGCTCTATGACCTGCTGAACGTAGCTCCGGCGCATCACCCCGTCATCCAGCCGCTGGCTACCGGCAGGACCGCCCGCACACAGCACGATCGCGACGAAGAGGTCAGGGCGTAGACCGGGTCTCCACGGTTCCGCACCTCCCGGCTCCTGCCTCAGCAGATTCGCTCAGATCGCATGCGTAGCTACCGAGGCCGACCGCGAGTCATCAAATTCGTGTACACGCGCCCCGGCAGCCTCGGCCCAAAGATGCACACATTCGTTGACGACAACGCTGCGGCACCCCGCTTCTATTCAGTTGGTGCCCGAAATCATCGCGGGTGCCGACACACACTCACTGGCAGGAGGACTGACAAAGGAGGAGGCCCGTCGGGCAAACGGGCGCGACGCTAGAGCGGATTATGTGGATGTGAACACAAGGAGGAGAGACCATGGGTTCCGTAATACGTGAGAACGAGGGCCTGACCCGCAGGAGCTTCATTCGGGGCGCCGCCGCGATCGGGGGCACCGTAGCGGCGGCAGGACTGCTCAGCGCATGTTCAAACGAGACCGCAGCAGTGGCACCGAGCGGACTACCCGAGACATGGGACTACGAGGCAGACGTGGTCATTGTTGGCTACGGTGGAGCAGGTGCCGCAGCTGCATGGGAGGCCCTGAGCGCTGGCTCAAGCACGCTCATTCTTGAGCGCTTCAGTAAGGCGGGCGGCAGCACCAACATCTGCGGCGGCTTCATCTACCTCGGCGGCGGTACACCGCTGCAGAAGGCGCTCGGCTTCGAGGACACGCCCGACAACTACTACAACTACATGGTGGCCTCCGGAGGCCCCGGCGTTAGCGAAGAGCACTGCCGCGTGCTAGCGGATAGCTCCGTTGACCTGTACGACTGGCTCGTGAACACCCTGGGCGTCGTCTTCAATGAATCCTTCCAGCCCCGTTGGCCGGAAGCGCCAAACTACGACGCCGGCCTCACGTGCTCAGGCGACGAGTACTCGAGTGATTTCTCAAGCGCTGCTGAGCCGATGCCGCGCGGTCACTGGGTTTTCGGCTACGACACGCCGGAGGGCGCGCTCACGGGCGCGAAGAACGGCTCCGGCTTCTTCCAGCCGCTCCTAGCGGCGGTCGAGGCCATGGGACCCGAGGTTCTATACAATACGCCGGCCACGCGGCTTGTCTATCACTCGGAGCTCGACCGGGTTGTTGGCGTAGTTGCTGAGAGCGAAGACGGCGAAGTCTTCGTCAAGGCAAATAAGGCCGTCATCTTGACAGCCGGCGGCTTCGCAAAGAACGAGGAAATGGTCAAGCAGTACTGCCCCGAGATCATCGGCAGTTTCGTCATCGGCACGGAAGGTGACGACGGCAAGGGTATCCGTATCGGCCAGGGCGTTGGCGGCGACGTAGCCCACATGCAGGACGCGTACGGCAACCTGACCTGCGACAGCCTGATGAGCCGCGACAGCTGGGGCGGCGGTCCGCTCTCGTTTGGGATCCTTGTCAACCAGCGTGGCCAGCGGTTCTTCTCGGAAGACCACTACCACTCATTTGCGCCGATCGCGATGCGGACGCCGTACTTCTACACTGACTACTCACCCGCATACCTTGTCTGCGACAACGACGCAATCCAATTGCTCGCCGAGGACAAGCGCCCGTCTGCGGAGAACAAGAAGCTAGCGGCGACCGCCGACACGATCGAAGCCCTTGCCGCCGCTATCGGCACGCCAGCTGGCGCGCTCGAGGCCACAGTCGCGTACTACAACGAGCATGCAGCCAAAGGCGAGGACCCTGTATTCGGCAAGTGGCCAGCATATATCAAGCCGATCGCAACGCCTCCGTTCTTCGCGGTTGTGGCGTCGTCACTCGGTGGCACGTTCACGTTTGGCGGCCTGAAGATCAACACCAACGCGCAGGTCATCAGCGCCCTCACGCAAGAGCCAATTGCGGGCCTGTACTCGGCCGGACGTAACGCGAACGACGTCATCGCCACAAACTATCAAGGCAGCGGCACGGCTATAGCCAGCAACTACACATTCGGCAGAATCGCGGGCAAGAACGCGGCGGCCGAGGCTAGCTGGGCAGCCGCTGAGGAGTAAGGTCGTTTCGCTCTCCAGGGTGCCGGTTGGCCTTCCGGAGTCAGTCTGACAGGGAAGCCCCTTTCCGCTGGAACGCGGGATGGGGCTTCCCTGTGTGCTGCCTTGATGCGCTCCATACGTAGTGCATCCCGGTAGGCGGGCCGCGCTCTCGAAGTGGCCAGACGGTGCCCTTTCAGTTCGCTTTCTGTAGAATCACTAGCGTCCCTGCTAGCGATCGCGGAACCATTCAGATGACTGGAGTGGGCATGCCGAGGCTGCGCGGCACTCAGGACTTCCTCATCGTGCTCTCCGTGGCGTCACACGCGTCCTGGTGGCTCGTGTCGCTTTCGATCAACGTCATGAGCGCCTGGTTCTTCCCGGTCATGCAGGAAATGCCCCACGTCTCTGGGAACGCACGGCTCATCCAGCTCGCAGCCTCTGTGGTCGTGCAGGTCATCGGCATCGCTGTCTGGCGTCGTTTTGCGCCATTCTGGGAGCGGCGCACCCTTGCCATGGCGGCCTGGCTAACCACGTCCATCGGCGGTCTGCTTTTCGGACTCGCCGGTTTTGGGATGGTGAATTCCGAACTGGTCTTCTACGTGGGTGCCGCGCTTGTTGGCATCGCAACACCGCCGGTGTGGTGGTGGTGGGCCGAACTCACGGGCACCATGCAGACGCGCATCATCGGCGCTTCGGTTGCGTGCGCCATCATCCTCGGATCAGCACTCTACGTCGCGTGCGCGGTCGTAGCGCCGGTTTCACCAATGGCGGTGCTTTCGCTCTTGGCACTCATGCCGCTGACCTCTGCACTCCTGCTCGCAATCGCTTGGAAACGTTTCCCCACTGCGGCCTCAGTTAGCATCATTACCCCAGCTACGGGGTTCCGGATGCCCACCCCGCTCTTCCGGGGAGTCCTCGTCTACAGCCTGATCCTGGGGTTCGTTGTGAGCATGAGCGTGTCGCTCAGCGCAGCGCAGCCGGTCTTCGCGGGCCAGACACGAACCATCGGCGAGATTGTCGCCGCTTCAGTTCTGCTCGCGGGTGTGGTCTTCTTCAGGCGGGATCTCGATCTTGGCAAGTTGCAGCGTCCGGTTCTGCCGTTGGTGGTGCTCAGCTTCCTGCTGATCCCGGTTCTCGCGACACGACCAGCCTTCCTTGTCGGGGGAGTGTTCTTCGGGTTCCGCTACTTCTATATGCTGATGCTGATCATCTACGCCGATCTGATCAAACGCATGCCTGCGCCGGGCTCGGCAGTGCTCATCTGGGGTTCCCTCGCCTCGTGCGCCGGGCAGATACTGAGCGGCCTTGCCTACTCGGCCTTGTCTGCGCACGTTGCTCTCTCGAATTCCGTGGTCACTGTGGTCTCGATCGTGGTGACGCTCGCAGCGATCCTCTCAAGCACGTACTTCCTGACCGACCGCAACATCCAGACGTGCTGGGGCACGGTTGTACCCGAAATCGCGGCTAGACCCGACACCTCCAGGCAAGACCGCGGCAGCGAACTGACCAACACGTATGGGCTGACCCCGCGGGAGCATGAAGTGATGATGTTGTTGTCCGAGGGTAAGAACGCGAACCAGGTTGCCGAGCTTCTCGTAGTCTCGGTCCCTACCGCCAGAACACACATACACCGAATCTACGAGAAGCTCGGTATCCACTCGCAGACGGAACTGATGGCGATTCTTGACGGCATCAGACAGCCAGGGATCCCAGCGACCGGTACACGCCCGTGACCGACGACAACCACACATCCGCTTTCCACACGATGCACGTCTTCGACACGGGCGGCATGCGCATCCTGAGCTTCGAAAGCAACCGCCAGCCGTTGATGTGCCTCGCCGACCCGTACGACACCGACATCGAGTGCGTCGGCTACATGCATCTTCCGCTCGCCGTGGCGCCGCGCACCACGCGCGCTCATGATCGGCCTCGGCGGGGGCTCGATTGTCAAGCGCACGCGGCGCGACTACCCGTGGCTGTCGATTGAGGCAATTGAGCTCGATCCAGAGGCTATGGACGTGGCACGCACCTTCTTTGCACTGCCGACGGAAGCCCCTTCCTGGGTGAACCCAGATCTCCCACATGAATCCAGGTCATCCTGTCAGGATCCCTGCCTGGGAAACGCCGAGTGTGCGCCCGCGCGCACGAGTGCGCTACCGCTCCTGCAGACGGCCCAACTTTGCTCCCACTGCGGCGGCGTATCAGCTCAAACGGGTCACTTCAGACCGATTGACGCTGTCCCGCCACTCGACATGGAGTCGATCCACCAAACGCAACCGGGTTTGCAGCAGTTAGTCGCACACCGCCGAGCGTCCGTGAGCGCTCGCAAGTACGCCAAGCGCCCACGGACGTACACCACTTCCCGGCTCATCAGAGTCCAGGGCTGGGTCCGCACCTGCGGCCTTGGTCAACTACGTGGCTACCGAACAAGCGGGGTAGACTCCCTCAAGCAAGGAGTCCACCCCATGCGCGTCTTCTGCGTCGGTCCGAAGACGAGGCCGTTAGAGAATCTCGATCGAGCTCAAGTCAAGCCACATACCATGTGCACTCGCGAGCTTCTCGCAGCGCTCCTTCTTAAGAACACGGAGGCCTGGTACATTCCTCCACGAATCGATGACAATCCCATCTTCATCAACAACATACGTTGATCTGCAACGATTCGAGCAACGTGCACACCTGTGGTAGATCTCCGTCACTACGACTGCATCTCAGCAGGAGTCGGGACGTACGTGGTGTCGGTGTTCAATCCGTCAGGCGCCTTGTAGATCTTGCAGAGGAGCCCCTTGTAGGCGTTGTCGCCCGCGAAGTCGCACGTGTCGTAGTCATCGGTGATGATGGCGTTGACGTTCGTATCCCAGACCCCGAACAGATAGGGATCCTCCTCTGGCATCTCCGGGAAGTACCAATAGGCCTCCACCGCGACGGTGTCTGGTCTGATGCCATCAGTGATCTTCGCCTTCTGGCGAATCCTGCCAAGCGGTGTCTCAATGTAGACCATGTTGCCGTCAGCGATGTCATAGCTACGCGCTACCTCTGGATGAATCTCAACGATCGGGTAATCGCGCATCCAGCGGAGTGACTTCAGCTGGCGATGCTGCGAATGGAACCACGGCCTGATCCGATAGCCTGAGTTGAGCTTGAACGGATACTCCTTCGACATGTCGGGCGTGCTGATCGGACCTTGGGGGGCTTCAGCAGCCTTCGGCATCGGGTCGAGTCCGGCTTCAGCGAAGATCGTCGGAGCGAGCTCGACTTTGCCCGAGGGTGTTCCGAATCCATACTTCTCATAGTTCTTGAAGTGCGCAGGCGGGACGCGCCAGTACTGCTCACTCGTGCTGAGTTCCTTGTGCGTGACTCCGGCCTTGCCCAGATAGAGATCGGCCAGTCCCTCGTAGGTCTCAGGCCACTCGCCCGCGATACCACACCGTCTTGCAAGGCCGCTCCACAGGTAGTAGTCGTCCTTGCGCTCATGGAGTGCTTCCATCGGCTGAGGATAGGCCATCGTCGAGTCGGTGACGCCTTCGAACACCATCAGATGCAATCGCTCAAGGAAGTCGGCCGCCGGGAGAACGTAGTCACACAGGGCAAGGCTCGGGGTCATCCACCAGTCCATGCCTACGACCAGGTCGAGCTTCTCCTTCATGGCCTCATACCACTTCTTGGTGTTGCACACGTTCAGGAGCGGATTGCCCCCCTGGATGAAGAAGGCCTTGATGGGATAGGGCTCACCGTCGATCATGGCATCAACGAGACCCTTGGAGGAGGGATACAGGAAGTACTGCGAAGCTCCGTAACCCTCACCATACCAGGCCTTCTGGACGCTCTCGTTCGCACGCCTGAAGGACTTGAGCGAGCACAGCGGGAACCGGTCGGCGGTGACGCAGTCGCGCAGATGGGTGCTCTCCATGAGATGGCGATAGCCGTTGAGGTTGAAGTAGTCGATGTAGGCATGGGGGCCTGTGAGCGGATTGCCGCCCTCGCGATCCACATTGCCGGTGATCGCCCTGAGAACCTGTTGTGTGTAGGCCGCAGGCTGGCTCGCCAGGCCACCGGACTGACCAGGGGCAACCGGCCAGATCGCGCACGTCGGGCCGTCTGCATAGAGATGAGCGAACTCGATGATATCGCGTACTGGGATGTCAGTAAGCTCAGACACCATCTCAGGCGTGTACTCCTGCGCAACTTCCTTGAGCTTGTCGAAGTCGAGACACCAGCTCTCGACGAAGTCGTGATCGTAGAGATCCTCGTTGATGATCACGTTGATGAGTCCCCAGCCAAGATATCCGTCTGAGCCCGGTCGGATCTGAAGCCACAGGTCGGCGTGCGAAGCCGTCTCGGTGTAGCGTGGGTCGATCACAATCAGCTTCGCTCCGGCCTTCTGAGCAGCGTCCATCTTGTTCCATTTGGTAACCCAGCTGTGAACCGGATTCGCACCCCAGCACACCACGGTCTTGGTGACTCCGGGAACTGGTGCGGCGCCCAGAGAATCCCAGCCGTACATGGCTACTTCGTTGAGGATGAACGCCGACCCGCAGTTCTTGCCCTGGCAGTAGATATTGGGCGTACCCCAGAAGTTCGCGAAGCGCCACTGCGTGTAGTCGGCGGGCTCATGGACCGTGCCGCCCATGAGACAAACAGCTTCGGTGCCGTACTCCTCGCGGATGGACATGAGCTTCTCGGCGATCTCATCGAGCGCCTGATCCCAGGAGATGCGCTCCCACTTACCCTCGCCACGCTCGCCTGCACGCTTCAGGGGGTAGTTGAGACGATCAGGATGGTAGTGGAACTCTGGTATCGCGCGGACGCGCTCGCATTCGAAAGCGCCGGACATGCCGTTCGGGTCGCCCTTGGCGCTGACAAGCACGCCGTCCTCGATCGTGTACTCCAACTCGCAGCCTTGCCAGCACATGTAGCACATACTGCGAGTCTTCTCGGTTGCCATAGTACCCACCTTTCAGTAGTCACTTCACTACCAATGAGTCCCACCACGGGTGCTCTCCTCTTGTGCGTCCCTGGCCGCAGGAGATGCATCTCGGGCATCTTCTTACAGAGAGCCGTCTTCCGTGGATATCGGTGGCCACCGATTCGAGTAGAGTATAGGGAGGAGTTAGTACGAACTGCGAACGGTTGCTCCAAGAACTCCCAAGGATTCTTCACGCGCTATGTGACCCGGAGTCCGTAGGTTGCGGAAGCGAGCTGGAGGCGGCGCAGTCATGCGATGTGATTACCCCGAGCTGACGAACCAGCTGACGATGGTGATGGTGCTGAACGATGTCGTGGGCGAGGCGGTGCTCAGCTGCTCGCTGTCACATCGCGAGTATCTCGCACTCAGGGGTTTCTGGAGAAAGGGCAGCATGCGGGTGACAGATGTGGCGGAGCGGCTTCACATCGCCCCCAGCACCGCATCTCAAACGTGCTCAGCGCTACGCAGCCGACTTCTGCTCAGCTCCGAGGCGAAAGAGACCCCGGGCAAGGACCGGATGCTGTCGATAACTGACCGAGGAGAGCGCCGCATCATCAATTGCGAGACTGCAATCGAGAGTGGCCTCGATGACCTGCTCACTTGCCTGACCCCGGAATTGAGGGGAATTCTGGACGGGGGAATCCTGGCGACTGCGATCTCCATAGGGCGAGCTGACTACACTGTGCACGGATTCAACCTCAATTCCGCGTACGCTGAATGTAATTCACGGTTCGAATCAATCGTTGACAAGCTGACACATTCGTCGAACCTGGCGCTGAACGAGTACCGCGTTCTGCTGCTCGTTGGAGAGCAACAAACGGGACTGCATCCCACTGATCTGAGTCGAATCCTCCTTCTACCCAAGCCGACGGTTACGTACGTGGTGAAGAAGCTGCTCGGGATGAAGCTCATCGATCGGGTCAAGGATCGGGTCGACAAGCGCGCTTCCCTTCTCTTCACGAACGAGGCCGGCGAACGAGTGCTGGCTCACATCACCCCTCAGCTCGAGGACTTCTTCGCGTATGGGCTCAAGAACACCGACTCCATCGAGAGGACCATGTACGGACGCATGGCATCCAGAATCGTCGTTCACAGACGGGAACAGTTGACCTCGGGTGCGTGTTCGTAGTAATTCATCGGAGCAACGTGCACCGCTTGTTCAAGCCGATAGCAAGCGCGATGGGGCTCGCCCGCTTCACTCCGCACTGCATCCGACACACCTTCGCCACGATCCTGCTCTCCGAAGGCATCAATCCGAAACTCGTGTCGACGCTCATGGGCCACAGCCCTGGCTCAGGCGACCTGCTGATGTCGACCTACGGACACCTGCTCCCGGGCGATGGAGAGCGTGCAGCGAAGACGCTCGGCGACATCGTCGTCCGTGAGTGCATCGCGAACGGGATCGTCATCTTCGCCGACTTCGCGAGATGGTCGAACGACCCCGATTCGAGTACCATGTATGCGCGTCGTGACGACGTGTCGGTGTGCGCTTAGAGACAGACGGTTACTATGCGGTTACTCGCGGACCTTGTGGGCAACACCGGCGCCGCCACGTGAACCTGCAACAGGCCGTTTACCAGCGGGAATGCACCACAAGCCCTCGTAGCTCAGGGGATAGAGCACAGGTTTCCTAAACCTGGTGTCGCA
>CAYMSA010000002.1:18019-26273 GCA_964392965.1 uncultured Coriobacteriaceae bacterium
GCTCAGTCCGTATCAGCCCCCTCGGCACTCTTCTCCGTGTCCGCCGATTGAGCCTCGGCCGTCTCATCTTGCCCCTGGACCTTCCTCGGCGCGAAGGCCGGACTCCACACGGCCTTACCTGACTTCCAGAAGTCGACTCTCGAAGAGGCGCTCTCCTTCGCTTCGTCGCCCATCGTGGTCCCCTTTCGTCTTTCGTGCGCCCGACACCAGCGGGGCCGGGCATCACTGCGGAGCTCTACCCTCCCCATCTACCCCGATTGGAAGCGTTCTGTGCCCGCAGGCAGTGCGCCGATCGGGAAGCGGAGTCGCTGATGCGAGGCCAACGCACGGCTCGCGGCCGCACTGGCGCAGCGAAGCGGGCGATTCGGTGCGGCCGCGAGCTACCTCGGGCAGACGGCCCTACGCAGCCGGACCTCATCGCGCACCGGAATGCCGGAGAAGCCGGGCTCGGCAGACCCGTAGCGGTCCGCGAGCAGACCCTTGGCCACCGAGTCGATGACGAAACCATGCCGCTGGAAGAAAGAGAACGAAGGGATGTCATCGTTGCTGATGGCGACGAGCACGCCGGGCAGGCCCCGCTCGGCAGCGCGCGCCACCACGGCGTCCACGAGCGCCGATCCCACGCCCGACCCCTGGAGACCGGGATACACGCTCAGGAGGACGATCGCCAGGTCGCCCTCGTGCCCCACCGTCGTCGCCACGCCGCAGAAACGCCCGTCGGCGCGAGCCACGAGACTCTCGCCGGCAAACACGTCGAACGTCAGGCCAAAGGCGTCGATCTCGGTCTCGCCGAGCGCCCGGTCGCAGATGTCCTCGATGTCCGCGCGGTCGGCCGCCGTTGCGATCGTGACGGTCACCGCGACGCGCTCGGGCCCCGGTCTGTGCTCCTCGCAGGTGATGGCGAGACGCGCCTGCGTGAGCGGAAGGTCCTTGCCGCACGTGGCACAGCGGTACTGCGGATACGGGAGTTCTGCGGCGTGATCCATCGGACATCCCCTCGGCAGGCGTCAGCGCGGACAGACAACCGCAGTATAGGCGCATGCGAATACGGCTGCAGCTGACTCTACTCCCAACGCAGCGCCCGGATGACGTCCATCCGTGCAGCCTGGCGGGCCGGAATGAGCGCGGCAAGGGCGGCGAACAGCAGGCCCACGATCACCGCCAGCACGATGCCCGTCCATGGGAACACGTACGGCATCGTCAGCCCTATACCGTTGAGTGCGCTCACGATCACGTACCCGAGCCAGATGCCCGCGAGTACGCCGAGCACCATACCGAGCGCGGCGAGCAGCAGCGACTCGGCGATCACCATGCGCTTCACCTGCTTGCGCGTGGAGCCCACCGCCCGCAACATGCCGATCTCGCGGGTCCGCGCAAGAACGCCGATCGTGAGTGTGTTGAGAAGCGCCAGGAGCGACGGAACGGCAAGCACCAGAGCGAGCACGTAGTAGATGCCTTCCATCTGCGCGTAGAGGTCCGCCTGAACGGCGCGCCATTCGGCGATATCGTAGAGTTGGAACGCAGGGTACTCGTCGACCGCTGCCCTGAGGGCCGCGAGTGTGGTGACGCTGTCGGCTCCCTCGGCGCCATCCGCGAGGATGAGGACGTCGGTCGTCACGCCCCATAGCCGACCGAGCACCTCCTGCGTGACGTAGGCGGTCGCGATCTTCGCGTTCACGTAGTCGTTGCCGATCGCGGCCACCCTGAACCGCTTCGGCCCCTCGGGTGTGGCAAGTTCGACCGTGTCGCCACGCGCCAGACCCGCCTGCGCCGCGAACACGCCGTTGAGGATGACCGCGTCGCCAGCGAGCGCCATCAGGTCGTCCGCCGAGCTTCCCTCGGCGAATGCGAAGCTCGCGACGGCTGTGTACTCGAGCGGGTCGACGCCGATGATCTGCACCGCCGTCCCGTCCACGGTGCTCTGTGCGAACCGGAGACTCGCAGCCTCGGCGACACCATCGGTAGCCCGAACAGTCTCGATGAGCTCGGGTCCCGCCCCCACCGTGCCGCCGCCTACGAGCAGGTTCTTCGGCAGCACGATGAAGTCGCTACCGGTGCTCTCCTCGGCGTACGCGGTGAAGCCCTGGATGACGGACGCAAACATGCCCACGAGCGCCACGATGAGCGCGATGGAGATCATGACCGCCGAGGCGGTGGTGGCCGCTCGTCCCGGATTGCGCAGGATGTTGGCGCGCGCCACCGGCCCTTCACGCCGATAGACAGCCTCGATGAGCGCCGAGACGCGCGCGGTGACCGGCCGAACCGCCGCGGGCATGGCCAGCGCGAAGCCGACGAGCATCAACAGCGCCGAGAGCCCCACGAACGCCAGCTCGCCCGAGAGGAGGCCAACGAGCGCCAGAACGATGACGCCGAGACCCACCCACGCCCTTCCGGTCGCGCCCCGCTCGTAGACGTCCTCCACCTGCGGACGGAGCGCCTCAAGCGGCGAGATGCGCGCGGCCGCGCGTGCCGGGACGAGCGCGGAGAGCACGGTGACGCCGATGCCGAGGACGATGGCGAGCGCCCACGTCGAGGGCGCGTACGTCACCTGACCGGGCGAGATGTTCACGAGCTCGCGCAGGAAGCCCTCCATCAGCCGATTGATGAGCAGGGCGAATCCGTGACCAGCCAGAATGCCAAGCGTGGTGCCGGCGACGCCTTGCAGCAGACTCTCGATGAGAAACGTCCCGAGTATCGTGCGCCTCGACGCGCCGAGTGCTCGCAGCATCCCGATGTCATGTCGGCGCTCGGCCACCACCGTGCGAAACGTGTTGAGGATGATGAAGCCGCCCATCGCAAGCACGAGTATCCCGAGGACGCTGAAGACGTACGTCGCTACCTCGAAACCGGCGGCGAGCGGTGACTCGGCGGAGATGGCGCCGATGACGAACCGGTCGCCGAGGAGCGCCAAGGCAGCCTCCTCCACCGTCGCGCGATCGACGCCCGCGACGAAGGTCGCATCCACCTCGGAGATGCGGCCGGGCAGCTCGAACATCGCCTGCGCCGCGTCAAGCGGCACGTGGATCTCCTCGGCACCGGGCAGGACGATCGCCTCGATGGTACCGACGAGCTCCAGCAGTTGTTCGCCTGCGGCCGAGGGCACCGTGAACGTGTCACCGACGCTGAGACCCATCGTGTCCGCCACGGAAGCCGCCATGACCGTCGGCACGGGAGCCTCGGTCAGTGCGCTATCGGCGGCCGTCAACCACCGGCCTTCGACGAGCGGATACGGTCGGACCGACTCGTACGTCTCCGGGTCCACGCCCACTACCGCAAGCGAAGACACGCCGAGGTCCAGCTCCGCGGGCACGGAGACCGTCCGGCGCAGCACGGGCGATGCGGCCCGGACCCCCTCGATGTCGGCCACCTCGCGGACGACTGCCTCCTCGAACGTGCCGCCGGCAGCGATACTCGAAACCGAGAGGTCAACCTCGCCCACCGACGCGAGCATCGCGCTCTGCATCTGCTGCATGACGCCGGGGAGAATGCCGTTCAGTCCGAAGATGAGCATGACGCCCAGGACGATGGCAAGCGTCGTGAGCACCGTACGCGACACGCGACCGGCAAGATACCGGCGCGCCAGTATGAGCTGGATATTCATAGCAGTCCCGCCCGCTCCATCGCCGCGTGTGCGGCGTCGGCACCTGCGATACGCGCGTCGTCGACCACCCGGCCGTCACGCATGAAGACGATCCTGTCGGCGTGAGCGGCGATGCGGGGGTCGTGCGTCACCATGAGCACGGCCCGGCCCCACTCGGCCGAGACCTGCCGCAGCAGCGCCGCGATCTCGGCGCTGCTCTTGCTGTCGAGGTTGCCGGTGGGTTCATCGGCGAGTACGAGCGCGGGCTCCGCCACGAGCGCTCGTGCAACCGCCACCCGCTGCTGCTGTCCGCCGGAGAGCTGGTCCGGACGACTCGCGGCCCGGTCCGCGAGACCGACCCTCGCGAGCCACTCCTCCGCACGCGCACTCGCATCCACCATCTTGACGCCGTCGAGAACAAGCGGAAGCCCCGCGTTCTCGGCAGCCGAGAGCACCGGAATGAGGTTGAAGAACTGGAAGACGAAGCCCAGACGCTCGCGCCTGATTCGCGTGAGCTCGTCGTCGGACATCGCCGCTATCTCCTTGCCATCGAGCAGCACGGAACCCGATGAAGGCACGTCCAGGCCGCCGATGAGATTGAGGAGCGTCGACTTTCCACAGCCGGACGGCCCCATCACCGCCACGAATTCGCCTTCGTCGATCGTCAGATCCACTCCATCGAGCGCACGCACTGCGGTGTCTCCGCTTCCGTACACCTTCGTGAGTCCTCTGGTCTCCACAACCGCCATCATGCACGCTTCCTTCCCGAATCGACTGTCGCATCCGCCCGCTTCGCGTACCGTTCCGGCGGCAAGCCGGGCGGCGGCTGTGTCTCGATGTCGTGGAGCCGGGCCTCGGCCATCTCGAGCCACCGCAGGTCCGCCTCGATGTGCATGATCGCCTTGTCGAGCAGAAGCACGCGGCCGGTGGCACCCGGGCCGTCTATGGACGTGCGCGCTGCGGTGAGTTCATGCAGGTCTCGGTAGAGTGTCGTACGCTGCCGGTGGATGACGCCGAGCGCATCCGCGCGCTCATCGGCAAGCGCGAGCACGATCTTCAGGAACACCTCGTCGCGCTGGTGTCCCGGATGGACGCCCGCGGCGTACCAGAGGTCGAGCTCGGCACGACCGGCGTCGGTGATCTCGAAGATCCGCTGGTCCGGGCCACCGACCCGGCGCGTGACCGTTTGCACGACGAGTCCGGCCTCCTCGAGCCTGCCGAGTGTCGTGTACACCTGCGCGGGCTTCAGGTCCCAGATGGCCGGACCGCCGACGAGCGCCTCGAACTCGGCGTGGAGCTCGTAGCCGTGGCGAGGGCGCTGCGCCAGTAGGCCGAGGAGTGCTGCGCGAACCGACACGATGACCTGCCCTCCCGATGCTAGCGACTGCTGCTACGACGCCCGGACATCACTTCAGCGACTACTCACCGAGTTACTAGTCTATTCCCTCGTGCATCCGCTGTCACACGCACGGCTCGCACGCCCTAATCCCGTACACTGGGAAGGACCTCTCGAAAGGACAGCTCATGCACCGCACCATCTCCCTCATCACCTCACCAGAAGCGCGCGAACGGCTCGCCCGCGTGCGCATCCTCTACACGGACATCGACGGCACACTTGTTTCGAGCACCGGCAGCGTCCTCACGTCGGCCGATGGCACGCCGTCCACGGCGCTCGCCACGGCGATCGTGCGCGTGGCCGAGGCGGGGCTCGCGGTCGTGCCCGTCTCGGGGCGCACGCTTCTGCAGCTCCGCGAGGTCACCCAGCTCCTCGGCTGGCACGGGTACATCGCCGAGGCGGGCGGCATCATCGTCCACGGCCTCGGTATGTCGGCGGATGTGCGCATCGAGACCGGCGACTGGACGTCGGCCACGATTCCCGCGGGCGTCACGCCGTTCGAGGCGATCAACGAAGTCGGCGCCGTCGAAGCGCTCATGGAGGCATTCCCTGGGCGTATCGAACCGTATACCTCGTGGAAGGTGGACCGCTACGTGACTTTGCTCCTGCGCGGCTGCCTGGACCACGATGAGGCCCAGGAGGTCCTCGACCGGCTCCCCCTCCCGATCGATCTCGTGGATAACGGACTCGTGCGCAACCCCGGTACGCTCACGTGCGAAGACCGCAAGCCGCACGCGTACCACGTCGTGCCGCGCGGCGTGTCCAAGGCCCGTGCGATCGAGGACGACCTCGCGTGGCGCGGGCTCACGCGCGACCAGGCGGCGGCCATCGGTGACTCGGTGGCCGACCTCGGCATGGCGGACTCCGTGGGCATGATGGTGCTCGTAGGCAACGCGTTCGAAAGCGCAGGCGTCACTTCGGCGCTGGAAACGATAGCGCGCGAGAACGTCTGGCGGACCGCCGCCGAGCGCTGCGAGGGGTGGTCCGAGTTCGCCGAGGCATGGGTGGGTGCACGGGAATGAGAGAGTGCTCCTGCTGACGCAGCCGGATCGCACCGGCCTCACCACCTCCGTCGCTTGCCCTGCCCGCCCCGCGGTCATACAATGCAAGCGCACCGGTCTCATCCGGTGCGTTGACAATGACAAGGACGCTCCGTCCGTTAAGGTGCGGCTCCTGTTCGAACACAGGCCACTGCCCGGAAATGTCGAGAGACGCCAATGGGTAGAACAGCCCTCGCCGGCTTAAGGCGACGGCTAAGGTGGCTGGAGTACCGATGAACCATCCGTCGGCGGTCTCCTACGTCGGTCAGTGCCAAAACCTCAGACGAGGGAAGGGGCTGGACGCGTGTGTGCCACTTGTGGCCCGCGCGGTTCTGCATGTACCTCCCCAAGCCCTCGTCAGATCCACGGCGGGGGCTTCGTCGTTGTCATGACCTGTGACCGAGAGAAATGGACCCTGGTGACTCCATCAAGTCCCTAGGTCCCGGCTCCGCGCTCCGGCGGGGACCGGGACCCCCGCAACGAGCAACCTCACCGGCGTCACGCCGGGAGGGAGGAGCCATATGTACTACCTGACCCAGATGCTGGGCAAACCGGTGCGCGACGCGACCGGTGAGACCATCGGCCAGATCAGCGACGTGGCGATCGCGACGGGCGAGGTGTTCCCCCGCGTCACCTCACTCGCGTTCACCGGCCCCGGCAAGACCCCGTTCATGCTTTCGTGGCGCAAGTTCGTCGGCTCGCTCGAAGACGACTACGTCGAGCTGAACGTTCCGCGTCCCGAACTCCGCTTCAGCTACCTGCAGCCGGATGAGATCCTCCTCGCCCGAGACCTGCTCAACAAGCAGATCGTCGACACGCAGGGCATGAAGATCGTCCGTGTAAACGACCTCAAGCTCTCCGAGTCCGCCAACCAGCTGCGTCTTCTGGGCGCCGAGGTGGGCGTGCGCGGCATCCTCCGCGGTATCAGCCCGGCGCTCGAGCGCGTCGCCAGGACCGTCGCCCGTCTCGTCGGCAGGGACCTCCCCGAGAACCTCATCGCGTGGAACTACATGGACCTGCTCGACCGCGACCTCTCGCATGTGCGCCTCTCGGTCACCCACAAGCGTCTCCACGAACTCCACCCGGCCGATGTGGCCGACGTGCTCGAGCAGCTCGGCCCCACGCAGCGCGCCCGCGTCTTCGAGCATCTCGACAACGCGCAGGCCGCGCTCACCGTCGCCGCCCTTGAAGACGAGTACCAGGCCGACGTCATCGACGACCTCGGCAGCCAGCGGGCGTCGGACATCCTCGAGATGATGGATCCCGACGATGCGGCGGACATCATCGGCGACCTCCCCTACGACAAGGCGGAGACCCTCCTGCGCCTGATGGGTGTACAGGAGGCACGCACCGTCCGCTCGCTCCTCGGCTATCGCGAGAAGACTGCTGGCGGCATCATGACTCCGGAGGTCACGACCGTCACCGACGACATGACCGTGCAGCAGGTCATCGACTACCTGCGCACCGAGGCCGCCGAGCATGAAACGATCTACTACCTGTATGTGGTCGAGCGCGACCGCCACCTCGTGGGCGTGCTCTCGATCCGCGAGCTCGTCATCCACGACCCCGACACGCCCATCATGGACTTCATCCACCGGGAGCTCCTGACCGTCAGTCCCGATGAGGACCAGGAGATCGTGGCCGAGATGATCAGCAAGTACGACCTCCTCGCCCTGCCGGTGGTGGACGAGACCGGCAAGTTGCTCGGCATCGTCACCGTCGACGACGCGCTGGAAGTCCTCGAGGAGGAGTCAGCCGAGGATCTCGCCATCGCCACCGGCTCCGCCGCTGACAGCGGCACGTTCGTGAGCCTGTGGAGCCTGCTGGCGCGGCGGGGCATCTGGGTCGTCATCTGGTTCATCGCGCTCGCCGTGGTCATGGAGGTCTACTATCGCGTTCACGACGGAAACCTCGCCGACATCTTCGCTCCCGGACTCGACCAGACCACTCCCGGGGCGCTCTTCGCCGTCTATGCCGCATTCCTGCTGCCGGTCGTGCTGCGTGTCATCGAGGAGACCTCGGCGCGCTCCGTCGCGGAGATCATCGAGGGCGCCGACCCGGCCGACCGACCCTCCCTCGGACACCGCCTGCTGCGCGAAAGCGGCCTCGGGATCATCCTCGGTGTGTTCACGGGCATCGTCGCTCTCATCGCACTCGGCATCGGACGAGCACCGCTGCTGCAAACGGCGGCACCCTTCGCGGTGGCCATCGCCGTCTCCGTCGCGGTCGCCGTCCTCG
>CAYMSA010000002.1:26373-54323 GCA_964392965.1 uncultured Coriobacteriaceae bacterium
ACGGCGGCACCCTTCGCGGTGGCCATCGCCGTCTCCGTCGCGGTCGCCGTCCTCGTAAGCGTGACACTCGGCGAGGTCGCCGTGCGGCGCAGCGCGAAGGGCAGGCGGGTCTCGGGCGCCGCCCTCACGACCGTCGCGATGGTGCTCGGCACCGTGATCTGCATCGGCCTTGCATACTGGGCTGGGACGCTTACGACTGTGTGAGAACCATGACGACATCGACCACCACCCGCCGACTCTCGTTGATCGCCGTTCTCGCGGCGATCGGCCCCGGCCTTCTCTCGGCCTCTGCGGGCAACGACGCGGGTGGCGTATCGACCTACTCGGTCGCTGGCGCCGAGTTCGGCTACGGCATGCTGTGGCTGATGCCGATCATGTTCGTCTCGCTCGCGGTGGTGCAAGGCATGGCGGTCCGGATGGGCGCCGTCACCGGCAAGGGCTTCGCTGCGCTCATCCGCGAGCGCTTCGGCATCCGACCCTCGTTCTTCGCCATGTTCGCGCTCGTCTCTTCCAACGCCGCGACCTCGGTCTCCGAGTTTGCCGGCATCGCCTCGGCGATGGAGATCCTCGGGGTCTCGCGGTACATCGCCGTGCCGGTCGCCGCCTTCGTCGTCTGGCTGCTCGTGGTCGGGGGTTCGTACCGGCGCGTCGAGAAGGTGCTGCTGGCGCTCTCGGCGGTCTTCCTCTCCTACGTGGTCTCGGCATTCCTCGTCGGCCCCGACTGGGGCGAGGTGGTTCGCGCGACCGTCATGCCCAGGGCGACGTTCTCGACCGGCTTCATCACGCTCGCGATCGCGATGGTGGGGACGACCATCGCGCCGTGGATGCAGTTCTTCGTGCAGTCGAACGTCGTCGACAAGGGGGTGACCGCCGAGGACCTGCGGCTCCAGCGCATCGACGTCATCGCCGGAACCATCGCCGCGGGATTCATCGCGTGGTGCATCGTGCTCACCACCGGCACTGTGTTGCACGCGCAGGGCGTGACCATCACCACCGCGGCCGACGCGGCTGCGGCACTCGCACCGGTGGCGGGCCCCTACGCCGAGCAGCTGTTCGCGTTCGGGCTCCTCGGCGCGTCTCTTCTCGCCGCCTGCGTGCTGCCGCTCACTGCGTCATACGCAGTCTGCGAAGCGTTCGGCTTCGAGCGTGGACTCGACCGCTCCTGGTCCGAGGCGCCCGTCTTCAACGGCATATACACGTTCGTCATCGTCTTCGGTGCGGCGTTCATCCTCATCCCGGGGCTGGATCTCGTGTCGATCATGGTCCTCTCGCAGGTCATCGGAGGCATTCTGCTGCCCTTCCTGCTCGTGTTCATGATGATCATCGTCAACGACAAGCGGATCATGGGTCGTCACGTGAACGGACGAGGCGCCAACATCCTCGGCTGGGGCACGATCGTCGTGGCGATCGCCCTCACGGTCGCGCTGCTCGTGATGACGGCTCTGGGAGTCGCATGAACGGAGACGATGAGACCATCCGGCCAGATGAGGCGCCCGCCGCCGATTCCGTCGCGGCGAACGCCCTTGCGGTCGAGAAGGCCGATCTTCGCCGGCGTATCCGCGCGGCCCGGCGCGCGATTACGCCTGCCGAACGACACCGCGCATCGGAAGCCATCGCCCAATCGGTGCTCGCGCTGCCCGAGCTGGAGGGCATCCGCTCCGCACTCGTGTACGGCGCCTCGCCCGAGGAGGTCGACCCCGCTCCCGTCGCGGCCGCCCTCGCTGCTCGCGGTGTCCGTCTCGCCTACCCGCGCGTCTTGGGGCCGAGAACGCTCTCGCTTCACTGGGTCGACGACGGGGAACGCCTGGTTCGTGGCGCATTCGGACTGCGCGAGCCGGAAGCGACCGAGTCCCTGGCCGCACTCGGCGACCTCGACGTGATCATCGCACCGGGCGTGGCCTTCGATGCCGCGTGCAATCGCCTCGGCTATGGCGGCGGCTACTACGATGCGCTCCTCGCCGGAGCGCCACCGTCACTTCCCACGGTGGGGATCGCCTTCGACGTGCAGATCGTTGAGGAGGTGCCACGGGCCGAGTGCGACCGTCCGCTCGATGTCGTGGTGTCCCCAACGCTCGTGATACGTCGATGCTGACGAAGGATGGGGTTTCTCCGCCCGCCCCGGTCCTCCAGCAACCGCGCGTGCCTGGCGACCGTCTCCGGACAACGCCTGTGCCTGCTACTCTCGCCTGCCCCGGCAGAGCGCAGGAACCCGACGCGGCAGCGGGATGAGCAGCGACGCGAGAATCGCCTCGAGGTTCTCCTGCCACGACACGACGCTCCGTAGATCCACGGTCATCAGTGGGACCTCAGGGTGCGGGCGCACCACCGTGAACCCGTACCTCTCGAGAAACCGCGAGCCGACCACCGGCTGGTCGCTGATGTCGCCCTGGCGGGTCGTGGCATACGCCTGCACGCAGCGCTCACCCCGTGCTGCCAGGTCGCGCATGGCCTCTCGCAGAAGGACACCGCCGACTCCGTGCTGTCGCGCCTCGGGCACCATGTGCAGACAGGTGATGAGCACCGCGTCAGACAGCGGCGGACCGGAGGGAAGGAAGCGTGCCTGCGGAACGTACACTGGCGGCGCGTACTTGATGAAGCCGAGCACCTGGCCGTCCTGCACGGCGACTCGGCCGCACTCTCCCCAGTTCGCCGCGACATCGCGGATCCAATCGCGGGCGGCGTCAGCGTCGTCTGCCGCTCCGCACGCAAGGGGCAGCTGCTGACGACACTCCCAGAAGCTGCACGATGCGCACCTCTCCGGCAGTGACGTCACATCGGTGACACTCAGTCCGATGAACTCGCGGGGCACAGCACTCCTCGTATCGCAGTCTGCATAACACCGGCATACCCGGCGCTACTTGTCGTCTCCCATGAGGGACTTCGCCTTGTTGACGGCCTTGCGACCGATGCCGCTCTTGAACGAGCGGCCCACCGCTCCGGCAACCGCAGTCCCCACCTGACCGAGGCCGTCGGCCACCTGCCCGGTCCGGTTCTTGACCGCCGTGTAGCCGGTCGCCGCTGCCTTCGCGGCACCGCCACTCTTCTCCGCATCCTTATACTCCGGTAGCAGGATGACCGCCTCGCCGTCGAACCCTTTCACTACATCGGCATCGACCTCCAGCCGGCCCGCTGCCACATCGCCGAGCACACCCGTGGAGACGGTGAGCTTCAGTACCGCCCCCGTGGAAGTGGAGTAGAGCACGTCTTTCACGCTCCCCACATCCTCGCCTGAGCGTGCGCGCACGGGCATGCCCCGCCAGATGACCGTGTCGTCCCAGGAGAAGCCAAGCTCCTTCTCGGTCTGACGCTGTTCCGGCAGCTGCTCCCCATCCACGAGGATTCCCTGCTCTTTCACCAGACTGAACCCATCGAGCGGCACATAGCGTGGACGGAGCGTGATGAGGTCGCCGAGCATCTGACGCTCAACCTCGATGCCCACCACTCTCGGCTCGGACGGGTGGAAGAGCACGGCGCTGACCGCGCCGCGATAGCGGTTCTTGGAGTCGAACACGGGGAGGCCCCGGACGGTGCTCATGCGCGGCATGGGCGACCCTTCTTTCGGTGCAGACGCATGGAGGCCGACCACGAGTGGCCGGCCTCCATTCTACAGTCTGCCGAAGAGACAGTGGCGAGACTATGCGCCCGCGATGGGATCGGCAGGCGCATCACCTTCGGCAGGAGCGGTCTTCTCAGAAAGACGATCGAGTGCGCCCATCGCCTTGGCCTCGGCGGTCTCGACACCGCTCAGAACCGTGGCGCCGACCTTCTCGACTGCCTCCCTGGCCGCAGGAGCGACTTCATGCACCTTGCTCTTGGCCTGCGCGGTCGCCTCGTCGACCTGTTCCTTGAGGCGCTCGCGAGCAGCGTCGATCTTGGCGCGCAGCTCCTCTGACTCGTCGGAGACCTTGGCGCGGCTCGTCTCGTAGAACTCACGGCCCTCGCCCATCAGCTCATCCGCTTTGGCAGCGATCAGCTCTCGATTCTCTCTTCCCGAGCGGGGCGAGAACAGGAGCCCGAGGACCGCGCCCAGGACGCCACCCACGAGGAACGCGACGAACGCGCCTTCGCCTCTGCGATAGTCATACATCGGTGTGCACCTCCGAATCATCCGCTTACAGGCCGAATAACCGCGACCGGATTCCCCACCACGGTACACCCTATGTACCCATCAGGCTCCGGCCTCTAGTGCAGAGCGTACCAGATGCGCCACAAGCTCCGGGAAATCTATGCCAGCTGACGCTGCTGCCATCGGCAGGAGCGAGGTAGCGGTCATACCGGGCGATGTGTTCACTTCGAGGACGTACGGCACCCCGTCGGTGCCCACCATCATGTCGACGCGACTCACGTGCCGACAGTCGAGCAATGTGAAGACGCGACTCGCGATCGAGGTGACCTCGGCCATCGTGGCATCGTCGAGACGCGCCGGCACGTAGTAGTCGGTCTCACCGGCGGTGTAACGGGCACTGAAGTCGAACAGCCCCTCCTTGGGCGAGATCTCGACGGGAGGGAGCACCCGCGGCCGGTCCGCGGTGCCCACGACCGAGACGGCGAGCTCGATGCCGTCGATCCACTTCTCGATGATCGCGGAATCACTGTAGTTGAGCGCCGTGAGAAGCGCGCTGGGGAGGTCATCGGCGGACTCGACCTTCGTGAGCCCCATCGCCGAGCCCTGCTTGGCCGGCTTGACTGCGACAGGGAACCCGCCGACGACGCCGGGCACACGGTCGAGCGCCGTTGCGGCACCCATCTGCTTGAACGCGTCGGCGGTGAACGTCACCCATGCCGGCGTCGGGATGCCTTCCCTCAGGCAGAGCCACTTCGTGACCGATTTGTCCCACGCGAGTGTCGAGGCGACGACCCCTGGGCCCGTGTACGGTATGTCAAGGAACTCGAGCAGCTCCTGGATGGTGCCGTCCTCGCCGTACTTGCCGTGCAGTGCCACATAGACGGCGTCGGGGCGCTCGCTTCTCAGTGTGCCGACGAGGTGATCGGTCACGTCAAGCGGCAGGACACGATAACCCTTCTGCTCAAGCGCGTCGCACACGCGCTCACCGCTCATGATCGACACCTCGCGCTCCAGCGAGCGACCGCCCATGAGTACTGCGATCTTCTCTCTCACACAGATCATCCTCTCCCGGCGACCGCAGTCGCAAGTATCGGAACGGCATCGGGGGCCACATCGGTGGCCGTGTGTGAAGACTCCGTGTCCTCAGAAGCGTCGATGGACGAGGGCGAGAAGACGCCCGCCGCCATGAAGGCGCGATAGAGCTCGAGGCGGTCCTCGAGGACCTCGGCGAGCCGGGCGATGCCCTCCCGGATCTTCCCGGTGTCTGCATAGCAGAACGAGAGCCGCATGCAGTTGCGCCCGCGCCCATCGGGATAGAAGGCGTCACCAGCGACATAAGTGATGCCCGACTCGACCGCCTCGGCGAGTATCGACTTGAGGTCCAGGAACGGCGGCATCTCCACCCAGACGAAGAATCCGCCTACGGGATGCGTCCAGCTGGCCTCAGCCGGAAAGTGTTCGGCAAGTGCCTCGAGCATGGCGTCGCGCCGCTCGGCGTAGGTACGGGTGAGATCCTGAAGCGTCCGGCGCCAGCGCGGGTCCGCGAAGTAGCGCTCGGCGACGATCTGCGTGAAGGGGCTGCCACACAAGTCAGCGGCCTGCTTGGCGAGCAGGATCTTCGCCATGATGGGCTGCGGTGCGATGACCCAGCCGAGACGAAGACCCGGCGCGAAGATCTTGGAGAACGTCCCCAGGTAAATGACATCGGGGTCGAGCGCACGCAACGGGAGCGAGTGACCGCCCTCGAAACGCAGGCGGCCGTACGGGTCATCCTCGATGATCGGAATATCGAACTGCCGGGCAAGATCGATGAGCTCGCGCCGACGAGCGGGTGTCATCGTCACGCCCGTCGGGTTCTGGAAGTTGGGAATCGTATAGATGAACTTGGCGCCGCGCGGGCCGAGCCGCTTGAGCTCGGCGGCGAGCAGATCGGTCCTGATGCCCTCACTGTCCATGGGGATGCAGACCACATTGGGCTCATACGCAGAGAACGCCTGGAGCGCGCCGAGATACGTCGGCCCCTCGCAGATGATGGTGTCACCGGGGTCCAGGAAGACCTTCGCGACAAGATCGAGCGCCTGCTGGGCACCAGCGGTGATGACGATGTCCTCCACGCGAAGGCGCACGCCGATCTCGGCCATAAGGCCGGCCACGACCCGTCGAACCTCGACGCGCCCTTCCGAGGATCCGTACTGCAGCGCGGTCAGACCGAAGTCCCGAACCGTCTCAGTGACGGCGGCAAGGGCGTGGTCGATCGGCACGCGCTGGATATCCGGCATGCCACCGGAGAACGAGATCATGTCCGGTCGCGTGGCTGCGCCGAAGAGATCGCGGACTGCGCTCGAACGCACATTGCCCATCCGCTGGGCGTACCGGTCACTCCACTTGTCGAACACGAGACGAGAGGTACCCATCGATACTCCTTCAGGCCGTTTCAATCCCCTGACGGCAAAAACGACCCTCGCGACAGGGCGAGGGTCGTTCGCGGTACCACCTGTCTTCGTCCGCGGGAACCGCGGACCTCTTGTCCGGAGTTAACGGCCCTGGCTACCGTCTGCTTCCGCGCGCTCGCCGGAGTGCGCCTGGCAGAGGACTTGTGGAGGGGTGGCTGGGCTCATGATGCCCTCTTCCCTCACGTCCACATGCGATGTGAAGCCCGTCCCGAGGACGAGGATGGAAGCAACCTTAGCACCGGCTCTCGCGCCCGGTCAAACGGTCCGGCGGCTCGCGTAACCAGTCTGTCATTCGGTGTTCGTCCCGAACGCCTCACGCGCGCTTCGAACAGGCTGCGCCCTCAGTGAACGGAGCCGAAGGATCTCGGCGGAAAGATCACCGACCGGCGCTCCCGAGAGCACGCGATCGAGTGTCACCACCGCGAGCTTGACCGCCCCGAGGCACACGAGATCGTGATCGTACTCGACCGAGATGCGAAACGCTCCAGGGCCGTCCCGGACGGCGTCCCATGCGGTCACGCCCGCCAGGTCGCGGACCGAGCCGGCCTCGGCCATGATCTCGAGAACCACGTGCTCGAAAAGGTGGGCGGTCTCCGTGTCGAACGACTCGTCGAAGAAAGCGGTCGCCGCAGGGTTCCCGCATCGGTGATGGCGCAATCCGGGCAGTGCTTCGAACAGCGCATCCACCTGTTCGCGCGGCACGACACGCGTTCGACGGACATCCAGCCGAACGAGGAGGGTCACTTCGACGTGCGCAACACCGACTGTGACGCGCGTCACGCGCAGCGCGGAGCCGCTCATATGTTCGCGGGCGACGCCAGCCCCGGGCCCGATGTCTCAGACGTCTCGCCGGGCACGGCTCGCGCCCGCGAAGTATGCGATCGAAAGCGCCGTGATGAACACGACGGCGCCCACAGCGACATGGCGACTCATCGGCTGACGGGCGACGACGTGGAGTTCGGCCTGTGCAAGATCGGAGATGCGTGTCGCCTTGCGCTTGAGGTCGTCCACGCTGATACGCGCAGCCTCTTGTCCTGCGGAAGGAAGGTCGAGGCCCGTTGAGCACTCAGTGGCCGAAAGTGGCCGGGGCCCCTCATCCGGCTGCAACACCGGAGCTGCCTGAACGTCTCTGATGACCTCGCTCATTTCTGCATCGACCTCGCTTTGATCACAAGGAACACTCCGGCCGCTATGAGCAGCACCAGGCCCACGACGAGAAGCGCGCCCGGGTAGCCGAGCCACGACGCAAGGTACAGGAATGCGGCGACCGCGATGAACGTCACCGCCACCGCTACGAGCAGCGCGGCGGCGAACGCGGATGCGAGCGTCAGGCCCACGCGCTGGATGGGCTGCACCACCTTCTCCTGCACAAGGCTCGACGCCTCCTGGCGCAACCAGTCCACAGCCGTCTGCAGCAAGTCGGCGACCGCGTCGATGATGCCTTCGACCCCGCTACGCGCGTTATCTGGTTGGCGTGCCGGTTCTTCCATGGAACCTCCTTCCAGGGCGTATGTCTCGTAGCAGCATACCCCGAAGATACCCTACGTGAGCCACTGCAGGCAGAACAACGTCGCGGAGGGTTTGCCCTGGCGCTTCAGGCCGCAGAATCGGACGCGCCCCGAAGAGCCCCTGCGTGCTGTGAGGCGCACAGGGGCTCGACGAGACGTGGCACAGAGAGCGATGGTGTCTAGAGGATGCGATACTGGACCGTCGCGACACCCGAGAAGCCGAGTGCCTTCGCGGTTCCGGGGCCGAGGTCGAACGTGCGACCCGCGCTGAACGGACCACGGTCCATGACGGTGGCCACGCACGTACGGCCCTTGTACGAGAACTCGATCCGGGTGCCGAACGGCAGCGTCCTATGTGCGACAACCATGCTTGAGGTGGTGAGGATCTCGCCGCTCGCCATCGTGTTGCCGTAGAAGCCCGGGCCGTACCAGGAAGCCGTGGCGCTCTTCCATCCCGAGGTGGACGCCGCTGTCGATGACGCCGAGGACTTACCTGCCGTTCCGGTTGCAGATGACGCGGCCCGCGCGGAAGTCGCCTTCTTCACGACCGTGGCGGTGCGGGTACCGGTTGCCTGTGCGTCTGCGGCTGCGATGCCGGAGGGGGTGCGGATATCGGCGACCGCCGATTCGCCTTCGGGCGCTGTTGTAAGAGCAGCGACCGGCACTGACGCGATTCGATCTTCGACGACCTGTGCGTACGCTGCCTGGACCGGGGTCTCGGCGTATGCGACCAGAGTCACTGCGATGAGCACGGCCACTGCGCCTGCACTCATGGCTAACGGGGCGCCGAAGATTCGACTACTGCCTGATTTCACTCTGTCCTCCAAAGGACGGCTATAGGACAGGCGGCAGCCAGGGTGCACGACGACTGAGGGGGAGATCGAAGAGAGGGAGAGCGAGTCGCCGCGCGTCTGGTCACGCAGATCGGACGTATCCGCCGCCGTGACCACGCAGCAGGTTCTCTGCTGTTCGTGGTGATGAACCGTGATCCTCGACCGGCCGGAAAAGGCGTCGTGCCGGTCCTGACGTAGTAGTTTGGTGTGTGCGAAGCCGGTTCAACGCAGCGGCCCTTCGGCCATCTCGCGCACCCCGCACACGCCCCGTTCAAGCGAACAAACGGGAATACTATCACACTGTAGCGCTCGATGGGAAACGGGCGGCCGCCTGCCTGGATGCTGACGGCCGCCCGCTCGCGTCACGACCCGGTGGGGGTGACCTCCAGGGAGGGTTCGGCGGTCGCCTCCGATGACGCGCCCGCGAGCTGTTCGAGCAGCTCGCCGAGAGCGTCGATATACTCGCCGTAGGCGGCCCAGTCGCCGTTGCGCTGGGCCTCGATGGCCCGATCGAACAGCTCCACTGCCTCGGCCGCTGTCGTACCATCGGGCGGCCGCACGCCTCCGTCATCGCCTCCGTCATCGCCCCCGCCGTTGGCCACCGCGCCAAAGACGGCCGCGAGCGCCTTGGGCAGGTCGGCCTCCATCGCCACCTCGTCACCGTATGCGACGATCACGCGGGTGAGCTGCGGCATCGCCGTCTCGGTCGCCTGCAGGTACAGCGGACGGACGTAGACGACCGAGTCGTTCACCGGGATGACCAGGAGGTTGCCGAATATCACCGAGGCGCCGCGCTGACTCCAGAGCGTGAGCTGCTGCGAGATCACCGGGTCCTGGTTGATCCGGGCATCGATCTGGGCGGGGCCGAGCACGAGACTCTGCTTCGGGAATGTGTAGACGACACGCTCACCGTAGGAATCCGCGTCCGACTTGGCGGCCATCCAGCCGTTCATGTTCGCCTTCGCCCTCGGCGTGAACGGAATCATGATCATGAACTCCTCGGTGTCCTCCTCGGGAAGCTTCATGAGCACGTAGTACGGCTCCATGGCCGAACCTGTGCCGTCCACCGACTCTCCGGGGAGTGCCCACTGGTCCTCCTTGTTGTAGAAGGATTTGGGGTTGAGCATGTGGTACGTCTTGTAGACCTCGGCCTGCAGCGAGAAGTAGTCGGCCGGGTAGCGCAGATGCTGCTGGATGCCTTCGGGCATCTCCGAGACGTCGGTGAGCATGCCCGGGAAGACGTTGGACCATGCCTGCAGGAGCGGGTCCTCGGAGTCGTACGCGTAGAGGGTCGTGGTGCCCTCGTAGGCGTCGATGGTCACCTTCACCGAGTTGCGCACGTAGTTGATGCCGTTGTAGCGCTCGGAGTATGGATAGCGGTCCGAGACGGTATAGCAGTCGACTACCCACACGATTCGGCCGTCGAGAATCACGGGATACGGGTCTTCGTCGACCGCGAGCCACGGGGCGATTGCCGCGATGCGCTCGGTCACGGTGCGCCGGTAGAGCACGCGGCTCTCGTCGTCGATGTAGCCGCTCATCACGATCTGCGGTGCCGAGAAGCGCATAGCGAACGCAAGCCGCTTGGCGATGCTGTCGACCGCGATGCCGCCGGTGCCGGTGTAGCTCGTCTCCGCGTACACCTCACCGACGGGATAGTCGAACTCGGGCAGCTGCGTGTTGGCGATCACGTAGTTCTCGGACCTCTCGCCGAAGTAGATCGCCGGTTGCTCCACCACGAGGTCGGTATCGGACACTGGCGGGATGTCGCGCACGATGAAGACCGGATAGCCCTGGGCGCTCGCCTCGCTCACCGGACCCACGACGACGCCGTAGCCGTGGGTGTACACGAGGTGCTGGTTCACCCACGTCTGGGCCTGCTCGGCGAGACTCGAGACGTCGAGCTCCCGCGCCGAGATGAGCACCTGCGTCGGCCGCCCGTCGATCGTGTAGCGGTCCACGTCAACGTCGGTGAAGTCGTAGTACGTGCGCATGCCCTGCAGCTGCCAGTAGGTGTCCTCCACGATGGCCGGGTCCCACAACCTCACGTTCTCGAGGGTCGCTGCATTCTCGGCGATGTCATCGGCATCGAGCGTCTCGGCGGCGGGGAACTCGCGCACCTCAACGGTGTCGAGCCCGAACGCCGCCCGCGTGGCGGCGATGTTGCGCTCGATGTAGGGCACCTCAGCCTCGACTTCGTTGGGCCCGACGCGGAACTGCTGCACCAACGCGGGGTACACGCCGCCCACGAGCACGGCTGCGGCCACCCACACGCCAAGCGCCATGGCCGGCAGCCGCAGCCCCCGGAAGCGGATGTTGGCGATGAGGGCGATGCCCGAGACGATGGCTATCACGATGAGGATCGAGTACGCAGGCAGCTGCGCGTGCACGTCGGCGTAGGACGCGCCGACGACCTGTCCCCTCGGTGAGAAGTTGAGCTCGAAGCGACTGAGCCAGTAGCCGAAGGCCTGCATGAAGACGATGAGTCCGGCCAACACAGAAAGGTGCGCCTTCACGTGCGGGTCGAAGCCGTGCCAGCGGTCCCATGGCCTGAGTGAGCCGTTCAGGAGATAGGCGACCGCCGTGAGTACGAGCGTGACGAGCAGCCCGACAGTCAGCCACGACTGCAGCAGACGCAGCGCAGGCAGGCTGAAGAAGTAGAAGCCGACGTCACGGCCGAACTGCGCATCGGCGACGCCGAAGGAGCCGCCATTGAGGCCGAGGGCGAAGACGTCCCACGAGCCCGAGATCGTGATGCCCTCCATCACCGCGAGCACGAGGCTGACGACCACGATGGCGGGACCGGAGAACTTGGCAGCCCATTCGCGGGCCGCGTCGATGAACATCATGAGCCGGGCCGCGCTCTCCCCCATCGGTCGCCGGGGTGAGAACGTCGGCTTCACTGAACGCGCGATGCGCAGATTCACGTAGAGCAGCACGAAGTAGACGAGCGCGGTGGCGATGCCTGTACCCCACTGCCAGGCGAGTGTGCGCCAGAACACGCCCGCCTGATCCACGCTCGAGAACCAGAGGACTTCGGTGTAGAAGCGCGAGAGTGCGCCAGAGGCAAGCAGAAGCACAATCACGACGATGAGAGCGACCCGCGTGGGCCGTATCGGTCTCCGGGTGGTTTCCGCCATCTTCCCCTCCGCTGTAGGGACCAGTGACATGGATGCGCCCCGACCTGTGTTGTGCTGCTCGTGGGCCGTCCACCTACAGGTAGTCGGACACCTCGATGTTCATCGCCGCGGGATCGAGACAGCGAACGACGGTCGGAGCGTCGGCTCGCGAGTCGCGCTCCATCCCCGCCAGGTCGATATCGAATGGTTCAGCCATGATACCGTATGCGTCCGTTATGATGCGGACGACCGGCCTTCTCGGCGCATCGGCCGAGGCCCTGACGACGATGCCGATCTCCCCTGTGTCGAGCAAGACGAGGGACCGCGGAGGGTAGCTTCCGAGCAACCGCACGAGCAGACGGACGAGGTCGGGGTCGAGGATGGTGCCCGCCATCTCTCCCACCATCATCATCGCCTCGTCTTGCAGGCGCGCGTCGCTATAGGAGCGGTCCGAAGTCATCGCGTCGAAGACATCCGCAACGGCGACGATCCTGCTCATCAGGGCCTGCGGTCTGCGCAGAACCGGCTCAGGGTAACCGCTTCCGTCGTAGCGCATGTGGTGCTCCAGCACGCACACCATCACCGATCGATCGAGTCCGCTCGTGAGCGCGGCGAGCTGCGCGCCGTACTCGGGATGCCGGCGCATCTCGCTCCATTCCTCGACGGTGAGCGCGCCCTTCTTGTTGATGATGCTCGCATCGACTCGCATCTTGCCGATGTCGTGCAGGAGCGCTCCCGCGCCGAGGGACGAGAGGAAGCGGTGTTCCTTCGAGAGTGCCGAACCCATCGCGAGCGAAAGGATGGCCACGTTGACCGAATGGTAGAAGGTGTACTCGTCATGGCTCTTCAGCCCGGAAAGCTCGAGCATCGCGGCGCGGTTGTGCACCACGTTGTCCACCAGACTCTGCACCGTACGGCGCACGTGCGCGACGTTGAGCTCACGTCCGGACCTGATGAAGCGGTCGAGCTCCCGTACGAGATCGAGGGCCCCCGCGTACGCCGCCTTCTCCTCGCCGGACAACCGATCGAGGTCGGACACGTCCCGGATGACGCTCACCGTCCCGATAGCGATATGCGGCATCTTCGCATCCGCCGCACCCCAGCCGAAGGTCCCGGGATGGCCCCCGGGGCGCGTGAGCACGATTGCCAGATGAGCCAGCTCCTGAAGCAGCAGGCCACGCTTGAAGGTCACGCTCTGCACGCCGATGGCGACGAGGTCGCGCACGAACTGATCGAACTGCACGCTCTCGCCCGGAAGCAGTTGCCCTCCGAGGAACACTTCGCCGTCGGCGAACGTGAGTGGCACGTCCACCCCTTCGGCGTGGTACTGGCGCACCACCTCGAGCAGCTCCTCACACGCGCTGAGCAGCGCCGGGTGATCCGCCGGGTAGAGCCGGGCGGCACGCCGGAGCGAGTAGAGCCGCGCCAGGAGCGTCCTGGCACGCGCGACCTGGTTGGCCGAGAAGAGACGCGTCGCATCGTGCGGGGGTTCGTGCGTGAGGCCACTCATCGGCTGGCCTCCCCTCGCGACGACTCGATTCGTCCGAGCGCGGCGAGTGCCGCCACACGAAGCTCCTTGGGATACCCTCGGCGGAAGAGTCCGCTCCGTCGCGCGACCGTCCGCAGCGCCTCCTCGGCCTCGGGCGAACCGATCACGCCGAGGGCCTCGACGGCCTCCTTGCGAGCGCTCGCGTCTGCCGCGCCCTGGCCCCCGTCGCGCACGAGAGCGAGCAGGGCGTTCACCGCAACCGGTGCAACGGCGGTCCCGAGGTAGCGTGCGGCGAGCGTGACGTTGCGGGGGTCCGCATCGCCCAGAGCATTCACGAGCAGCTCCTGGGCTCGCGGACCGCCGATCTCGGCGACCGCCCGCATGGACTCTCGCCGCACCCGCGCATCGGCGTGCCGGAGCGTCCGCTCAAGGTACGGAAGCGCACCCTCGTCGTGCGTGGAGCCGAGGATGCTCGCCACGTTGCGAACGAAGTACCAGCGCGGATCGTCGGTTCGAGCGCCTAGCTCGTCGAGGTGGCTCCCGCCGAGTGATGCGATCAATCCCACGAGGCTCTTGCGAAGCGACATGTCGACCTCGTCGGCCAGGAGCTCGAGGAGCGGCGTGATGGTTCTCGAGCCCAGCGTCGAGAGAAGCCGCTCGCACGCCTCACGCTCGAGCGTTCCGCGGTCATGGAGCCGGATGCCGCGTACGATGGAGCGCATGCGCTCCATATCGGCCATGGCCACGAGGGCGTTTCGGGCACGGGTACGCTGTTCGCGGTCGCGGCTCTCGTCCTGCTCAAGTGCAGCGAGGGCCTCGGCGGCATCGGCTGCAGCGACGTACTCACCCGTCTCGAGCGCCAGCGTGAGGCCTTCCTGCGCCACGGCCATGAGCGCGTCGAAGTCCGCCGGGTCGTCGGTGAGCGCAACGAGCGTCACCAGGCTCAGCAACACCTCTCCGTCCGAGATGCCAATCGCGGCCTCATGCCGAAGACGATCCATCGCGCGGTCGTCAGCACCGTCCGGTACGAGCGCCAGATCGATGAGACGCAGGGTACCGCTGATGTCCTCCCCGGATCCACCGGGTGTGCCACCCGGATGGAGCTGAACCGGCACGACATCATCCACGACGCCGGCGATGAACGCCTCGTCGGCTCCCCGGACACGCATAGACGTCCTCGCGGCCTGGAGCACACTCTCGCGCGGAGCGAGATTGAGCGCCAACAGGTTACGCAGGGCCCGCGCGAGGCCGTCGCGGGCCACGTCGTCCTGGCCGAGTCCCTCGGCAAGAGCATCGCAGAGTCGCTCCGGGTCGAGCTGCTCCAGCACCGCGAGCACCGTGTCGTCGACCCGCGCATCGTGAAGCAGGCGGCTGCCGAGTACCCCACGGCGCAGTTCAGGCTCCAGCTCGAACGCTGCTTCGGCGAGAGACTCCAGAAGGAGCTCGCGCTCGCCCTCGGGTGAGGAGGACGCGAACCGGGCCAGCAGTGTCAGGAGGTCGGCGGCACGGTTGACTGGCGTGTCCTCGCCCTCTTCGCGCCTGGCGACCCGCTCGACGTATCCGGTGAGAAGAGCGCTGTCACTCGCGAAGCGCACTAGCGTGCGTCTGTCGCCGGGCCGGAGCATGCGGGGGTCCTCGACGAGGGCGTCCACGTCCTCGTCCAGCGGCGGCCACGCCGGGGCACCGTCCTCGAGGTCACCTGCGTCGATGACCCGCGTCTCCACGCTCCGGACCGTGATGCCGTCCACCTGCAGGTCCCAGAGCCGCTGCTCGAAGCCACCGGTCCCCTCGATCACCTCAGCCGGATCGAGCACCGCCCGCAGGAACGAGAGCACCTCCCGCGAAGTCGTGCCGTCGTGGAAGCAGACCTCGGCCACCTGACGCTCGTAGAGTTCCCTGGCCAGCGCACCGAAGGCCGCCTGCTGGGGCAGAATCGCTTCACCGTCGAAGAGCAGCGCCGTCTTCGTCACGCCCACGCGCAGGTCGGGGAGCTCCCTCAGAAGCTGCTGCACCATGGTCACCAGGTCTTCCGCGCTGTCCCGTGGGATGTCGCTCGCGGGGGGATAGAGCTTCGCCGCCTTGTAGGTGACGAGAAGCTGTCGCACGAACCGCTCGATGGACTCGGGTACCGCTGCGGCGCGGTCCCCGCCGGGTGCATCGCTCATCGGCCACTCCCCTGGTTCCGCTCGGACTGTCCCATTATGCCGGTCGCGGGGGTACGGTGCTATCATCCGCGCATGGACGTGACGCTCATCCTCGCATCGGCATCTCCCAGGCGCAGACGCCTGATCGGCTGGCTTGGCGCCAGAACCGACTCGGTGGCGACCGATACCGCCGAGGACCTCACGCTGCCTCTACCGCCGGCCGAACTCGCCGCCTCGCTCGCCGCGGAGAAGGCGCGGGCTGCGGGACTGCCCCGCGACGCAGAGAACGCGATCGTACTCGCGTTCGACACGATCGTTGTGGCCGACGGCAGGGTGCTCGGCAAGCCCGCCGACGAAGCCGAGGCCCGTGCGATGCTCGCGCGGCTTTCGGGACGCACGCATGACGTCCTCACCGGCGTGGCGATCATGGGTCCCGGGATGAGCGAGCCGACGTGCTTCACCGTAGCGACACCGGTGCTCATGCGCGAGCTGGACGATGCATGCATCTCGCATTGGCTCGAGCGGGGCGAGTACCTCGGCTGCGCGGGCGCCTACAACATCGAGCATCACCTGGCGAGTGTCGCTGACGACGAGTGCTTCCAGAACGTGGCCGGTCTGCCGCTCTGCCACCTCTACCGCGCACTGGCCGACGGCGCGGGAGGAGCCGCTCCGATGGGCCTCACGCCGCCCGTCGAGCACTGCGACAGGGCGCTCGGGCGGACGTGCAGGCTCGGGCCGAGGGTATGCGACCGGCCAGCGGCACGCTGAGCGGTGGGCAGCAGTGGCTACTCGCCACCTGCTGGTTCTGACTCAGGCCCGGAATCGACACCCCAGAGACCCGCTCCGCCGTCACGCGCCTCGGCTTCCAGGAGCACGAACTCCTCGGCATAGGTGACGTTGGGCGGAACGGTGAGCACCTGCGCGTAGCCGTCGATCAGCAGCCGCGCGTTGAGCATGTGCGCGCGTGCCTCGGCCGCTGAGCCGCTCGACGGCCGCTCAATCCACACGTACGCGAGCAGACGACCGTAACGATCACGAAGATCGACGTCCGTCTGCAGCCAGACACTCTCGCCGACCGGTATGGCCTGCGCCGTGTACTCCGCCGCGCGCTCGCCGAAGTCCGCCGTCTCGCCCCGCACCTCAGGCGTGTCCACGCCGATGAAGCGCACCTTCTCCTCGACGCCGTTCTCCAGCCGGAACACGGCGGTGTCCCCGTCCGTGTGACGCGCGACCGTGGCGGGCATTACGTCCGGAGCGATCGTCGGCGGACTGCCCGAGAGCTGACACGACCGGCCACAGCCAGCCGTCCCGACAAGCAGCGTGGCCGCCACTGTAGCGACCACCGCGAAACGCCAGCCCCTGCAGCCGCCACCGACCTTCCGCACGCGCACGCGTCGGCTACCCGTCCGCCCCGGCACGCTCAGTCACGACGATCATGCTCTCGTCGGCGTCGATATCGAGCGACCTGCCTGCGTGGTCGCCGAAGGCACGGACGCCCGTGAAGCCGGCGCGTTCGAGTTCGGCTGAGATGAGGTCGAGCGGCATCGCGAAATGCAGCGAGCGGCGCGAGCGCAGTGTCCAGCCGCCAGATGGGTCCATATCGAGCGTCTTCGGCCAGCTTTCGATCGTGTGCGGAGTCTCACGGACGCTGGCGTCACGCACGAGCGTGACGAAGTCGAACAGCACGCCATCGCGCTCGGGCGTGTAGGTGAGCAGGCGCAGGAAGAACTTGTCGCCCGCAGGCGTCTCGCGGAAGACCGGACTCATCGTGCGGATGTTCTGCTCCATGAGTCTGTGGTGGTTGAGGTAGTGCAGTACGAGCAGTCCACCCGGCCGGAGCACTGCAGCGAAGTCCGCGAGCGCCTCGCGCAACGCCTCGAGCGAACGCACATGCGGCAGCGCGTTACCCGTGCAGATGACCGCGTCGACCTGGCCGCCGACAATGCGACGGACCTCGCCGAAGCCGCCCTCGGCGATTCGTACGCTGCTGTGAGCGGCGGCGATGTTCTCCCTGGCGAGCGCGAGCATCTTGGGGTCGGGATCGATGGCTATGACATCGTTGCCCCAGCTTGCGAAGAGGATGGCGTGGCGGGCACTGCCTGCGCCCACGTCAGCAACGCGACGCACGCCGTGGGTCTCGAAGAGCTCCTTGAAGAACGGCCCCTCGCGGGTCAACCGGCGATCCCAGTCGACCAGCTCGTCGTATTCGCGTTCGTCGTCGGCCATGCGCTACTCCTCCAGCCTGAAGATCCGCACCGCGTTCGCACGCAGGACGAGGTCCCTGTCATGCTCGGACAGGCCGAGCTCTTCGAGAATCCGCCGCTGTTGGAAGGCGATCCAGCGGCGGTAGGCGCGCGTCGTGCCCGAATCGGTGCCGAAGAGCAGCCGCTCCGGCCCGATGGCCGTAAGTGTGCGATCGAAGACGTCCGGCAGCGTGTAGCCGTTCGGATCGTAGTCCAGCCAGTTGTTGGTTCCCGATGTGTCGAGACATACGTTCTTGCACTGGTAGCAGAGCCGCAGCGCCTCGTGAAGGTAGCCCGCGCCGAAGTGCGCGATCACGAATGGCGTCTCAGGATGGTCGCGCGCAACGGGAGAGAGGTCCGTCGGGTCGGCGAAACGCAGGTCTCCGGTGGGATCGACGGTCACGCCGTAATGGACGGTGACCGCCACGCCGAGCTCGGCCACTTTGTCGAAGAACGGTCGACATACGGGATCCGAGAGATGATAGCCCCTGTTCGCGGGATAGAGCTTCACGCCCTTGTGCCCGGCAGCGATCTCCCGCTCCAACTGCTCCGGCGCATCCGGGTCCCGGGGATCGATTGCGGCAAGCACGGAGACCCGGCCGCCCGAGGCGACGATGAACTCGCGCGTGTACTGCGAGTCGGCGAAGACGGAGACGATGACCGCCCGGGCGATGCCTGCCTCATCGAGACGGGCCGCATAGAAATCGGCCATCTCGGCAGGGTCGAGGTCGGGAAGCACCTCGTTGCGTCGCCCGAACCGTCCCGTCTTGAGCGCTTCGCGCCAGCGTGGATTGGGGTCGGGATGGCGCTCCACATACTCGCGCAGCATCGGCAACGAGAACATGTGGACGTGCGCGTCGATGATGTCGCCGGGCCTCGTGGGCCCGGCGACCGCAGAGACGATGCCGAACCTCATCGAGACGCGGCGGGGCCGTCCGGTGCGGGACTTCCGGCCTCGGCCTCTGTCTGACCCGGTGCAGGGACCGCAGGCGCAGGCGGTGCGGGGGGTGCGGGGGGTGCGGGAGGCGTGGGGGGTGCGGGAGGGGCAGACTGGTCCGGCCACGCAGGCGGCGCAGGAGGTGCAGGCTGGGCTGGCCACGAAGCAGGCGCAGACGGCGCCGGCACAGGGGCGGCGTCCGCGGGCTGCTCACCCGTCGGCGATATGCCCGCAGGCTCAAGCGGCACGACGATCGCCATCACGATGTACGCGAGGATGAGCCCGCCGAAGTCGAAGAGGACGACAAGCGCCAGGAAGAGCAGGCGCATCATCGTGACGTCAAGGCCGAAGTAACGGGCGAGTCCACCGATGACGCCAGCGAGCCACTTGTCCTGCCGCGTGCGATAGAGCTTCGTGCCCGCACGCGGCGCCCTGGGGCGCTTGCCCGACTGGGCCCAGATGATCACGAGGATGCCGAGGACGATGACGCCGATGCCCATGCGCGCCTTGGAGCCCCACGTCCAGATCTGATCGAGCGGCCACGGCACCCAGCCGAGACTGCGCGCGCCGAGAAAGAAGCCCGCGATGATGAGGATCGCGCCGAGGATCAACCAGCCTGTCGAGTCGTGCTCCTGGTTCGGATTGCGGTTCTCTGTGTCAGTCACTGTTCATGCCTCCTAGTAATACTCGAGTCTGATGGCGCCGACACCGGCCTCGATCTCGATGTCCCAGTATGGCCCTGTTCCGTCGAATCCGTCACTCTCGAAGGTGGTGCGCCCGTCCCCGCGCATGGTCACCCACGTGCCCTCGGCGTCGATGTCTGAGAGACCGTGGCGTACCACCACGCGTGCCCCGTCACCCGAAGGAACACGCACCACGAGCGATGAGACACCGGCCTGAATCGAGACTGGAAGCGCTCCCGAGACACCGGCGAGATTCGACGGTCCGAGGATGACCGTCCCGTCGGACACACCGGCATCCAGCCGGAACTCGCTCACGGGCAGATCACTCAGATCGAGCCGGTACGAGCTCACGCCCGCATTCACATCCAGATCCCACACGACATCGCGGTCGAGCGTGATGTCCATGTTCGACCCGGTCGTCGGGCCGCTGAACGAGGTGCTCGCGTAGCCGATCCGCACATCGGCGACATCGTCGATGACGTTGGTGACGAACTCCGTCTGGAACGGCGAGCTCCCCTCGGCGGTGGCGAGTTGTTCACCCGCCACGACCGAGAACTCGCCCACCCCGCCGTCGATCATCGCGGTGCCCGAGCGCACGGAGACTGAGTGCGGCGCCGAGTGGCTGAACGGCTCGGCCTCACCCACGTTGTCGATGACCGGCGGCCACGTGAACCTGGTGTCCGAGGGCATCAGGAGCGCTCCATACAGCAACCCGAGAGCGACGAGAAGACTCGAGACGGCACGCACCCACGGGCTGCGCAGACCGTGCCCGATGACCTCGATGCCGAGCGCGATGACCAGGACCGGCCACAAACGGAAGATGTTGAACCACACGTTCCATGAAAGGAACCCGATCGAGCAACCCAGGAACACAAGGCCAAAGACCACGGTGGTCACGCCTTCGGCGAGGTGCTTGACGGTCCAGCCGCCGCGGCCAGGACCGAACATCTGGCGTACGCCGAGCGCGATGATGATGAGCGGCCACAGCCGCCACAGCTGGAGTCCCGGCACGAACTGCTCCAGGAGGACGGCGCCGCCGATGAGCACGAGGGCGACCCCGAACCAGATCGCAGAACCGCGCGTCGGCCCGCCGCCTTGCCCCTGAGGAGCCGAAGTCCCGGCCGATGGGGCCGGAGGGGGCGGAGACGCGGCCGGAGACGTGGTACTCGTAGGACCTTGGACATCAGGCACTGCGATCACCTTCTAGAAGCGATAGCGGACATGCGGCACACAACGCGCCGGACGCTGAACACCGACAAGAAGCGGTACTGACCGCCTCAGTCATCCGCGTCCGTGGCTATAGATACCCGAAGACGGGCGATTCTCCGCCTTCGCACGAGATCGACCACCACTGTGAGGCTCTCATGGTGCAGAATCTCGCCTGTCGCCGGAATGTGGCCGAGTTCGGCGAGCACCCACCCAGCCATTGTGTCGTACTCGTCGGATAACGGCAGGCCCCAACCGAACGTCTCGTTGGCCTCGTGGACGGACAGGAGGCCATCCACCACCCACTCCGTCGGGCTCGTACGCGTGTAGTATCGGCGTTCACGGTCGAACTCGTCGGAGATCTCACCGATGATCTCCTCCACGATGTCCTCGATGGTGACAAGTCCCGCTGTGCCACCGTACTCGTCGACCACGATGGCCAGATGGTTGTGCGCCGCCTGCATGTCGTTCAGCATCACCAGGATCGGCTTGGTCTCGGGCACGAACACGGCCGGACGGACGTACCGCGATACCGTGTCGTCCATCCTGTGCTCCGAGGCGGGACCCACGAGATCCTTGAGCATCGCGATACCGACGATCGAGTCCGCCACGTCGTGGTAGACGGGCAGACGCGAGAATCCGGACTCCTGGAAGACGCGGATCGCCTCGCCGACGGTCAGGGTGTCCTCGATCATCTGCATGTCGACCCTCGGCACCATGATCTCGCGCGCCACCATGTCACCGAGCTCGAATATCTCGTGGATCATGCGCTTCTCGTCCTCAAGGAGGGTTCCCTGCTCCGTGACGAGCAGCTTGATCTCCTCCTCGGTCACGCCGGGGCGCACGTCGCCTGGCGGCACCCCCAGAAGGCGCGCCACGACGTTCGTGGAGCGCTGCAGAAGCCAGGTGAGCGGTGCGGTCGCCGACTGGAGGAACCCGATCGGACCCGCGACCGCCTTCGCCACCGCCTCCGCGCGCTGCAGCCCGAGGCGTTTGGGCGCGAGTTCGCCGATGACGAGCGTCACGTACGAGATGGCGAGCGTCACGACCAAGACCGAGAGTCCTGCGGCCACGGAACTCAGCCAGGATATACCGAACGTGTTGAACCACGCCGCCAGCGGCTGGGCGAGGGTGACGGCGGCAGTGGCCGAGGCTCCGAATCCGACCAGCGTGATGCCCACCTGGATGGCGGCCATGAAGCGGGAGGGAGTCTCGGCCAGCTTGAGCGCCTTCTTCGCACGCTTCGAGCCCTGCTCGGCCTCCATCGTGAGCGCGGCGCGGCGTGCACTCACTAGGGAGATCTCGGCCGCCGCAAGGTAGCCGTTCACCACGATGAGAACGAGAACGAGCAGGATCTGAGTGCCTATCTCACTCATGCGCTGACACCCGCAGACGTACCCGGCCGGGCGGCGCGGGCCACGATCGAAGCGATAAGCGCAGGACGGCGCTCCCGGTCCCGGCAGGCGTCTGCGAGAAGTGCGAGCGCCTCAACGGTGCGACGGTCTCCATCGCAGCGGATGAGCCCACCGCTGCAAGAAAGAATCCCGCGATCGCAGAGCGTCTCGACCTCCGACCGCGTCTCGTCGGCCGAACGCCCGAGGTTCGACGCCAGCCCGACGACGTCCATCACCGCGTCCGGATTCCGCTGGAAGAAGAGCAGCACCTCGACTCCGAGGAGAGAGTGGATGTGCTGATCCACGAACCTACCGAGCACTGGCCCGAGGACAGCGGAGGCGTCGCCTGTCGGCGCGTGTTTCGAGCCGGCCACTACATCACGCTCCGGGGAACACATAGAGGATCACCGCGAGGAAGTGACAGACGCTTCCCGCGAGCACCCACAGGTGCCAGATCGAGTGCATGTACCGGACGTTCTTGGCCACGTAGAAACCCGTGCCGAGCGTGTAGGCGAGTCCTCCGGCGATGAGCAGCCACACGCCACCCATGTCGAGGTTGGCCATGATGGGCTTGATCGCGAGCATCGCCATCCAGCCCATGCAAAGGTAGATGACGGCGGAGACCCACTTTGGTCGATACACCCAGAACGCCTCGGTGATGATGCCCACGAGCGCGAATCCCCAGATGACGCCGAAGAGCCACCACCCACCGTCGTTGCGGATGGTGAGCAGCGTGAAGGGTGTGTAGGTGCCCGCGATGAGCAGGTAGATGCTCGCGTGGTCGATGATCTTGAAGACGTGCCGAGCGCCGGCGTGCTGGATAGCGTGATAGAGCGTGGACGCCATGTAGAGCACGAACATCGTGGTGCCGTAGATGATTGCGCTGGCCAGATGCCAGGGTGTGCCGAACACACCGGCAGCCACGATCATCACCACGAGGGCAGCGATGCTCAAGCACGCACCCACGCCGTGCGTGACAGCACTGAAGATCTCCTCGCCGAGGGTGTACGGCCGCTTGGCGTTCGTGCCTGAGGGCCTGGGGCCCCGGGCGCGCCCGAAGCGCCGCTTCCTGGTCTCCGCCTCGATGCCAACGACCACCCCGCGCATACCGTCAGGGGCCATGCGGAGCATCGTGCAACTGTCTGCCATCACGAACCCTCCAGAGCCAAGAACCCGAACGACCATCATGGACCGGCCGATGACGCATCGGCCGCGCGCAGTCCGGACTCACTGTCCGGACACCTCATACTATACGCGGAAGGCCGACATGGAGACGAGCGGCGCGACGGCGGGCGCCGAGCGGCATGCGGAACCACTCGTCGCCCTCTTGGGTGACCCGTCCCACGCTCTGTATTCCATCACTCCCGCACGTACCTCGCCACCTGCGGCGACTCCAAGTACTCCCAGGTGCCGCGAACCCCCTCGGCCATCACCCCGAGCTCGAAGTGAAGCATGGCGATGCCGCAGTCCAGACGCTTGGAGACCCTCGGCGCATCAGCCCCCTCAAAGCTCACCGTCACCGACTCGGCCACACGCTCCGAGCCCTCATCATGGCTGAAGCGCCACGGCTGCCGGTTCATCGCCGAAGGCGCGACGCGCACCGCCTCCAGACCCTGCCTGGCCCATGTCGGCCATCGCGCGGCGCCTGGCGCAATCTCCTCGAGCGTCCGCCGGTACTTCGCGCGCCCCTGCCCGAACAGCACGCGCTCCTTGCGTGACACTCGCTGCTGCGCATGCCCGAGTGCGATGATGGCATGCACTCGCTCGCCGTCCTCCATCGACACGAATCTGCGTGTAGCGGCGGCGCTGAAGAACCCGCCGACCCAGCAGGTATCGAGGCCGAGTGCGGTTGCCTCCAGCACGATTGCCTCGCCGGCGTACCCTATCCGTTCGCCGGGGACATCCTTCTTGCCGACGAGAACGATGGCCGACGGCACGCCCGAGATGCCACCGTACGAGCCCACGATGCCGAGGAACACCGACGCTGGCGCCTCGCGCACAAGCACGGCCCGCACGCGGGACCAGAGCCGAAAGGACGCCGCGAGCGACTCAAGGGCGTCGAGGCTCCCGGACGGCACCGGCTCGCCCGTGTAGCTACGGCGCGAGTGGCGCATCGGTACGACCTTGAGCCACCGCTCCAGCCGCTCCGGCGTGATCACCCGCCCCTCCCCCTCGAAGAGCGCTCTTCCCGGACGTTCCTCCCTCATCCCGTTCCTCTCGCGACGCCTACTCGAACTTCAGCAATCGTACCCCGAGCCCGAGCGAGACAGCCGCAAATCCCAGTAGCACGGCGACGGGGAGCACTGCGGATGCGAGGCCCTGGTTGCGCGCGACGATGTCCGTCAGGCCCATGACCGCCCAGCCGGTGGGCGTCGCCATGGCGACCGCCTTCATGAACGGCGGCAGGATCTCGATCGGCCACAGACAGCCACCGAGCATCGCCAGGCCGGTCGAGAGAAGCGGACCAGCGCCGGAAAGCTGGTCGCGCGTGCGCACGAGCGCCGAGACGAGGATGGCGAGACCGGTGCCCGCGAGGATGTAGGCGCCGAGCACGAGCACGACGGCGAGCGGATCGTTCCCCCACGGCACGCCGAAGAGCAGCGCTCCGAGTACCACGAGGATGATCGCCTGCACGACCGCCATGGCCACGACGCCGGCGATCTTACCGGCGATGATGGTGCCCTTGCCCGCGGGCGTCACGAGCAGGCGGCGAAGCGTGCCCAGCTCGCGCTCCTCCAGGATGCCGCCGGCGCCGCCGAACGTCACGAACAGGATGAACCACACCGTGAAGCCGATGGAGCTGAGCGTCGAGCCATTCGGCAGAACCGAGTCACCGCGAACGTCCGAGGCGACCACCACCTCGCCCACCGCCGAGAGGGGCGGCTCGGGCTCCCACTCCGCGTCTGCCTGCCAGTAGAGGTCGTCGAACGACGCCGTCCCCGGAGGGAGCAGGGCGAGCGCGACCCGGGCGGTCTCAGCGTCGCCCGACATCCGCAGCGCCACACCCTGCGCGATGGACGCCACCGCAAGCGCGCTCTCCGAGGCCGGGTCGCGCAGGACCTCGATCGTCGCCTCGCCCGACGTGAGATCCTCGCCGAAACCCTCGGCCACGAGCACCGCGACCGACACGCTGCCTTCGGCGATGAGGCGCTCGGCCTCGAGTCGCGAGACCGCACTCGTCTCGAGCGACTCCTCGGCGTCGATGAGCCCGAGCGCCTGACGCGAGTACGCGCTTTCGTCCTCGTCGACGACCAGCACGCGCAGGGCGCTCTCTCCCTGGCCCGCGAAGGCCGTCCCGAAGAGCAGCGTGAGCACGAGCGGCAGGCCGATGACGCCCATGACCTCGGCGGGATTGCGCAGAAGCTGCAGCACGTTCAGCCACGCGAGGGCGAGAATGCGGCGGATCATGACGTCCTCAGCCTCCACAGTCCGACGGCGAAGAGCGCCACGCCGATGGCGAGGAGCGCCGCGATCGGGCCGAGCACCGCCGAGAAGCCCGCGCCGCCCATGAGGTCGAGGAACGCGCCATTGGCCCAGTACACCGGCGAGATGACCTGCAGCGGCAGCAACCAGCCGGGCAGGAGCTGCGCCGGGATCATCGAACCGCCGGTAGCCGCGAAGAACATGATGAGCGCGGGTGCGATTCCGCCGACGGCCCGCTCGGTCTTGCCGAGCGCGGTGAACGTCATCGCAAGCCCCGCAGCCGAGACGGCCTCGGCCATGCCCACCGCGATCGTGGCGCCGATGGACTCGCCCCAGTCCACGCCGAAGACGAGTCCCGTGCCCGCGAGGAGCACGAGGAACTGCGCCGCCGCGAGGGCGAAGATACCGAGCGCCTTGCCCCCCATGATGTCGAGGCGGCGGGCCGGCGTGGCGAGCAGCCGGTCGAGCGTGCGCTCGCGGCGCTCGCGGATGAAGGCAAACGCGCCAAACATCGCACCGAAGAGCAGGAACATCGCAGTCATGCCAGCGGCGTAGTAGTCGACTGTCGACACGCGTCGCTCGGTGGACGCCTCGGCATCGATGACCTTCACAGTCGTGAGTGTGATAGCGCCCCCGGACGCGGTGCCGCCCGGCGCGGCTTCGCTCAGCCCGGCGAGCGTCCTGCCCGCGACGATCTGCGCCGAGGCGCTCGACACCGCCGCCCGCACCACGCCCGCCCACACACCCGCCGTCACCTGCGACCCGGGGTCCTGCAGCACCTCGAGCGTCACGGGCTGTCGCTCGGCGATACGCGCCGTGAGGTCGACCGGGATGATGAGCGCGGCTGTGAGATCGCCCTTCTCGACGGCCTCCCGTACGGCGGCCGGATCCTCGGCGACCTCCATCGTGAAGAGCGCGGCGACCTCCTCGGAGTCCGTGAGCCCTTCGACGAAGAGCGCGCCCGTCTCGCCCTCGTCCAGGTTCACGATGGCGACCTTCTCGTCGATGGTGTCACCGGAGTCGAGCCCGCCGAGTGCCGCGCCGAGGATGAACGTGAGCGCCAGCGGCATCGCAAGCATGACGAGCAGCGCCGAGGCATCCCGGAAGACGACGGTGGCGTCCTTGCGGGCGATGGTGAGCAGGCGGCTCACCGGGGCGCCCCGGCCAACAGACCGCGGCCTCCCCTGCGCGCACGATGGACAGTCACGAGAGGCATCGTCCGCCCTTCGTCAGTTCCGGAGGCTCTTGCCGGTGAGGTGCAGGAACACGCTCTCCAGGTTGGGCTCAGTGACCGTGAGCGAGGTGATGCGCGCCCCCGAACGCTCGAGCGCGCTCACCAGCGAACTCAACACCGCCGCACTGTCCGGTGAGAGCACGGTGAGTCCCGCTTCGGTGCGCTCGGCACGCGCGACCCCGGGCAGCGAGCGCACGGCCTCCTCGAGTCCCTCGGCCTCACCGTCGAGCGCGACCGCGACAGAGTCCATGCCGCCGACGAGCTCGCGCAGCTCCGGCAGCGTGCCCATGGCGATCAGCCGTCCGTGGTCCATGATCGCGATACGGTCACAGAGGTACTCGACCTCTTCCATGTAGTGGCTCGTGTAGAGCACCGTGGTGCCCGCACGGTTGAGATCTTTCACGGTCTCGAGGATGTGGTTCCGGCTCTGCGGGTCGATGCCCACCGTCGGCTCGTCCATCAGCAACACTTTGGGCGCGTGCAGCACACCCGCGGCGATGTTGATGCGTCGCTTCATGCCGCCCGAGTATTTCTCGATCCGCTCCTTCGCCCGATCGGCAAGCCCGGCTACGTCCAGGGCTGCCGCGATCGCCTCCTTGAGCGCCCCGCCCGTCAGGCCGTACATGCGGCCCCAGAAGGCGAGGTTCTCGGCGGCGGTGAGCGTAGGGTACAGGGCGATCTCCTGGGGGACGACGCCGAGCGTCGCACGCACCGCCGAGGACTCGCCGACCGTAGAGTGACCGTCGACGACGATGGTTCCGCCATCGGGATCGAGAAGGCACGAGATCATGCCGATCGTGGTCGTCTTGCCGGCGCCGTTGGGGCCGAGGAGCCCGAATATCTCACCCCGCTCGACGCTGAACGAGACGTCGTCGACGGCGACGGTCTCACCGAAACGCTTGGCCAGGTTCGAGACATCGACAATCGCGGGCATGTGCGGCCTCCCTGGGCTCACCGTGAGTCCGCCTGTGACAGTGCGGCACAAACGAGACTCGGCATGACGGAGCCTCAGCACCGATGATGCCCTTGTTATGGGCAGGATACACGCCCCCGGTGGCTGATCGGCTCACTCGGGCTGGACCCACCTTCGTCTGGTCTTAGGCCGTCTCCGAGGAAAGCCACTCGCCAGTGCGCGCGCCGGCGTCTCCGGCAGGTCGCCCGGTCGCAGGGATCGGGGACTCCCCGGCGAGCTCGTCAGGGTCTCCCGATGACTCGGTG
>CAYMSA010000002.1:54423-56210 GCA_964392965.1 uncultured Coriobacteriaceae bacterium
CACTCTCGCCCTGGCTCTCAAGCGGCTCGTTCGTGGTGCGGAGCGGCGTCTCATCAAGGAAGAACATCAGCAGCAAGCCGATGGCCATGAGGGGCACGATTGCCATCAGCACCGGCATGAACGCCTCGTTGTACGCAAGCGCCACGGCGTCGTGGACGACGGACGGAAGCGCCGCGGTGATCTCGGGCGTCAGTGAGTTCGCTCCGACACCAAGCGCGGAGAGTCCACCGAGTCCGGTCAGGTTCTCGGTCAAACGAGTGGCGAGTCTGGCGATGAAGAAGGAGCCGACGAGCGCCGAACCGAGTGACGCACCGATCTCCCGGAAGAACGTGTAGGTGGACGTGGCCGTCCCCACCTCGGTGATCGAGAACTCATTCTGCGAGACGAGAAGCAGAATCTGGACGCCAAGACCTATGGCGAGGCCAAGCACCGTCATGCACGCCGCAATCAGCAGGAGCGGGGTTGCAAGCGTCAGTGATGAGAGGAGCAGGAGTGCTACGCCGGCGAGAAGGCAGCTCGCCATCGGCATCCACTTGTAGCGTCCCGTGCGAGCCGCGATGAAACCCGACGCCGTGGCAGTCACGAAGATGCCGAGTGAGAACGGCATCATGAGGTAGCCGGCGTCCGTGGGACTGAGCGTCTCGACCACCTGCAGGTATGTGGGCATGTACGCCGTCGTTCCAAACATCGCGATGGAGATAAGAAGACCTCCTGCGATCGCAATGTTGAAGTTGCGGTTGACGAAGAGGTGGAGCGGGATGAGCGGCACTTCGGCCTTCTTCTCGGCGCGCACGAAGAGCACACCTGACACGATCGCAAGCAGCATGAGCCCTGCGATCTCGGGCGACACCCAGTCGTAGAGGCTCCCGCCCCACGAACTGACGAGCACGAGCGATGAGACCGTCACGACCATCGTGACGATTCCCGCTACGTCGAGACGCGGCCGAGTGACCTTGCGATGTGGGGCCGGCAGGAACGCTGCGGCAGCCGTGATCGCCAGGATGGCGAGCGGCACATTGATCCAGAACGCCCAGCGCCATCCTGGCCCCGACGTGAGCCAGCCACCGACGATGGGACCGAGCACTGAGTTCACGGTGAACATGCCGCCCATGATGCCCATGTACCGACCCCTGTACCGGGGAGCGATGATGTCCGCGATGATCGCCTGAGAGAGCACCATCAGCCCACCGCCACCCAGGCCCTGAACGGCACGGCCGAGTATGAAACTGGACATGTCCCATGAGAGGCCGCTCACAACCGATCCGATCAGGAACAGCATCAGCGCGACGACGAAAAGTCCCTTCCGGCCGATCAGGTCACCAAGCTTGCCATAGACCGGCATCGTGATGGTCATGGCGAGGAGATAAGCGGTCGTGACCCACATCATGTGGTTCACACCACCGAGTTCTCCCACGATCGTCGGCAACGCAGTGCTCAGGATCATCTGGTCGAGCGAGGCCATGAACATCGCCGAGAGCAGGCCGACGAAGACGAGCATGACCGAGCGTCTGGTGAGTGTGGTCGGCGCCCCCTCGACGCCGTGGTGTGTATGTCGTGCGGTAGCATGCATATGGTGCCTATCGGTCCTTTCCTAGAACCTGGGACATCTTCTCAAGCGCGCCCTCGATGAGCCCGGGATTGAGCGGTACCTCAGACTCACCGAGAACCCAGCGGTCCACCGCATGACGCGCGGCGCTCGAGACGAGAGAGACCGTGATCTGGGCTTCTTCTTCCTCACTTACGCCCGGGCCGAGGCACCGGAGTCCCGGATGCTGCCGCAGGAACGC
>CAYMSA010000003.1:0-7818 GCA_964392965.1 uncultured Coriobacteriaceae bacterium
GCGGCAAGCTCCGGCGCGTCGCGGTCCACCACGAAGCGGCGTACGGACTCGGCTGCCTCGAGCGTCTCCTCGGTACCGATACCGGTGAGCGCGGGGGCGTCTGCCGAAAGCACGACCGCTCGAACGTAGACGGGAGTCGTGACGGGCAGCAGAGCGAGCCCGATCACCGCAACAGCGAGGACGACGACCACGAGCACGGCCTCGGCGGCGGAGAAGACGGCCCGCATCGGGTCACTCCCGCCCGGTCGGGTCACCGGCGTCCGGAGTGATGCGGCCCTCTTCATCCCTTTCGACCGCATCCTCCGCCTCGGCCTCCTCCCCGTCTGCGGCGACGACGCCCCCGGGGGAGTTCTCGCCGCCGATGGCCACGTCGAAGCCCGATTCCCTGGCGGGCAACACCGCACGGTTGCCTCCCGCGAGCGTCGCAGCGGCAAGTGCCTGGTCCGCCGAGTCCAGCAGGTCCTCGGGCGTGGCGCCATGCCCGGGGAAGATGGCGATGCCGATGCTCACGGTCACGCCGACATCGTCGACACGCAGCGCGCCGATGGAGGAGCGCAGCTCTTCGGCGATGCGCGTCGCCCGCTCGCGCAGCGGCTCGCGTCCGCCGGTGCCGGCGCCAGCCCCCGGCAGGATGAGCGCGAACTCTTCCCCACCCACGCGGCATGCGATACCCGGCACGAGCGCATAGGAGACGTCATCGCCGTCGGCGGCGATCGAGATCCGCTCGGCGACCTTGACCAGGAGCCGATCTCCGGTGGTCAGACCGAAGACCTGGTTCACGTCGCCGAGACGGTCGACGTCGACCAGCAGAAGCGCCAGCTCGCTCCCACCGGCACCGGCGCGGGCGCACTCGCGAGCGAGCACCCGCTGGAAGTAGACGGCGTTGAACAGGCCGGTGAGCCCGTCGACGAAGCCGTTCGCGCCCGCGTGCGGCCCGCGCTCGAGAACGCCCCGGATCAGCAGCGTCCCCGCGAACGTCGCCCCGGCGAACATCGTGATCTCCCACAGGTAGCGGGCGATGACATACGTGATGTTCCTGCCGAGCGCGCTGTCAACGATGGGCAGGTCGAGTGGCGGAAGCCAGCCCATGTAGCAGCCGAAGTAGACACAGCCGAGCATGAAGGCCGCCGCTCCCGCCAGGAACCAGACGTGCCTGGGTCGCGGAAGGATGAACGCTCCCTCGAGTATGAACAGCAGGTAGATGGACGAGAACCACGAGAGCGCACCGCCGCTGTAGTAGACGAGCACCGTGGCCACAACCATGTCGAGCAACAACTGTGCTTGATTGAGATAGGCGATGTTGCCGAAGCGGCGATACGTGAGCTGGTAGTACGTGTTGTAGGCGATGACGAACACGAGGGCGACAGCCGGAACGCGCATGTTGTCGACGAACGTATCGGTGGTCAACGTGGTCGTGAAGACAAGGCCGCCCACCAGCGAGAAGACCATCAGGGTCGCAACGATGACCCAGCGGATCCGGATGACCAGTCCCACGCGGTCGATATTCGCACGCAGCGCCTCGATGTCGTGCTGGCTCGGGTCGTCCCGCCAGGACACGAGCGTCTTGCGCGCGAGTGACCGCCCGAATCGCACTCTCATCGACCGTCGCTTCCCACGGCTACAGATCGCGCACGAGCGCGGTCACGAACGCCACCGCACGCTCGACGTTCGCTTCGGCGACGTTCTCGATCGTGTCGCTTCCCCATGCGCGGTCCGGCAGGAGGCCGTTGATGTCGAATGCCATGAGGCTCATCGCCTTGTGGCGCTTCCTGAGCGCAGGCAGCGCGTCAGTCAGGACTCCCTTCGTCTTGCGTGAGGTGGCCTCGAAACCGGCCTCGCGGGCGGTGCGCCTCGCCTGAGCCACCAACCGACGGTCGGCGTGACGGTCGGTCATGAGCCCCTCGGACGTCACGAACGAGAGCGCGCCCGAGCCGACCCCGTCGATCACGATGAAGAGAGCGTCGCGCAGGTCGTCGCCGTAGGCGTCCAGCAGGGCGCGCATGCCGAACGCGCCCGGTGCGCTCGCGCCGGTGGCCACGAACCAGATCTCCTTCTCGGCAAGCGCCCGGTCGACACGCTCGGTGACACGCTTCCGGATGCGCGCGGCGAGCTCGGCCTCCGTGAGTTCCGGTTCGCCTCCCGCCATACCGAACTTGAGGCCCGCGTCCTCTTCATCCTCGTCGATGTTCTCCCAGCTCCCGATCCTCCGACCGGCCTTGCGAACCTCGAAGCCGCTGCCAACGCCGAGCCAGTCGCGAACGCCGCGTGTCGCGGGCTCCCGCTCCGGCCCGGCGGCCAGCTCCACCTCGGGCTCCTCGGCATCGAGCGCCTGCGGCGCACGGTCGCGGAGCGTCGATCGACGCCCCCCCGCCGACCGCTCGCCGAAGATGGCGCGTCGCGGGAATGAGGGCTCGACGTGATCGTCTTCCGAGGGCTCGTCGTAGGAGAGGTCGCGACCGTAGCCGGACTCGAGCGGAAGATCGAGGCTCGCCTGTCCCTCGGTGGCGCCCGACTCGACCCACTCGATGTCTGCGTCCAGGTCGTCGAAGGCCCGGGGGGCAGCCGGACGCGGCGTGACGACGTTGGAGATGTTGATCGGACCGGACTCCCAGCCCGCGTCATCGAAGCCGTCGAGCCGGGCCGTCCTGAAGGAGCCGTCGGCGAGGGCGCCACCCACGGGACGGTACTCGAGGAGCGCGTCCTCGATGACCACGTCGGCCTCTCGGGCGACCTCCGCCGAGTGCCTCACGGGCGTGAAGCGGGTCGTGTGGTCATCGGAGGCCGGAACCGTGGCCTGCATGACGCCGAGGAGCGCGGCCACCCCCGAGGCGTTGTGGTTGGCGCCCTCGCCCGGCTCCATCGCGACCTCGCCATAGAGCGTCATCACGAGGAAGACGAGCGGGTAGACGGCTGCAAGAAGGGTGACGTAGCCGACCCAGGGCGTCCATCCGGCCGCGAAGGGCATCCGGCCGAGCAGGATGAGGAGCGCGGTGACGATCGCCATCCACCAGGCGGCTGTCTTCAGCTTCCAGGCGTTTCGGACGAGACCGGGGCCGTCGAAGACCGACGGCTTCGGTGAGTCATATGGGGCGACGATGACCACACGCTGCAGCCGGTCTCCCCGGCGCATGTGCGGTATGTGCCGGGCGATGATGTTCTGCGAAGGGCCGCGGGGAAGCAACCGCGAGAGGCCCGGGCGCAGGTCGAGCTCGAGCCGCAGGAGGACGGCCCCGATCGCGGCGAGCGCGAGCGCCGGCCAGCCCCACCACAGCGCCAGCACCGCCGCGATGACAGTGAGCGCGCAGCAGATCACGACGGCCCACGACCGTGTCCTCGGGCACTCGAACTCCTGCCGCTCGGTCGTGAGACCCTGCGCGCGGAAGACGCCCTCGATGTAGTCGGCCGCGCTCGCCTCGGCATCGGTGGTGGCCGGGCGCGGGCCGATCACCGTAGCCAGCTGACGGATGTGCTCCATGACCATGACTGCTCCTATGAAGACCGTCCCCGGCGTCCGCACCGCGGTGACGTCCGGCCGCGTCGGTGACCAGGGCGCGCCCCGGAGTATGCTCGTTCATGTCCGGCAACTAGAGTACACGACCCGGGCGACGCTGGCGCACCTCCCCGCGCTATGCTTGCGGCGCAATCGCCCGCTTTCGACGCTCGGCACGCACCTGGATGAGCTCGGCGACGATGGCGATGGCGAGTTCGGCGGGCGTTCTTGCGCCGAACTTGAGGCCGATGGGGGCGTGCGTCGCCTCGAGACGTGCCCGGTCGACACCGGCCTCCTCCGCAAGGTCGAAGACACGGGCGTTCTTCTGAGGATGACCCACCATTCCCACGTAGTCGGCACCCGACAGGAGCCCGAAGGCGAGCGCCTGCGGATCATGCATGTGCCCGCGCGTAAGGACACAGATGTAGTCGTCCGACGTGACGCCCAGATCGGGTATCGTGTCGAAGCTCTCGATGAGTACCCTCTGCGACAGCGGGAAGCGCTCGGCTGTAAGGTATGCGGGGTCGTCGTCGACGACGACGGTCTCGAACTCGACACTCTGCGCGACGCGCTCGACCTCGGCGGCAAGCGTGCTCGCGCCCAGAAGGAGCACCTGCGAGCGCCGGAAGAGCGGCATCGACTTCCAGGCGACGCCCGCGTACTGCTCGTCGTGCATCGCCGGGCCTCGCGTGATGTCGAGTATCTGGAAGCGGTCGCGCTTGCTGAGGGACCGGGAGAAGACGATTTCGGCCTCGGCACGCTCCCCGCCGGGGTTGATCACGAGGAACACACCCGGAAGCGCATCAGCACTCCCCATACCTTCGCCGCGGATGCCCACGACGTCCGTGTCATCGCTGTCCAACACCGCCTCGGGGTCGGTCACCAGCTTGAAGCCCATCCAGGCGCGCTCGTTGCCATCGATGGCCTCGATCGCCCGTTCGAGCGTGGGGATGTCGGCAGCCGAGAGCGCGGCAAGCACGCTGGAGAGTGACTCCGGTGAGACATTGGGGTCTCCCGCGAGTGCTCCGGGCGCGAAGCACGGGAGCTCCCAGGGCTCGACAACCGGCACCTCCTCCGCGCGTAGCGCGTCGATCATCCGCTCGAGCACAGCCTTGAGGCCGCTGACGGACGCACTCTGCACGCTCTCGCCCTCCTTAGTCGCGGTCGCCGGGCGGAGCCCTTCGGCAGACTCGGTTACGGAACCCGACCATGTTCCCACCTCGCGACGGACGGCGCCACCACACGCGTCATCTCGTCGCGACGGCGATGCCCCCGACACACGCACGCCCGCCCCGGAAACCGGAGCGGGCGTGCGTGGTGGCGCCGGAGCGATCCTACGCGAGAATCGCCGCCAGGTCGGCCTCGGCACTCTCGCCGATGGGCTGGATGTTGAAGTTGTCCACGAGCACCTGGAGCACGGCCGGCGTGATGAACGCGGGAAGTGTGGGTCCAAGGCGGATGTCCTTGATGCCCAGGTGCAGCAGCGTGAGCAGGATCGCCACGGCCTTCTGCTCGTACCAGGAGAGGATCATCGAGAGCGGCAGGTCGTTCACGCCCACGCCGAAGGCATCAGCGAGCGCGACCGCGATCCTGATCGCGGAGTAAGCGTCGTTGCACTGGCCCACGTCGAGGAGACGCGGGATCCCGCCGATCTCGCCGAGCTGGTGATCGAAGAAGCGGAACTTGCCGCACGCGAGCGTGAGGATGACGGTGTCAGCCGGAGCCTGGTCCACGAAGTCCGTGTAGTACGAACGGCCCGGCTTGGCACCGTCGCAGCCACCTACGAGGAAGAAGTGGCGGATGGCGCCCGCCTTGACCGCGTCGATGACGGCCGGGGCCACGCCGAGGACGGCCTCATGGCCGAAACCCACCATGACCGAGCCGGCGTCGACCTCATCGGTGAAGCCGGGAAGCTCGAGCGCCCGATCGATGACGGCCTTGAACTCGCCGTTCTCGACGTGCACGGCGCTCGGGTGAGCCACACGACCGGTAGTGAAGATGTTGGCCGAGTACGTGTCGCGCGGATTCTGGATGCAGTTGGTGGTCATGAGGATGGCGCCGGGGAACTCGTCGAACTCCTTGCGCTGGTTCTGCCACGCGGTGCCGTAGTGGCCGTAGAAGTGCGGGTACTCCTTGAGCTTGGGGTAACCGTGGCTCGGCAGCATCTCGCCGTGCGTGTAGATGTCGATGCCGAGTCCCTCGGTCTGCTCCAGGAGCTCCTTCAGGTCCTTGAGGTCATGGCCGGAGACCAGGATGGCCTTGTTGGGCCGATGGCCGAGCGGGACCTGGGTGGGAACCGGGTTGCCATACGCGCCGGTGTTGGCGGCGTCGAGGAGCTCCATCGTGCGCAGGTTCACCTCGCCGGTCTTGAGTGCGAGACCGACCCAGTCGCCAAGCTCGAGGCTCTTGTCGGAGAGCGCAGCAAGGAGTTCGTGCTCGAACGCGTAGATCGCGGGATCGGTGTGGCCGAGCATGCGGGCGTGGTCGGCATAAGCCGCGATGCCCTTGAGACCGTACACCGACGTCTGCTGAAGCGCCTGCACGTTCTCGTCCCGATCGTGATCGCTGAAGATGCCCACTGACTCGCCCTGTGCGATGAGCTCCTCAAGCGTCGCTGCGGGCTCGAAGGCCACTGCGGAATCGTCTGCAGGGATGGTGCCGCCTGCGGCCTCCACCGCAGCCCGAAGCACCGACTTGACCTCGGCTCCACGGCGGATGATGCCTGCGAGGTGCTCCGCGTCGAAGTCCACGTTGGTGATGGTGGTGAAGAGGGCACCGGTCACAAACTCGTCGGCGTTGTCATCGACGACACCCACCCGGGCACCCGCAACCGCGATGGCGGCGATGCCCTTGATCTGGTGCATCAGCAGGTCCTGAAGCGCCGCCACGTCCGGCGTCTTGCCGCACACGCCGGTCTTGGTGCAGCCGGTCCCCCCTGCGGTCTGTTCGCACTGATTGCAGAACATGAATCATGCTCCTTTCGATCGGGAGGCGGGGCGATCGCCCGGCGCTCCTCGGTCCGGCCTGTCTCGTGTGACCCGCTCGCCGTCTAGCCGTGGATGAGGGCCGGCAGACAACGGGTGCATACCCACTCGCTGCGGCCCTGCTGCCTCACCGGCAGCAGAGGAACATGGTCTTCATCGACACCGCACCGGAAGCAGACCTGCGGGATGTAGGATTTCTGCTTCTCGACCACGATCTCCTCGGCGGCCTCATGGTCGAACGGCAGCGCCTCGCGCGTCTCGATGGTGAGTGCGCCGGTGGGACACACGCCGAGACAGAAGCCCGCACCGTCACACAGCTCCTCACGAATGACCTTGGCCTTGCCGTTGATGATCTGGATGGCGCCTTCCGCGCACGGGCTCACGCACGCGCCGCAGCCGTCGCACAGCTCTTCGTCGATCCGGACGATCTGCCTCGTGACCGTTGCCTGAGACATCGTCACTCCTCTCTCGTTCATCGGACGTCTGCGCGGTGCGCGGGACGCCGAACACAGCACCATGACAGCCCGAAGCCTATCCCCCCGCACCGGACGAGTCCTTGACGTTCGTCAAGCCTCCGAGGATTCTTTCGGGGAAGCGCCGCGCGCATGCTGATCAGGCATCCGGATCTGCTGCGCAAGACCACCCGACCTGCTGACGATGATCGAGACGGAGAGTCACGATGCCCCGAGAACCACGCCCGGACGTGCTCGCGGCGCTGGCGGCCTGCACGCTCTGGCGCGGTGCGAGCGAAACGGGCATCCGCCGCCTCGCCGAGGTCGCCAGCACGCGTGAGGCGCCGCGCGGCACCACTCTGGTGACCGAGAGCGACCCGGCCGACCGCTTCGGCGTGGTCGTGAGCGGCAAGGTGCGCGTCTACCATCTCCAGCCCGACGGACGCTCGCTCACGTTCGAGACGGTCGAAAGCGGCGGTGTGCTCGGCGGTGTCGCCGCACTTGCCGGCGGTCGCTATCCGGCGAGCGTCGATGCCGCCACGCCGGTCGTGATCGCATGGCTGCCCCGCGAGGCTGTCTTCTCCCTCATGGCCGACGAGCCGGAGATCGCTCGCTCGATCATCTCCTCGCTCGCATTCCGGCTCATGAACCTCACGTCAGTGGTGCGCACCCTGGCGCTCGACGTGCCATCGCGGCTCGCTCGCTATCTGTTCCAGCGCGCGCTCGAGACGGGCGCGGCCACTCCCGAGGGACTGCTGGTCACGCTCGGCATGACGAAGACCGAGCTCGCAGCGTCACTCGGCACGGTTCCCGAGACGCTCTCACGCGCGTTCGCGCGACTGCGCGACGACGGCGTCCTCGAAGTCCGGACGAACGACGTGCTCGTGTTCGA
>CAYMSA010000003.1:7918-52629 GCA_964392965.1 uncultured Coriobacteriaceae bacterium
GCGAGCCACAGCGCGTCGATCTCCTTCGCCGAGGCGGCCAGCGCGAGCTTCGCGTCGAGGTACGCCACGAAGGCGCCGAAGTCCGCCTCGGGGAGTATCGCCGAGGCGCTTGCGAAGTTGTTGCGAGCCGCCTTGAAACGTTCCTCGGCCTGGGTCGTGTACTGGCTCGATGCCTTCACGCTCGCCGCCGTGTGCTTGTTGAACTCGGCGGCGGCCTGCGCGGTCATCGTCTCGGCCGCGGTGATCTCCGCCACTGCAGCGTCAACGAGCGCGATCGCCTTCGCGGCCCGGTAGTCGGCGTCGAGGATCACCGGCGCATGCGCCATCATCTCGACGCGGGCGTCCGCGCTCTCCTTGAGGGCGGCGGCGTAAGCGAGGTCGGCCTCGGGTAGGTCGGCCACAGCGCTCGCCGCCAGCGATGAGGCAAGCTGCGCCTGCTCGCGGACGGCGCCGACCACCGCACTCGCCTCGGCCGAGCTCGTGGCGATCTCCGACGAGACGTCAGCTTGGACGGCCGCGTCGACGAGCACGAGCTCGTCCTCGACGCCCTGCAGCGCGCTCTCGGCGCGCGTGATGAGATCACGCGCAGCGCCGATCCGCTCGTAGTGCCTGAACGCGACGACGCCCGCTGCGGCGAGCACGACGATGACGATGGCCGAGACCGCCCAGACGACCGGTTTCACGCGACGGCCACGGGGTGTCGACGGTGCACCTGCGGGCGCGGCCTCGGGGGTCGGCCCTTCGGGATTTCGTGTGTCCATGTGTGCCTCCTCGGCACAGTTGTACCCGCCAGGCAACGGACAGGCAACCATTGGCGGCGATTCGGTAACATAACCGGCCTTTCCCTGTTGGCGACAGCGGTTTGAGGCGATGCTCTAAACAACCTGTGCGGATATGCCCGATCCGCCGGCCCTCTCTCTCCGTTGGCGCTCCTCCACGCCAACCCGAACGAGGCGCTTCATGCGCCTCGTTCGGCGTTTCAGGGGATGGTTCGCTCGCCAAACGTGACGGGCGACTCCTCTCCTGACTGCGAGACGGTTCTCGTCCTCCCTCCGCCGCGGTAGAATCACCCGGGGTCAACGAGGGAGGAGTGCGTATGCCGAGCGCCGCCGAACGACAGGTGAATCTCGCGTTGCTGCTCGCCTCGACGCGCCGGCCGGTCACCGCCGCCGAGTGCCGCGAGGCGGGACTCGGCTATCCCGACGGTCAGGACGACGCGGCCTTCCTCAGGATGCTGGAACGCGACAAGGACTTCCTGCGCGACATGGGCTTCGCGATCGAGGTGACCCGTGAGGGCGGCACCGAGGCGTACCGCATCGACGCGTCGGCGACGTTCGCCGAGCCACTCGATCTCGACACCTCGGCGCTCGCAGCCCTCCGCACCGTCGCCGCCTCGCTCTCGTCCGACCCCGGCTTCCCGTTCAGGGACGACCTCCTCCTCGCGCTCGGCAAACTCGACTCCGCAACCGAGGACGGTCCCGGCACCCCGGGTGTGGCGACCGTCACGCGAGACGGCGCGGGACCGGCACGGGCGCTCGCCGAAGCGGTCAGATCGCGCAAGACGGTGTCGTTCACGTACACGAACGCCGGAGGCCGTGTGCAGGCGCGCGACGTCGACCCCTACGGCCTGCATCTCTGGGACGGCCGCTGGTACCTCACCGGTCGCGACCATGTGAGCGGCGACGTCAGGACGTTCGCGCTCACCCGCATGACGGACGTGACCGTGAACGTTGCGCGGCCCCACACGCCGGACTTCGAGCCCCCGTCGGACTTCGACATCAGGGCCTACGAGCGCCTGCCCTTCCAGTACGGCCCGCAGGCCGTGACCGCCCGCATCCGCATCGCGGCACAGGAGGCGTGGCGGGCGGAGCGCATCGCCCGCGGGAAAGGGACGCTCGAGAACCACGCCGACGGCTCCGTCACGTGGACGGTGGAGGGAGCCGACGCCACCGCGCTCGCCGGATGGCTCGTCCGGAGCGGCCCGGGGCTCACCCCCGAGGCGCCACCGGAGCTCGCCCGGGCGTTCGCGGACGGGCTGCGATCGGTGGTGGCACTCCATGGCTGAGAACTCCCGGCCCACTGCGACTCGCGAGACGGCCGCTGCACGCACGCGTCGACTCCTGGCGCTCCTCCCCCACCTGCGACGCGGCGAGCGGCTCTCGGTCTCGCGCCTCGCCACGCTCGTCGGCAGTACGCCCGGGCGCGTGCACGACGACCTGTGGGAGCTCATGTTCTGCGGCATCCCGCCGTACGATCCGGGAAGCCTCATCGACCTCGCCATCGACGAGGACACGATCACGGTCATCAACGAGCCGCCCGGTCTCCTGCAGCCCGTGCGTTTCACGCACGCCGAGTGCGGCGCGCTCGCGATGGCGCTACAGGAGGCGGGCTTCCCTGCCGGGAGCGACCTCGTCACCCGGGTGCTCTCGGCAGCCGCCACGACCGTCTCCCCTGAGGAGATCCGGCGCACGCTGCTCGTGGGGCCCGCCGGCGGCGGCGGACGACCGGGTGATATGGGCTTGGGCGACGTGTACGCACTCCTCGCCGAGGCCTCCGAGTGCTGCGAGAAGGTCGACATCACCTACCACACAGGAGCTTCGGGCAGGATCTCGCACCGGAGGATCCGCCCCGAAGCGCTTTCGAACCGCTACGGGATCTGCTACGTGACGGCGTTCTGCGAGCTCGCCGCCGAGCGACGCACGTTTCGCCTCGACCGTATCCAGGAGGCCGCGCCCACCCGCGAGCACTTCGAGCGGCCGGCTCAGTCCGGCCAGGCCGACGTCATGCCCGACGTCTCTCAGCTCCCCACCGCGACCGTGCGCTTCGCATCCGGGGCCACCGTTCCCGACGGGCACGACTGGCCGGGGCGCGCGATAGTCGGCACCGACGCGGACGGCCGGGCGACGGTCACCGTCCCCTACCAGGGCGTGCAGTGGATCGCCCGGCAGGTCGTGTCGTACCTGGGGCAGGCCGAAGTGCTTGAGCCCGCCGAGGTGCGCGAGGCCGTCCGCGCACTCGGCGAACGCCTGCTCGCGGAGGTGGACGCTGCGTAAGCAGCCGGCCGCTGAAGGCGCACAGCGGTCGTGCGCGGGCAGGGCCTACCGCCCGAAGCGAGCCCGGATCGCGTCGCCGATCTCATCGACGGGCAGCCGCTCGACGTCACGAACCGGCAGCGCCCGCAGAAAGGTGCGGGCGTAGGTCTTGGAACCCGCAAGGCGTGCGTCGGCCAGAACGAGGCACCCCTCGTCGGTGGATGAGCGGATGAGGCGCCCGGCGGCCTGCTTGAGCTCGATGACCGCCTCGGGCAGATAATAGCGGCCCCACCAGTCGCGCTCGCGCTCCCGGCGCTCCTCGAGGACCGGATCGTTCACGGGGCCGAACGGCAGGCGCGGGATCACGACGCATCGCAGCGTGTCGCCCTTGGCATCGAAGCCCTCCCAGAACGACTTCGTGGCGAAGAGTGACGTCCGCTCGTCGGCGACGAACTCGTCGGCGACGCGCTTGCGCGAGACGCCCCGGCTCTGTACGAGCAGCGGCAGCCCCTCGGCCTCAAGCGGCCTGGCCAGCAGGCGGTAGAGCTCGTCCATGTCGCGCCGGTTGGTGAAAAGCGTGAGGACCGAGCCACCCATCGCGACGTGAATCTCGTACAGCAGGTCGCGCAGGGCGGCGATGTACGCCGGATAGCCGGAGGACGACGGCTGGCAGGGCTCCGGCATGCCCGTGGGGACGAAGACCGCCATCTGCCGCTCGAAGTCGTAACTGCTGTCGAGGCGCAGCGTGACGAACCGCGCCGAGCCGAGCCGATCGAATCCCACGGCGTGCTCGAAGTGCCGGAAATCGTCGCCCGCGGCGATGGTGGCCGACGTGTAGACGACCGAGAGCACGCGCGGGTAGAACTGCTCGGCGAGCGCCTCGCCCACGTCGAGCAACAGCGCGTCCAGACGCTCGGCCGACTGCTCCCGCCGGCGGTCGACGGTGGCGGTATATACGAAGCGGTCGTCATCGCCGTCGAGGACGGCGACGAGCCCGGCGAGCTGCTCGGCGATGCCCGAAAGCTGTCCGAGGAGATCGGTGCGCTGCTCGGCGAACGCCTCACCGCCTTCCTCGAGCGCGCTCATGAGCGTGCGCCCCGCGCCGAGGATGCTCTCGAGGCGCCGTGCGAGAGAGCGGCCCACGCCGGCCGCGGCGCCCCAGGCCCCACCGTCGCGCATCTGCGCGGTGAGGCGCAGCTCTGCCCGATCGTACGCGGTCGCAGCGCCGGAGCCGAGATCCTTCACGAAGTCGAAGAAGGAGTCCGCGATCGTGGCCGCCTCCTCCACGAGTTCGCGCATCCCGTCGATCGCGACGAGCGCCGAGGACGCATTCTCCCCCGCCTCGGCCGCTACGTGCGCGCGTAGCGCGGTGAGCATGCCGCCGCGCCCCTTCAGGTCGAGCCCTCCGAGCAGTCCACGCAGTTCCGCGTGACCGGAGCCCATCGAAAGCTGATCGCGGGCCTCGGCCTCGGCGGCGTGCGCCTCGTCGACCACCCAGTGGCGGATGGGCGGCAGGATGCCGCCATCGGTCATGAGGTCGCGGAAGAGCAACGAGTGGTTGGTCACGACGATGTGGGCGCCGACAGCGCGTCGACGGGCGCCGTGCAGGTAACAAAGCGACGGGTAGAAGCGACAGTGCTTCTTCGAGCAGTCGGCGAACGACGCGAGGACCTGCTGGCCGAGCCCCGGAGACCAGTGCAGGTTGATGGCCTCCTTGTCGCCCCAGCGCGTCTGCGCGGTCCACGTGAGCAGCATGGCTGCGGCGGCAGCGCGCTCGGCATCGGGCGGCGCGTCCAGGAGCCGCTGCAGCTTGCGCAGGCAGACATAGTGCTCGTAGCCCTTGAGGGCGGTGAAGCGTAGCTCACCCGGGAGCTGTCCGGCGAGTCGCGGAAGCTCATGATGGATGAGCTGGTCCATGAGTGTGTTCGTCTTGGTGGCCACGCCCACCGGCACGCTGTTGCGCATGGCGAACGCAGCCGCCGGCACGAGGTAGGCGACCGACTTGCCCACGCCTGTCCCGGCCTCGACGGCCACCGAGCGCGATGCGCGGAACGCGTCGAGCACCGCCTGGGCCATGCGGGACTGCTCGGAACGCGGCTCGTAACCATCGTACATCGCGCCGACCACCCCGTCGGGCTGGAACGCCGAGAGCACCTCGGCGGCGTCGGGCATGACGAGGTCCACCTCACAGGCGTCAGCGAGCGCCGTCGTCCGCTCGGCGCGCAGACTCTCACCACGCAGCGCACGCAGGTCGAAGCCGCGCGCCTCGACGCCGGCCGCCAGGTGCGTGAAGACGCGACGAGCGGGCCACTCGGGACAGGCGGTGCCGAGCCGCGCGAGTTCGTGCAGGACTGCTGGAGGGAGGTCCGCGAGGGCACAGAGCGCGATACGCCAGACGCGGAAGAGTGCCTCGGTGTCATCGGCAGCGCGGTGATCGGCGTCCGACGAAACACCGAACGCGCGAGCGAGGTCGGTGAGGCGGTGTGAGCGCAGACGCGGCAGTGCGATGCGGGTGACATCGAGCGAATCGACCCAGGGACCGGCGAGCCGGAACGGCCCCAGTGCGTGCTCGAGGAACGCGCGATCGAAGCTCACGTTGTGCGCGACGATCGGCCGCGAGCCGACGGCTTTCACGAGGTCTCCGAGCGCCCGTTCGACCGGTGGAGCACCGGCCACGAGCGCATCGTCGATGCCGGTGAGCGCGCTGGTCTCGTGCGGGATGGGGCGCACCGGACGCACAAGCGTGCTCCAACGCTCGACCACTTCGGCGCCGCGTGCGATGAGCACCGCCGCCTCGATGATCTCATCGCGCGACGGATCGAACCCGGTCGTCTCGAGGTCGAGGAAGGCGAGCTCCTCCTCGAAGCCGAAGACCGCCGTCCGGGCGCGCTCCGCCAGCAGGGCATACGCCCTGACTACTTCGGGGTCGGTCCCCGGCTGCAAGAACGAGGCGAGTGGTTCACTTGTCATGTGATGCAGGGTAGCACGCGCATACGACGCGCAGGCGCCCGCGCGTGAGGTCCCGGAGCCTACTCGGCGAAGGAGCCGAGGCCTCGCGAGACGAGTACCCAGTCGTCGTCGCTGCGTTCGAACGTCCAGACGTACTGCATCGTCCCGGCGGGCATGCTCGCGGTGACGAGGACCTGCGCGGTAGTCTCACTCGAAGAGACACCGTCAATCGAGTACCCGGTGATCCCGTAGCCCTCGAGCGACGCGGAGAAGCTCTCGAGATCCTGCTCGGCGCGCTTGTCGGCGGGCAGCCGTTCGTATGCGGCCTCGTAGTCACCGCCGATGACCGCGTCGAAATAGCCACCGATGAACTGCTCGGGGGTCTCTTCGGCCGGTACGACGGTCGGCGTCGCTGTCTCCGAGGCAGGGGCCTGTGCGGTGCCTGGCGTGACCGACGGGCTCGCGAAACGATGGACGAGGAGGAAGGCGATGACGAGTGCGAGTAGCACGCAGACGATGGCGAGAACGAAGGTCGTCCGGCGGTCTCTCGCGGTCGTCACGGTCTCCGGCATCGCTGGCACCCCTTCGTCGATGAACAGATCGTGCGGTTCCGACCCGCCGTCATCGGCGCGCAGAACTCCGGGAGCATCTTACACGAAGCCCGTCTCTGCGATCCGTCGTCGGTGGTGATGGCTCCGTGACAGAGCATCATCGTACACTGTGCTCATCGACCGACGAGTGGCACGGGACCCGGAGGTGACGGCGTGGCCGAGCGGAGACCATGGCGGCTGTCCAACCGCCTCTCCTCGATGATCATCCGCCGGCTCGCGGGGCCGGGGCTCATCGCCTTCGTCCTCGTAGCCGCAATCGTGGGCACTGCCACGGCGCACTTCGCCCGCAGTCTCACGATCCAGGAAGCGACCGGTCTGCTGGCGCACGTGAACACCCACCTCGACGCCCAGGCGGAACTCGCCGACCTCACGGTCCGGTCCGCCGCACGCGCGGCCGAGACGGCTTCCGGTGATGCTCTGGCCGAAGAAGACGCCGTAACCGGGGCACTCGGGGACACGGTGGCCTGGGTGCTTGTCGGCGAGAACGGCGACATCATCACATCGAGCGGCAGCGAAGACGACGTACGGCTCCTCGCGAGTACCGCCCGGGAGCGTATCGCGAACGGACCGGCGTTCGTCATGCTCCCGGGGGTAGCGGTCGTCGTCGCCGCGAGCCCCATCGCGAACCCCGGGGGGGCCGGTGCGTCTTCCGCTCTCGTCGCTGCGCGGGCCGTTGACCTCTCTCACCTCACGCACCGTGACGCGACGTATGCACTGCTGCTAGCGGAGGAGATGCCGTCGACTGGCGATGGCTGGACGGCGCTCGGGGCACCCGGCGGGTTCACCGGCGTGCTCGCACGCGTGGCGGACGGACGGGTGACCGTGCAGGGCACGCTTGCGACCGACGAAGATGCACCGCAGCTGGCGGTCGAGCTGTCGCTGCCCGACCCGTGGCTCGGTGAGAACATCGGACCGGCCCTCATCGTCTTTCTCGCTGGCATCGTCGTGGTGATCCTCGCGGCAGTCGCCGCCGGACTCTTCCTCGGCAGGACGGAGTCCGGCGCGCTTGCTGCGTACGCGGACTACGTGCGCCGGCAGGGACAGCTCGCGCTCCAGGGCCAGGACCCCGAACCCCGGATAGCCTTCTCCCGCCGGCTCCCAGCCGAGATGGCCGACCTCGGCGACGCCATCACCACGCTCCTCACGAGGCTCCGCCGCAGCCAGACCGAGCTCATCGCGGCGAGCGAGCAGTCAGCATCCAACGAGCGGGCGTTTCGCACAGTGGTCGAGGAGTCGCCGGAACTCAAGATCCTCGTGCGCAACGGTGTGGTCGAAGTCGCCAACCCTGCTGCTGCGCACTTCTTCGGACTGCGGATGGGTGACCTCGCCAACGCCGACCCTGAAGGGCTGTTCGCCGGCGTGCGCCTCTTCGCCGAGTCGGGCGAAGAGATCAGCCCACACGAGATGGCCGGACTCGCTTCCCGTGAGGAGGTGATCGCCCGCTGTGTCATGGACGGCCAGCCCGACCGGTGGGTGGCCTTCTCGATCGCACAGCTCGACGGCGAGGGCGACGACTACGTCTTCTCCGCACGGAACATCACCGAGGAGCGTCGCGTCGAGGCACTCCGTGCCGAGGTGAGATCGCTCGTGTCTCACGACCTCCGCAGTCCGCTCACGGTGGTCCGCGGCTACCTCGATATCCTGGAGAAGCCGCTCGACGTGGAGCAGAGGCAGAAGGCCCTCGACGCTGCACGTCGCTCTACCGCGCACATGGAGCAACTGCTCGACGACCTCCTGCAGGCCACGCGTGCCGAGAGCGTGCTCGCGCCTCGCGTGATGCGACCCGTAGACCTCGGCACGCTCGCCACAGGCATCGCCGCCGCCATCGGAGCGACCGCTACCCAGGGCGTCGTCGTCTCCGCGGACAGCACGGCGGTCGTTCTCGGCGACCCCGACCGCCTTCGTCAGGCCATCACCAACCTGCTCTCGAACGCCACGAAGTACAGCCCCGACGACGGCACAATCCGGGTATCGGTAGAACACCGGGACGGCAGGGTCATCTTCGGCGTGCAAGACGACGGCCCCGGTCTACCGGAAAGCGAATGGGAGAAGGCCTTCGAACGCGGAGTGCGGGGAGACATGTCCGCGCAGGTTCCCGGTTCGGGACTCGGTCTCTACATCGTGAGGATCGTCGCCGAGTCACACGGCGGCCGCGCATACATCGAAGAACACGATGGCGGCGTACGTTTCGTACTCGAGCTGCCGACGATCGAGCCCGCCGGTCTTGCCGACGGGCTCGATGTGGAGATGTCCTGATGAAGCGTGAGCTGATCAGTCCTCGAGCGCGTACCCTACGATCTTCTCGCAGAGCTCGCCGAAGCTGATTCCCACGGCCTTCGCGGCATCCGGCAGGAGGCTCGTGCCGGTCATGCCGGGAATCGTGTTGACCTCGAGCACGTACACCTCGTCATCCGGCGTGACGATCACATCGATACGAGAGACACCCCGGCACCCGAGCGCCTGGAAGGCGGCCACGGCGACACGCTTGCACTCCGCCTCCGCGGACTCGCTTACCCGTGCAGGGATGATGTGCGTGCTCATGCCCGGCGCGTACTTGGACTCGTAGTCGTAGAACTCGTTCTCGGGAACGACCTCGAGCGTGGGAAGCGCGAACGGGTCGGTCGTGCCGAGCACGCCGACCGTCGCCTCGGTACCGGCGATGAACTCCTCGATGAGCACCAGGTCGTCATGGCTGAACGCGAGATCGATGGCGGGGGCCAGCTCATCGATGTTGTGAACGATGGACATACCCACCGACGAACCCTCGTGTGCCGGCTTCACGACGACTTTCTCGCCAAGCAGTGCCACGATCGCAGCAGGATCGTGGGTCTCGCCCGCACGCAACACGACCGATTCGGCGTTCAGGATCCCGGCGGCGTCGAACATGGCCTTCGCCGCCACCTTGTCGATAGCGAGTGCACTCGCCAGAACGCCCGGCCCTGTGTAGGGCAGACCGAGGATCTCGAGCATGCCCTGGATGGTGCCGTCCTCGCCCGAGCGTCCGTGGAGGGAGATGTACACGACGTCGAAGTCGCCCTCGCGCAGACGATCGATGAAGCCGAGGTCGGCGGTGTCGAGCGTTTCCACCCGGTGGCCACGCTCACTCAGCGCAGCGGCGACTGCCGATCCGCTTCTGAGCGACACCTCCCGCTCGGCAGATGTGCCACCGAGAAGCACAGCGATCGAGTACTGCTTGTGGTCGGTCATAGGAACCTTCCTTCCGCGTGAAGATCGATCATGTACAGAACGGTCAGCCATATCAGTACACCGAACAGCGTCACGCTGGCACTCCGCACGAGAGACGCCGTGAGGAGTCCATGCCGCCCTTCCGGTTCGCGCCGGGTACGCACTACAAGCCAAACGCCGAGCGCCAGCAGGGGTCCGAGCACCGTAAGGGCGACCCCCGCCCACAGAAGAGGCCCATAGGCCGGAAGCCAGCGAGCCGGCAGATCGGCGGTCGCCCCGCCGAGCAGATAGGCCGACACTCCCGCGAAGCAGAACCACACGAGCAGCTGGAGCGCGAACGGCAACCACGAGAGGCGCCCATTCGGCGATGCAGCCACCGCGGGTTCGACCGTCATCGCTGCGACTGCCGTGCCGGAGAGGGCACTCACCGTAGTGATGTCACCGGCAACAACCGTATCCGTGGCAGGAGCGATGCCCTCGGCCGTGACGGCGTCCGCCGCAGGGGCCTCAGCGGCCAACACTCCGGCGGACGGAGCGTCTGTCGGTGGCGCCTGAGGTCGTGGCCCGGCCTGGGCCTCCTCGGAAGCGGCAACCTGCGCGGCGGCATCCTCGGACTCCGGGCTGCCCGACTCGTCAGTGGTACCGCCGCTACCTGACGGAGCGGTCTTCTCGGCTTCGTGCACGTCGCGCCCTCCCTCTCTGCTCCCGGTCAGTCTATCGGAGGGCGCCGGTGCTCACAACGTAACGGCGCCCCCGCCGGAACATGCGCTGAAGGCATGCCATCGGGCCCTCTCGGCGTGCGCTGGACGATAACCCCGGGCCGAATCTTCTGTCCGGTTGCTGCGCCTCGTCCGGCACGTCGGTAAGGCGTGGATGCGTTGTGGAGCTTCGATGGATTCGTCGCCGCGCTGCTCCGCGCATGCCGACGAGGTCGTATCATCGGCGCAGCGCAGCCTGCGCTCATGCGAAAGGACCATGCCATGAACGAACAGACATACCCTCCCGGCGAGTCTCCTGAGACCGTTGCCCACGACGTAGCCGCCCATCAGGCTGAAGAGCCACCGGCGGCCGTGTCCTCTCCTGCCCCGACGGTCTCCGCCGGGACCGAAGACGTAGCACCTGTGGCGGGGCCTCGCCCACGGACCTGGCCGATGGCTGCGGTGATCGTCGCCATCGTCGTGTCGCTCATCATGGGCACTGCCGGTGGTTTCGCCGGTGGCTACCTTGCGTTTCGCCAGCAGGCCTCGATGATCTCGCAGTACTCGGACACGGAGCCCGCGAATACAGACGAAGAACCGGCTGCCCAGACCGTCAACGCAGCGACCGATCCCGCCGCATCCGCGGCCGCCGCTGCCCAGCCGAGTGTCGTCAGCATCTCGGTGACCGGCGGGGGGTCGAGCGGCACGCCCGATGGCCTGCCGGGCGGCGATCGCTTCTCCGAGAGCGAGGGCTCGGGCGTCGCGTATCGTGCCGCCGATGACGGCGGCACATACGTCATCACCAACCAACATGTCGTGGAAGATGCTTCGACCGTCGTCGTGACCGATTACGATGGCGACTCGTACGAGGCCGAGGTAGTGGGGAGCGACGCCAGCAGCGACATCGCAGTTCTTTACGTGGCGGAATCCATCCCGGTGGTAACCATCGGTAACTCAGACGACCTCGTGATCGGCCAGTTCGTCGTGGCGATCGGCTCACCGTTCGGCCTTGAGCAGACCGTGACTTCGGGCATCGTCTCAGCGCTCCACCGCACCATCACCGAATCCCAGACGACAGGCGAGTATCCCTACGTCGATGCCATCCAGACAGACGCGGCCATCAACCCCGGCAACTCGGGTGGCGCACTCGTCGACAGTGCCGGCCAGCTCATCGGTATTCCCTCGGCGATCTACAGCGCGTCCGGCTCGTCTGCAGGCGTGGGCATCGCGATTCCGGCCGAGCGCGCAGTCCAGGCCGCTGACGACCTCATCGGAAGGGGTGCCGTGGAAACGCCGTATCTCGGCGTTCTCGGCCAGGACGTGACTGACGAGCTTGCTGACGCCGAGTCGCTCCCGGTCTCCCAGGGGGCGTACGTCATCGAAGTCACTCCGGAGTCAGGCGCCGCTGCGGCGGGCCTACGGGCGGGCGACATCATCGTCGCGATGGATGACGACCGGATCCGCGACATGGACGACCTCATCCTCTCCGTCCGCCAACGGTCGGTCGGCGACCAGGTACAGGTGAGCATCTACCGCAGTGGTACACAGCAGACGCTTACGATGACCATAGGGGCGAAACCCGCAGCAGACACCGAATGATCCGATCCGCCCGATGGACGATGAGCGGCGTGCGCGATGCGCGCCGCTCATCGGTTGCTGTTAGGCTATGCGCACGGCACCGGCCTCGACGTGTGGTCGACAGGCCCCGAACGGAGACACGCATGGAAACAGATCACCCGGCAACGGACGCAACCGCCACAGAAGCGGCGGCCGTCTCGATCGCCGCCTTCGACGCCCGGGGCCTCGCGACCCTCTGCGCGGAACTCGGGCAGCCCGCGTATCGTGCCAAGCAGCTGCTCGCGTGGCTTTACGGACGGCTCGCCCCCGACTTCGAAGCGATGACCGATCTGCCAACGAGCCTGCGAACGGAACTCGCCGCTCGCACCCGCCTCATGCTCCCTTCGGCCGTGGACATCCAACACTCGAACGATGGAACACGGAAGTACCTCTGGGAACTCGAGGACGGCGTCCGCGTGGAGAGCGTCGGCCTGCCGCTTGGTGATCGACTCACGGTGTGTTTCAGCACCCAGGCGGGCTGCGCGATGGGGTGCACGTTCTGCGCGACCGGACGGGGCGGATTCGTTCGTGACCTGCATCCGGGAGAGATGGCGTGGCAGGTCGCCCTCGTCGCGCGCGACTTCGGCATGCGAGCCTCGAACGCGGTGGCGATGGGACAGGGCGAACCGTTCATGAACTACGACGCCACGCTCGGCGCGCTGCGGATCATGAACGCGAAGGACGCGCTCGGCATCGGCGCCAGGCATCTCACGATCTCGACCTGCGGCGTGCTTCCGGGCATCCAGCAGCTCGCTTCGGAGCCCGAGCAGTTCACGCTCGCGGTCTCGCTCCACTCGGCCGTGCAGACCACCCGCGATCGCGTCATGCCCGGCGTGAAGCGATGGCCTCTCGACCATCTGCGGCGCGCGCTCATCGCGTACGCCGAGAAGACCGGCCGTAGGCCGACGCTCGAGTACGCACTCATCGCCGACGTGAACGATACCCCCGCCGAGGTTGAGGCGCTGGTGACGTTCGCACGGGGATGGTTGTGCCACGTGAACGTGATTCCCGTGAATCCCGTGAAGGGCGCGGCTGCGGCCCGGCCTGCCGACAGCCGCGTGGCCGAGGTGGCGGCCGCGCTCACGGCCGCGGGAGTGGAGACATCTATCCGCGCCGAGCGAGGGACCGACATCGACGCGGCCTGCGGCCAGCTCACACAGCGACACCGCGCCGGCTGAACGAGCATGCCCCGATCCGGCATGGGTGACGAGCGCCGGGTCGCGTCACGGCACCACCGGGCACATCGTCCGGAAGCCCGGACACGTCTCGCAGAGTGCCGCGTCGTACGAGGCCCGCGGTTCGAACTCCCCACGGTCGATGCTCGCGATGGACGAGGCGATCGCCGCCTCGAGACGGTCGCACTCCGTCTCGTCGTAGGCGAAGGTGACCTGACGCCCGCGCTCGAGCTCGGCGAACACGACGCGGACCCGCTCCGCGCCGGCACTGAACGCCGCGAAGGCATAGCAGTCGCCCTGTAGGCGATAGCGCTCGCGCGCCTCGGCTTCAGGAAGCCCGGCCGAGCCGGTCTTGTAGTCGACGATGAGAGCATCGCTCCCCTGCCATGCCAGGACATCGATGGCACCCACCAGGATGGCCCCGGCGATGGGCACGGCGATGGGCGCCTCATGCATGACGCGGTCCGCAGAGCGCACCTCGGCCGCCACGTCGGTGACGAGATACGCCCGGACCGCCTGATCAAGGCGCGCCCGCGCCGCAGGCGAAAGGCCCGCTGCCCGCGCGGCCCGCTCGCACTCGCACGCCAGGTCGCTTCCGACCGAGGCTCGTTCGAGGACGCTGTGGACCGCGCGCCCGAGCGCCAGTGCCTCGCCGCCGGGCGACGGCGGCGACATGAGGCCCAAGACGTGCGTGAGGAAGTAGCGGCGGGGACAGGCGCCGTGCGCCGCCAACGCCGTGTACGAGACGAGCACCGGGAGACCAGGAGCCGGATCTATGGGGACTTGGGACGGCAGGGGTTCCCGGAGGGCCCCCTCGGGGGCAAGTCCTTCGCCCTCGTCCACCGAGTACACAGGCGCTGAGGGTCTGGGTGCGGCGACGGCAGATGTTCCGCTGTCAGTGCCGGCCGAAGACCGCGCAGGAGGCACAAGCTGGACCATTCCTTCTGTTCCCTGTGATCCGAAGCCGCCTCCCTCCCTCGGCCATGCGTAAGATCCGCCCCCCTCCGCAGTGATCGACTCGGGTGCACCCAGACCGAACGCACACCGGAGGGCTCCTACAAGCGAGTCGCCTGCCTCCTTCGAGGGGTCGGTCCTGGCGACGATCGTGAGCGCCTCCTGGGCGCGCGTGCAGGCCACGTAGAGCAGCCGCTTCGCCTCCGCGTGACGCGTCGTGCGCAGTGCGTCATCGACTAGCTGCCAGCCGAGCGTGGGCTCGAAGCGGTCATCGCCCGGCAACTTCATGCCGAGTCGCGGCACACCATCGACGTGAGCGATCTCGATCGCCGACGCTCCCGGCCCGTCCGCCAGTCCCGCGACGATGACCACAGGGAACTCGAGCCCCTTAGCGGCATGGATGCTCATGACGCGGACGGCTCCACGGTCGTCGTCGAGGGTCGCCTCGGGCTCGCTCACCGAATGGACCTCGCGTAGCTCCAGGTGTGCGAGAAAGCCCTTCACGTCCCCGCCGGTCACGGACTCGTACTCCTCGGCGATTCGCGCGAGCCGCAGGACGTTCGCCCACGAGCGGCTCCCGTCACTCGCTTCGGCGAAGTACGCGAGGTCGAGGTCGAGGTCGAGCAGCAGATCGACGATGAGTGCGCCGAGCGCCTTAGAGCCGCGAGCGACCCGCGCCGACTCGACTGCGCTCACCACGCGCTCCGCAGAGCACCGCTCAGGTCCGCTGAGGGTCAGACGGTCACTTGTGAGAGCGTCCCACAGGTGCGCGGGGCGTCCGGCGTTCTCGGCGGCGAGTTCATCAGCAAGTGCTCTCATCGCGCCGAGGCCGTCGGGTGAGACCCGCCCCGGACGCCCCGCGAGAACGGTCACCAGCGCCGCATCGTCCCAGGCGTTGTCGACGACTCGCAGCAGAGCGCGCGCCTCTGCGATCTCGCGACGGTCGAAGAACTGTCCTCCGCCCGCGGTCACCACCGGCACGCCTCGCCCCGAAATCGCCTTCTCCATCGCCTGGGCTCGTCCTCCGGCCATCGCTCCCATAAGGACGGCGATGTCACCCGGGGCGATTCCGTCCCCGACGAGACCGGCGATAACATCGGCCACGCATTCAGCCTCTCCGGTACGGCCATCGAGACCGCGCGCATCCGACCAGTCGATGAATCGCATGTCCAGACGGGGTCGCGACGCGGGCCAAGCGGGCCGCTCGGCGGCTGACTCTGGTGAGGCGAGCGCCATGAACTCGTGACCGAACAGGGCCGGCTGCGAGAACAGTCGGTTCAGCAGGCGCAGGAGCGTCGGCTCGATCCGGTAGTTGATGTCGAGCGGGTGACAGACTCCCACGGCCTTTCCTCGGCGCCGGAACACGTCGACATCCGCATACCGGAAGGAGTAGATGGACTGCTTCTCGTCACCGACCGTGCAGAGATTGCCCGACGAAAGCCCCTCCAGTATCCGGAGCTGCAGTTGGTTCGTGTCCTGGAACTCGTCGACCATGACCATCGAGAAGCGCTCGCGCAGCCTTTCCCTGACGACCGGTTCGGCGGCGAGCAGCCGCGCGGTCTCCACCTGCAGGTCTTCGAAGTCGAGCACCCCGCGCGACCGCTTCAACTCCTGGTACAGCCGCGCGAAACGCTCCGCGAGCGCGAGAAACGCCTCCTGCTGCGCGGCGACGAGGAGCTGCCCGAGGCACAGCTGCCCACGCGCGATGAGTCCCCTCGCCTCGTCCACCAGTGGATCGAGGCCCTCGATCTTGGCCGAGCACCTGAGACCCTTGGCCGAGAGGGCGGCGCGGGTCGCCCGGACGGTCCTCTCCCCGAGCTCCCCCTTCATATGCCATTCGGCAAAGAGAGGATCGAGCGCGCCGATCGCCTCCCCGAGCACGACGGACGCAGTGTCGACCGCCCTCGCAGATTCGAGGACCCCCAGTGCCACGATGATTTCTGCGAGACTCCGCCGGACATCCTCGAGCTGACGCATGGCATCACCCACAGAGGTGACACACACCGCCTCGACGGTCAGGCCGAGTGCGCGAACGCCACCCGTGACCGATCGCAGCGCCGAAGTAATCACTTCTAGCCCATATTCTTCCAGCATATGCGCCGCGCGCTCGTCGGCGACAATCGCCTCCTTGATCGCGATCTCCTCGGCCTCGGACTCGAGAACCGACGCCTCTGTTGCATCGAGCACGGTGAAGCGTGGATCCAAACCGGCAATCAGTGCGTGCTGCCTGAGGACACGAGCGCACATCCCGTGGATGGTCGAGATCCACGCGTCGCCCAGGCGCCGGGCCGCATCCGGGCGAGCCCCTATAGCGAGCGCCGCTCGCACTCGTTCGGCCAATTCGCCCGCCGCCTTCTCGGTGAACGTCACCGTGAGAAGCGACTCGGGCGACATCTGCGGATACGGCTCGATGCCGAGAACCGCCGCCACGAAGCGCGCTGTGAGCACGCGGGTCTTTCCCGACCCCGCGCCCGCGGCGATGAAGACATCGCTCGCCCCGGCGTCGACCGCCGCCTGCTGCCGGTAATCGAGATCAGCCACGGCCAGGACTCCATCCCGCGCAGAAGGTTCTTGCGGAACAGTACGAAGGGCAGGTGGCACCTCGTGGATCGGGGGCGATCGCCCCCGATCGAATGCCTTCGACGGCGGTCTTCGCCCGCGCCACTGCCTGTGCGACCACCTCCCCTACTCCCGCGCCATCGACGAGGTCGGTCTTCACGAATGCGCCTTCGAGCGCCGGCCCCACGAATCCTCGCGGGCGCCCTCCTTTGAAGGAGCGGTACACACCTCCCGCGACCTCCAATCCGAGTCGTCTCGCCGCGACCAGCGCATACAAAGGGACCTGCACCAGTCCCTCCCTCTCGAAGGCGGCCATGCCTCGCGAACTACCGACCGTCCCAAGCTTGTAGTCGGTCACAACCAGTCGTCCGCCCCCGACATCGATCCGGTCCACGCGTCCCACGAGCGAGAATCCATCAAGCGGTTCAGGTCCGTCGCCCTCCGTCAGGCCGAATGACCACTCAGCGTGGACGGGCTCCATCCCCGGTAGTAGCCCGGCATCCGCCTCGATGATTCCAGCCGTGCCCCGCACAACGGCGCGCATTCGGGCATCATCAACCACGCTGCCTGCCGGAATATCCGCCATCACAGCCGCACTCACTTGGTGGTGAATCATGAGCGCGTCCGCAAGCCCGTCCGGCGTCACCCGCGCAGCCGCCGTGCGCTCCCTCAGTTCACCGTAGAAGCGACGCATGATATCGTGACCCGCCCGCCCCGCAGCGGCGGCATCGAGCCGTGCGTCAAGTTCCCGAGGTCGCACGATCCGCTCGATGTACCAGCGGAACGGGCACTGGAGGTAGACCTCGAGCTCACTTGCGGAGAAGACCTCACGGGCAGCGAGAGTCGCTCGCATCGCGCCCGTCGGCGTCAGTGAGTGCGCGGCGACACGGCTCCCCCCGGCTACACGACCTGCCTGCACCCCCGAGCGCGCGACACGCCTCGTGGTGACAGGGCCGTGCTCTTCGAGCGCGGAGCTGTCAGGCCCAAGCCGATGGCACGGCAGCTCACCCGCGTAGAAGTTGCCGGTGACGGGGTCTCGGTAGAGGTCCAGCAGTTCCTCGAGCAGTATGGACGGCCGCAGCGGCCTTCCATCAGCGTCATGCGACTGCCGACTGAGCACAAGTCGTCGTGAGGCACGCGTCGCTACCTGGTAGAAGAGGAGCCGCTCATCGGCGATCGTTCCCCGGCTGGATACGTCGATACCGACCGCCTCAAGCTGTTCACGCACGCCCGGCGCCTCGAACGCGCTCTCCCGGGCGCTGCGCGGAAAGTCCCCGGCTGTCAGTCCGCCTACGATCACGCACTCGAATCGCCGACCCCGTATCCGCTCGGCGCCCATGACCTGAACATGCCCTGTGCGCTCGTGTGACCGGAGCGTGACGACCGTCTCCTGCAGCGCTGCGACCAACTGAGCCGACGACAACCCACTTCCCGACCCGGAGATCTCGTCGACAGTCTGGACCACAGCATTGGCGACCGCTGCGTCGGAAAGCACAGACACGTCCGATAAGGAGACGTCGCGGTGGGCCTCGCCGAGCATGCTCGTCAGCAATCGGTGCCAGCGACTGCCCGCCCCTTCTCCGGACGACGCAGCGGTCCTTCTCGCGTTGACGAGGAACTGCCGGGTCGCCGTGGACGCGCTCACCCACCGCAGCAGCTCTCGCCAGGTCACACTCATCGCCCGCCGCACACGGGCGTCGAGTTCGTCGAGCGCGTCATGCGCAGCGGGAGCGTAGGGCGACCTCAGGAGATCCATGATCCTCGTGGTGTCGATCGGGTTGTCCCGTGTGGCAAGTACGTTCAGGACCGCCCGACCCATTGGAACCTGTGCGAACGGCAACTGCACGTCCCACTCGCGCGCAATGCCAGCCTCAGCGAACGCAGCCTCGAGCGAGCGGAATCGAGCACCCGGATCCCGAAAGACGACCGCGATCTTCTCGGGCTCGATACCGCAGGACAGCGCGTCCTGGACCTCCCTGACCACACGCCCGGCCTCGGCTGCGTCGCCCCACGCCTCTGAGAGAATGACCGCGCCACATGCCTCTACACTACTGTCTCCCACGACGCCAAGGTTGCGTTCGATCCGTAGAAGCTCAGCCTCCGCAGAGTAGTCAGCTGCCGGTTCAAGGTGCCAGACCTTCCCATTGTTTCCCAGTTGTTCAACGAGGTCGGCCGTCGCCGCCGTCGCGGGAACGGTCGGGGAGTGTGTGAGTGTGACCAGGACGTCACCCACCGAAGCCGCATGTTGCAGGAAGGACAGCTGCACGGCCGTGAATCCAGTGAAACGGTGTACAACGCTCGAGACGGACGACAGTCCGGGCGCCGCAGCGATTACCCCCTCGCGCTGCGCCTCGCTGCGCTCGATGAGCCCGGCGGCACGACAGCGGCGGTCGTACTCGGCGATGCAGTCAAGCAGCACTCCACCAACGTCCGTCGTGGGGCCTACCGCTGAAGACGCGGCCATCGTAGCCGGCTCCCTCTCAGCACTCCGCTGCACGAGCAGAGCAAGGGCAGAAATCCAGCCTCTTCCAGGTCGCCCCGCCCCGCCGGGTGATGCACCTATGCCCTCGACGACATGTGAGACGAGGGCGAGACGCTGCGCAGGGGTGATGATAGCGCGACCGTCGCCCTCGGCTTCCCACAGGGAGTCAAGGTAGCGATCAAACGTCTCTATCGAAAGGCCGACTGGATGAGCTCTCGCGAACTCCGCAGTGGCTCTGACCACGTCTGGCCCAGACGGAAGCAGCAGCAAGCAGCGCCGCCCCTCTGCAAGGGTCGAGGCCACACGGTCTCGCACGAGTCCGCTCTTACCGGCGTTCGCCGGTCCTGTGATCACATCAAGCGCCATCAGTCGCCCCCTTCACGGGGAGCATCCTACATGGCACCACTGACACGATCACGACATGACGGTCCGCGAGTACCGCTGGACGCCCTCGCGGATCTCATTCACCTTCCGCCACGCGATCTCCTCGTCGCGTCCGAGATAGCGCTCCCCACGCTCCTCGAGCGTCCTGACGGCGACACCGACCTCCCTTGCGGCCCCCCGGACCGCGTCGGCTGTATGAGCCGCCCCCGTGGACAGCCGGTCACGGACCTCACGCCCTGTCCACGGCGCCAGGATCAGCGCGAGGAATGCGCCCAGAACCCCGCCCAGGACCAGACCGACGACGAACGAACGCCATATGGAGCCCCTCACTGTCCATCCCTCCCCGGCATCACCGGATCCACGCCCTCGACCACCAAGCGCAAGATGCGCTGCAGATCATCCTCGTCCTGGAAGTCGATCTCGATCTTGCCCTTCTTGACTGTCTGGCGAACGCGAACATTGGTTGCCAGCAATTGCCTGAGCCGTCGCGCCACGATCTTGTACGACTTCGGCGATGAGAGGCGCTGGGGCCTCATGGCGCCCCCAGCCGCCAGGAGCTTCGCTATACCCTCGGCTTCCCGAACTGAGAGACCGTCACTCACGCACTTCTGTGCCAGTGTCCGACGCTTCTCCTCATCGGGGACAGCCAAGACCGCACGAGCGTGACCCGCCGAGAGCTTTCCCTCGTAGAGCAGTTCCTGCACGTCCTCAGGAAGATCGAGAAGTCGAAGCGTGTTGGCGATGGCCGATCGGGACTTCGAGACGCGGTCCGCCAATTCGGCCTGAGTCATCTCGTACTCAGCGATCAACCGCTTGTAGCCTCGCGCCTCTTCGATCGGGTTCAGATCCTGGCGTTGAAGGTTCTCGATGAGTGCCAGAGCAAGTGCTTCGGTCTCAGTGGTGGACATGACGCGAACGGGAACGCGATCCAACCCCGCGACGCGGGATGCTCGCCAACGGCGTTCACCCGCGATGATCTGATATCCCATGCCCTCAGGTCGCACGATGATCGGCTGCAGCACACCTACCTTCTTGATTGAATCGGCAAGCGACTCGATCTCGTGTTCGTCCATCGCAGTTCGCGGCTGGTTGGGATTCGGTGCTATCTGGTCAATCGAGAGCTCGAGTACCTCGCCGCCAACCTCCTGCCCGGCGCCGGATATCAATGCCGATAGGCCTTTGCCCAACCCGCGTCTAGACACGCCCGATCACCTCTTCTGCAAGTTGCTCATACGCCGCACAGCCGCGACCACGAGGGTCGTACAGCGTGATCGGCATGCCGTAACCCGGGGCCTCGGACAGACGGACGCTCCGTGGGATGACCGTCTCGAAGACCTTCTCTCCGAAGAAGTCCCTGACTTCTTCAACGACCTGCTGAGAGAGCTTCGCTCGTCCGTCGAACATGGTCATCAGAACACCGAACACATCAAGGTCGGTATTCAAGTGGCGCTTGACGAGGCGCACGCTCTCGAGAAGCTTCGAAAGGCCCTCGAGGGCGTAATACTCGCACTGCACGGGGATGACCACGCCCGTGGCAGCGGTCAACGCGTTGATGGTCAGCAGACCGAGCGATGGCGGACAGTCGATGACAACGAAGTCGAAGTCCTCCAGTACCGAATCCAGTGCAACTTTCAGTTTTGACTCACGACTGAAGGCCGAGACCAACTCGATTTCGGCCCCCGCCAGCTGAATGGTCGAGGGAACAACGAAAACGTTCTCGACGCACACCGGCTCGATCAGCTCCGAGAGAGGCGCGTCACCCAGCAGGGCGTCGTACACACACTTCTCTCGCTGATTCTTGTCCAGGCCGTACCCTGATGTGGCATTTCCCTGTGGATCGAGGTCAACAAGCAACACCCGCCTGCCGGCGTTAGCGAGGGTCGCTGCCAGATTCACGGCCGTCGTGCTCTTTCCCACGCCACCCTTCTGGTTCACAACCGCGAGAACGCTCGCCTTGGCCGTGCGGCATCGCCCCTGAGAATCATTCACGCCCTGCATTCCCGCTCCCTTCTCCTCGGAAGTGAAGTATACACGCCACCCCGCCGTTCTTCACTCGACAAGGGGTTGGCGCTGCGCTAGACCAGCTCTACGTGGCAGCGGGATCTTCGACGCGCCAATCTTCCTGTATACGTACACAGACCGCGCATCACCGCCAGGGAGCTGGTACTTCACTGTTTGTTCGCGCAACAGGCCAACGCACTGGGCACTCTTGTCTCCAGCTCCCAGCTCCTCTGGGCTCGGCGAGCCTTTCAGAGCATAGAGCCGCCCACCCGAGACCAGCAGCGGAGCACTGAGCTCGACCAAGGAGCCCAGCGCAGCCACCGCGCGAGCCGTTACCGAGTCATACGATTCGGGTGCCACCGCGGCGAGCTCCTCGGCGCGCAGCGCGTGCACTTCACTGGAGAGCCCTAGCCGGGCGGTGACGTCTCTCAGGAACGCTGCCTTCTTCTTGGTGGCTTCGCAGAGCGCGACGTCATAGCCGAGAAGCGCCAATGGAATGCCAGGGAACCCTGCCCCAGAACCGAGGTCGAGAATCTTGCCGACCGGAGGATCGACATATCTCAGGAACAGCACCGAATCCAAGATGTGACGCTGTAGTACGTCTTCTGGACAAGTGATACGCGTGAGATTCATCGTCTTGTTGGCCTCAAGAACGAGGCGTACGTGCGCCAACATGCCGCTTGCTTGGCTCTCGGTAAGTACCAATCCGGCAGCGTCGGCCGACTCGATGATGTCAGCGACCGATGGTAGGCCTTCGATGGTCTCCTGTTGTTTCACGTGAAACATCATCCTCGATTCCGGATCAGGGGGCAAGGACGCTGGATGTTTCACGTGAAACACCGCGTCTGGGCGCAACAGTGCCACAACTCCCAGAGACAAGGATTCTTGTCATCAACATCCGCAGAGACCTCATTGAGGACACGACGCCGTTCTCAGTTGTAAGCACATTGGTGCGCTGTCTCGCCAGGCTCACCGCAGGCCATCGAGAGGAGCGGATTTCTGTCTGCTCTTTCCGGAGCCCCAAGAGGGTGCGGTCCAATCATCAATGTTCACTCCAAGCCTCCCTTCCCACGGACTCTCGATTCAGACCCCACTCCGAGGCCACTGACCCATCACAGCTGCAGCGCATGGCCCCGCCAGGGGCGTGAGTAGACCATAGCGGCGCCTCGTTCTTCATCCCAGGCTCCTTCTCTTCGTGACTCCTCGCGCCCTCTGCTGGTCCGCGGATCCCACTGTGTAATTCGGCGTGCCAGCCCGGCGCGATCACCAGGGGCAACTCGTCGGTTCGTTGCGTCGACCAGATACTCTCGCTGCACACGAATACGTCGGATCTGCACAGAGCATCGAGTGCCCTGCCGACCGCCGACCCTACGACCTCATCGCCGTTGGCGCATCGTGTCACCGGAGGAGCCTCTGTCGCGCATTCGCTCGAGACTCGCCACCACAGGCCTCGGTGTTTCTCGGAGACGTGTCACCGTCTCTCTCGGTCCTCCATACTATCGGCGACGACCGGCGCTCGGCCCGAGCTTCGCGCAACTCGCTATCTGACGCTTCCCTAGGCTGCGCGGTCCGGCTGCGCGCGCCCGAAGCATCATCTCGCCGGGAGTTCCCAGTGCGGGCGCACGACGCCTGAGGCCCTCAGGCGGCTGTCCTCTGGCGTCCATGCTCCCGGCGTCGAGCGCACGAGCTACCATCGTGAGTGCCGCTGTGATTGCACCCAGTCTTCACACGATGAGCCGAGCGCTTGCCCGAGATCCTGCTGCACAATCTTCTCGAGCGCCCTTCTCGCCAACAGAACGACGCGATTCCCCTGGTTAACGGGGCCTGCCTCAAGATCATCCCGAGACCGGCAATGGCGACCTCGTGCACCTACGCGTTCTCAGGGCCGTACTACAACCTCCATGCCGCACCCCTTCGTTCTCCGACGAGTTGGATGCCCCGTGGTGGTTGCGGCGGAACCTAGCGGCTGGCGCATCGGATAGCGACAGCCCCGACCTGTGGCTGCAGCCTCTTGTGCAGAATGGACCCTGCGCCCACTCCACGCACCTGTGCGAGTTCGGCGGAAGATGCCAGCGTGAACATTCACAGAAGGAGAAGCTTGCAGGACAGATGGTTTGCGCTAGACGACGCTCGCCGAGCAGGGAAGCGGCGGGCCAACCGGAAACGCAGACTCCCCGGTGTCCGCTTCGGGCGCCGGGGAGTCTGCTACAGTGTCCTGCCTTCGTGTGCTGCTGTCAGCGTCGCCCCTGAGTGGGCCGAACAACTACCATGCGCTGTGGTTCGAGACCCTCGCTCTCGGTGGTCACACGCCGGTCGTCGCGCAGAGCCATGTGGATGATGCGCCGATCGTAGCTGCTCATGGGTCTCATCTCCACGGGCCGGTGCTGACGGGCCGCCCTGTCGGCTGCACGCCTCGCCATCTCTTCGAGCTTACCGCGCCGTCTGTGGCGATAGCCGGCGATGTCGACGACAACAGGGTAGCGCCGCTCGAGTTTGCGGTTGGTTATCGAAGTCACCAGGACTTGGAGAGCGTCGAGTGTCCGCCCGTGACGCCCGATCAGTAGCCCAAGATCTGACCCGACAATGTCGAGTATGATCTCTCCCTCGTCACCTTCGTATTCGTCGACGTCCGCCTCTATGCCAAGGGTCGAGAGAATCCGACCAATCGCCGCCACCGCGGTGTCGGCGATTCTGTCCAACTCCTCGTCTGTGAGCTCCTCGGTTGCCGAGTCGTCGGCGATGTCGGGCTCGAGGTCATCGTCGTCCGCGGCGTCTTCCTCCAGCACTAGCTCTGCGCCGGGCCTGACCCACACACGGACCCTGACTGTCGACCCCTGGATGCCTGCAGCATCTTCGTCTTCGACCAGCTCGTAGTTGACGACGTCCTGTTGAACGCCCATCTCCTCGAGGGCCGCATCGAGCGCCTCAGCGATTGAGGTGCCCGTGCCTATGAACTCCTGCGTCATGTCCTGTCCTCCTGCGCTTTGCCTCAACCGTTCTACGAAGGCTTCCGATTCTGACGATTCTTCTTCCCGACGATCGGCGACTGGCCTTCCGTCGCCTGGGCTGTGTCCTTCACCTTAGCCTCGTCGGTGGCCTGAGTTGCCGAAGCCTCGAGAGCCCTGGCCTGCTTCCTGCTCTGCTTCGTCGAGGGCGCAGCGGCAAGCTTCTCGGCCTCCACTTTCGCATCATGCGCTTTGTACATCCGTGTCTGAGCGGTCTGCTGGACAACACCGAGCACCGACTGAGTGACCCAGTAGAGCAACACGCCGGCAGAGACCGTCCAACCGAAGAAGAGCATCATCGCACCCATCATGATGCCCATCTGCTTCTGCTGTGCCTGAACCGCCGGCTGCATGATCGTCGGGAGTGCCGTCATCAACCCGAACAGGATGACCGCGATGATGTAGGGGAGAGCAGTGAGTAGACCGTTTGCCGCGAAGACCTGGCTCGCCGAATCGGTAATATCTGTGAATATCACCCAGAATCTGGATGCCTGGGCGGCCTCCGCCACAGGGAGCTGTGCGATGTACTGGGGGAACAGGCCAGGGTTGTCACCAACTGTGCCGAGCATCCTGAACAGCGCAAAGAAGATCGGCATCTGGATCAACATGGGCAGACAGCCCCCGAAGGGATTGACCTTGCTCTCCTGGTAAACCTTCATCTGCTCTTCTTGGAGCTTCTGTTTGTCGTCCTTGTATCTCTGCTGGATTTCCTTCAGTTTCGGCTGGACGCGCTGCATCTCGTACATCGACCGGTTCTGCTTGATGGTGAGTGGCAGCAGAACGAGTCGGATGACGATGGTGAGGATGATGATTGCCGCACCGTAGTCGCTGACCCAGCCGTAGAGAAACTGAAGGGCCGAGAAGAGGAACTGCTCGATAGGGGCTAGCACGGGATGGCGACCTCCTCAAGTATGGTGCTTGATGACGGGTTCCCGCCTCCACTCCCGTCCAGATGCGGGGGGTTTCTTCGTAGCGGGATGACTATACTACAGCGCTCCTGGCGCTGCTAAGGTACCGGGTCGAAACCACCAGGGTTCCATGGGTGACAGCGACCGATGCGTTTGACGGCCAGCCACCCTCCTTTGATGAGACCATATCGTGTGAGTGCGGTGACCGCATAGGCGGAACACGTCGGCACGAACCTACAGGTCGCCGGCAGAAGGGGAGAGATGAACCGCTGGTAGCCGGCTATGAGCAGCAGGACCGCGGCAACGAGCGGATTTCGTCTCATAGGACGCCAGCTTTCCGTAGCAGGCCACTGAGGACCCGATCGAGATCCCCCGGGCTCGCGTCGGCCGTCGCCGGGCGCGCCATCACAGCCACGTCCCAACCCTCCCACGGACCGCCGGCGCGGCGCACCGTTTCTCGTAGGACGCGCTTCATCCGATTGCGAACTACCGCATTCCCCAGGCGTTTGCCGGCAACGAAAAGCACGCGCCCTGACGGGTCGCGTGCTTCAGGTCTTCGGATTACAAGGATACTCACGGTTGTGCCCGTTACCCGCCTAGCACTAGTGAAGAGTGAGTCGATATCCCTGCGTTCGGTGATCGTCCTCATGGTGCCCCCGCAGGGGATTCTTTGCCCCCGACGTTATTACGCGGCGCTCGGGCACAGCACTTTGCGGCCCTTGGCTCGGCGCGCGGCAAGGACGGCGCGACCCGCCTTCGTCGACATGCGCTTACGGAAACCGTGTGTCTTCGCGCGCTTACGATTGTTTGGTTGGTACGTCCGCTTCACAATATCCTCCGTATCGAGAACTCAGCCCGAGGCTGGTCATGAGCCGGGTGATTATATCGACACCGCATCACGGGTGTCAATCGACTCCGAGAATCAAAGCTCTACGCGGTCGCCTGCGTGGCCCAGCGACTGTGGATGATGTGGAAAACGCAGGACTCAAGCGTGCTTTCACTGTGGACAGAGTACCTCACAACGTTGTCCGGCGCACGGAGCCTCTGCTAGAATCGACCCCGCTCGATTCTCGGCCCCTGGGCCTCAAGGCACGCAAAATGCCTGGTAAATGGCGTTGTCCCTAAGCGCTGACGTGATGGACGAAGGGAGGGTCGGTCGATTTGTCCACAGACATGGCCCCCAGGGTGCCCTTCCGTTCGCCCGTCTTACTCACATTTCCACAGGCTGGTCCTTGTGTCTTTCTCGCGGTGCGGGATGAGAACGCCTCCTGGGAGGCTTCCTCTGCCATAACCTGCTTGTTCGACGTTTGTTCGGTGCAAGAACCGCGCTTCTTGTCCACAGATGTGGAAAGTGCTGTGGAAAACTCGGGAACCCGCTGCTCGGCGTACCCCATCCTCGAGCCTCGACCGGCCCTGGAGCCCCGTACACAGCTACGTTCACCATATGCTTCACTCGGTGGACCCCTATATCGAATTGTGGATGAGCATGTGTAGAGGTTGCCCCTTGGAGGTGTGGTGGTGAAGTCCTTCTACAGTCGCTCGGAGGCCGTGGGGCAGGAAGCACGATGTGCACCCGAAGCCACCCCTCCTTGTCCCGGGACCGGCAGGGATCTACTCCCGCCCGCATTGGTTGCCGTCTACGACACACTGACCGCGCCTCCTCGTGTGGAGGAGGTTTCCGAGAAGTCACCGCGAGATCTCATCGAACGACTGACGACCCTTACCTACTCGCTCACGCATGAGCAAGGAGGCACGGCTCCCTACACGGTCATCAGAGAAATCGTGGAGAACTTCATCCACGCGGGTTTCTACGAGGTCGTCGTCAGTATCCTCGACGCCGGTCGTGTCATCCGATTCGCGGACCAGGGCCCGGGTATCAAGGATAAGGACCGCGCTTTTCTACCAGGGTTCTCGACCGCGACAGCCGACATGAAGATGGTCATCAAGGGTGTCGGATCAGGTCTTCCAGTGGCGCGCGAATGCCTGATGTTCTCGGGCGGGACTATCGAGGTCGACGACAATCTCGGCACTGGAACAGTCGTGACCTTGCGCACTACCGCTGGTGACTCTGTGGAACCTGTACTAGCCACAGGTGTGCCGGCCGGACCACAGAACCCGCTACCCCCTCTATCACTACGTCAGAAGCAGGTTCTCTCTCTTGTTATGGAATTCGGATCGGTCGGACCGACTATGATCGCCCGAGAGCTGCGCGTCGGTCTTTCGACGGCCTACAGAGATCTCGAGCACCTCACGACGCTCGGCTTGATCGAGAGTGACGCCACTGGCAAGCGCTCACTCACAGACGAAGGTATACGCTGTCTCAACATGATTCTCGGAAGATAGGTGGCACTGATGCACGATGCGCACCAGGTCTGGCAGAACACGCTCGACATCGTCAAACGTGAGATCAACACGCCCACCTTCAAGACTTGGTTCGAGCAGACCGTGCCACTTACTATCACAGACCGCGAGATGACTGTCGCCGTCCAGAACGACTTCGCCCGCGACTGGCTCGAGACCCGATACTCAGGACTACTCTGCTCCGCGCTGAGTGAGGTAGCCGGTGAACCAATGACCATCCACTTCCAGGTCGTCACTACATCCGAAGCAGGTGACAAAGAAGGACTGAAGACACCTGTCGTTCAAGTGGAGATCCCGAACGACTCCATATCCTCTACGCAGTCAGAACAAGCAGAGGAAGGCGCCCTTAATCCGAAGTGTACATTCGATTCGTTCGTGGTCGGTGTATCCAATCAGTTCTCCTACCACGTGGCTCTTGCAGTCGCTGAGTCCCCGGGTAAGGCGTACAACCCTCTCTTCATCTATGGGGGTGCGGGACTCGGTAAGACCCACCTCCTGCAAGCGATAGCCGCATACGTCCAGTCGAGTTACCCACATCTGAAGGTGACATACGTCTCGAGTGAACAGTTCACCAATGACTTCATCAACTCGATCGGTGATAAGAGCCGCATCGAAGGTTTCCGCCGGGCGTACCGGGAGAGCGATGTGCTGCTCGTCGACGACATCCAGTTCATTGCGGGAAAGGAGGGTACTCAGACCGAATTTTTTCACACCTTCAACACACTACGGGAGGCCGGTAAACAGATCGTGCTCTCCTCTGATAGACCACCAGTCGAGATCGGGGACATCGAGGAACGCCTGCGAACGCGATTCGGGTGGGGTCTCATCGCCGACATCCAGCCACCAGACCTCGAAACACGCATAGCGATTCTGAGAAGAAAGGCCCAGGGAGAGACTATCCCTGTACCTGATGATGTCCTTTCTCTCATCGCAGAGCATTTTTCGAACAATATCCGGGAACTCGAAGGGGCCCTTCTTCGTGTGGTCGCCTTCAGCTCCGTCACTCGTAAGGTGGTCGATCTCGAGCTCGCCCACAGCGTTCTCAAGGACATCTTCCCTGAGCGATCGATCAAGCCAATATCCATACCTCTCATTCAACAAGAAGTGTGTCGCTACTACGGCATCAACAAGGGCGACCTGATCGGTAACAAGCGGTCACAAGCGATCGTCTTCCCTAGGCAGGTCGCCATGTATCTCTCCCGTGAGTTGACTGATCACTCTCTACCGAAGATCGGAACCGAGTTTGGCGGCAGAGATCACACGACAGTGATGTATGCCAACACGAAGATACAACGTCTGATGACAGAACAAAGAGACGTCTACAATCAGGTTCAGACGCTAACCAATGCGATACGTCAGAAGAACCAGTAAGCTGTGGAAGACAGGTTGATGGATTGGTGAATCTCGGTCCTGTAGTGTGGATGAATCCGCTGCCTGTGGAGCCTGTTGATGAGGGAAGCAGACTCTACACCGTGAACCCACAAGGCAAACAGGTATCACCACCAGCCAGAACGAACGAAGTGCACACTATCAACAGCCCTTATTACTACTACTACTCTATTTAGAGGTACTTACATAACAGAAGGGGTTCATCATGAGAGTCTCAGTAGCACGCGGGGAATTGGTCAATGCTCTCACCATCGTCTCCCGGGGACTCTCATCGCGCACGACACTGCCGATACTCTCTGGTATCCACATCTCGTGTGCATCTCAACAGGTTGTCCTTCAGGCTACCGACCTGGAAGTCTCTATCCGGACCAGTTGTCCTGCTCTTGTCGAGACCACAGGCGAGAGCGTCATACCAGGCAAGCTTCTCACTGACATCATCAAGAGTCTTCCTGAAGGAGCGGTGACGATCGACACCTCTGGCGCAGGGGTGGCCACCATCACGTCAGGCAGCTCTTCCTTCACCCTCAGAACACTCTCACCCGAGGATTACCCGAAGTTCCCATCAGTCATAGCAGCGGATTCGATTTCCATACCTCCCGCGGTATTCAGCCGTCTCACACGCCAGGTTTTACGATCCGTGAGTAGAGATGAAACACGCCCGATACTCACTGGTGTCTACCTCGTCATCGATGGCGGTCTACTGCGTATGGTCACGACGGACTCATACAGGCTCTGTGTTCGTGAGATCGATGTACCTGAGACAACCGGATCACTCGAACTCGTCGTTCCAGGTAAGGCCACAGATGACGTAGCTCGCCTTTCCGAGTCGAGTGAGGAGCTTAGAATCGGCGTGTCTGAAAACCAAGTCATTTTCTCGTTCGGAACGACAGAATTCATCTCCCGAAGGATTGAAGGATCGTTCCCAAACTACCGCCAGCTACTACCGAAGGAACACACAACCAGAGTGACTGTAGACCGCGGAGAATTCCTCGACGCAGTGAGGCGTGTCTCACTGATGGCACAACACAGTACCCCCATCCGTCTCAAAACTGATGTTGCCGCTCACACCTTGACGATATCGAGCGGTACCCAAGACATAGGAGAGGCCTCGGAGGATGTGCAGGTCACTCCTGAAGGTGATGATGTGGAAATCGCCTTCAACCACACCTATCTCCTTGATGGTGTCTCAATCGCCGAAGGTGACACGGTCGCCATCGAAGTGACAAGCCCTCTTAAGCCAGGAGTGCTCAAAACTCCGGGTGACGAAGGGTTCACCTACCTGCTGATGCCTGTCCGGCTGGGATAGCGAATAAGAGACGTGCGTATCGAGAGACTCGAACTCGAGCGTTTCAGGAACTACGCACACTGTGAGGTCGAGCCTCAACAGACGCTGATGGTGTTCGTCGGTCCGAATGCATCCGGAAAGACGAACCTTCTTGAGGCCATCCATCTAGCGACATCGGGAACCTCGTTCCGTAATCCCCGATGGGTTGATCTCATCACGTGGGGGAGTGAGGCTGCGCGCATCAGGACACGGGTCGTCGGCGAAGGACGTCTCGTGGACGTTGAGTTAAGAATCGATGGGGTCGGTGATCACTCCTGGATCATCGGAGGCACACCTAAGAAGAGATTCGGCGATTCCGCACACATAATCCCCGTGGTCGTATTCACTCCTGATGACCTCGCGTTAGTGAAGGGGGCCTCGGCGTACAGGCGGGCGGCTGTGGATGCCCTGGGTGGCCAGATCGCCCCGGCGTACCAACGGCTTCGACGTGACTACATGCGTGTTGTCCGCCAAAGGAATGCCCAGCTCAAAGAAGACCGGGACAGAGGGGTCCTGGAGGCTTGGGACGAGCAACTCGTCGACCTCGGGAGCAGACTCCATGTGCATAGGAGACGACTCACACGGCGGCTACTAGCGGAGATGGCTCCGGTCTATCGAACCCTGTCGGGCGGTGAAGAGTTGTCGTTATCGGTCAACTCCCGTTGTGGGAACGTCGGGCAAGGCCTCGACGATGAGATTTCGGCTTCTCTGGTGGCCGAAGTGATGTCGAGGGAGCTCGAAATCCGCCGTCAAGACGAACGAGTGCGCCGGATAACTCTCGTCGGACCCCACCGTGATGATCTCGTGTTCACGATCGATACCCGAGAAGCACGGGTCTACGCGAGTCAGGGTCAACAGCGCACAGTGGCGTTAGCATGGAAGTGGGCCGAGGTAGCACTCCTTGCTGAGATGACCGGTAGGGCGCCGATTCTGCTTCTGGATGATGTGATGTCGGAACTGGATGACACACGGCGGGCCGCATTGACGGGATTGATGCAGAAGGCGGTCCAGACGTTCGTGACGACGACCACGACACGCTACTTCGACGAGGACCTACTCGCTTCGGCGGGAATCGTTACCATGGAGGAGCTCCACTGATGGCTCGCATGCGAAAGACGATGGTACTCGGTGATCTTGTCGGCCGGACACTGAAACGAGTCGACCCTACCGGCAAGCGGCATGGCGCCAGAGCGACCGCTGCCTGGACCGAGGTCGTAGGACCCGATATCGATCGACACACCCGTGGGCTCGCATTGCGCCCCGGCGGCGAACTCGTCGTGTATGTGGATAGCCCCGCCTGGGCCACTCAGTTGTCGCTTATGTCCGGTGAGCTCTTGGAACGACTGACGGAGCGGCTTGGTGACCATTTGGTGAAGTCGCTTCGCTTCACTGTCTCCAGGAAGGTTCGGCGTGAGATCGCCTGGGAGGCGAGTGAAGAGGAGGCGGACGCATACTACCGTCCGGATGTCGTCATGCCACAGCCGCTCGACTCGGCCGAGTACGCTCGGGCTGAGGAGTTGACACGCGATATTCCCGACCAACGTCTCAGGGAAGTCGCGCTGAGGATCATCGTGAAGGACCTGGAGCTCAAGAAGGGCGCGCGGGAAGGCTCCTGAGGGTCCCCAGGGCCGCTTCAACGCCCTCGGAAGACCGTCTTGAATCCAGTGGAGACCACTACGTATGGTATACTTGAGCAGCTCGAACGGCCATATTTCGTGGCTACGAAGCCCTCTCGTTCCTCAGCGATAATCCTAGTGAGAAGGAGCATCTGTGCCCGGAAGCTCGTATTCAGGCAAAGACATCCAGGTACTGGAGGGGCTTGAGGCCGTCCGGAAACGCCCGGGTATGTATATCGGCTCCACGGGGCCCAAAGGGCTCCACCATCTCGTCTACGAGATCGTCGACAACTCGGTCGATGAAGCGCTTGCTGGCTACTGCACGTCCGTCGACGTCGTAATTCACCCCGACAACTCGATCTCCGTCACCGATAACGGTCGTGGTATCCCTGTCGATAACGTTCCCAAGTACCGCAAGTCCGGCGTTGAAGTGGCGCTCACCGTCCTGCACGCCGGCGGTAAGTTCGGCGGGAGCGGCTACAAGGTCTCTGGCGGCCTACACGGTGTAGGTGTGAGTGTTGTCAACGCGCTTTCGAGTCGTCTCGAGATCGAAGTGAAGCGCGACGGACACATCTGGGCGATGGCCTTCGAGCGAGGAAAGCCACTTGGATCGCTCTCATCCATCGGCAAGTCCAAGGCGACCGGGACGAAAGTCACGTTCTGGCCCGACCTGGACATATTCGAGACCACCGAGTTCTCCTGGGACACACTCTCCTCGCGCATGCGCGAGACGGCGTTCCTCAACAAGAACCTGAAGATCACGCTCGTCGATGAGCGTGAACTCGAGCCACGCCGTGAAGAATACCGGTACTCGGGTGGCATCATCGACTTCGTGAAGTACATGAACGAGAAGAAGGAGACTATCCACAGCAAGCCCATCTACTTCGAGTCCGAGAGTGCGGAGGGGCTTGTCGAGATCGCGTTGCAATGGAATACGAGTTATTCGGAGACGATCCTCGCATTCGCGAACAACATCAACACACACGAAGGCGGGACACACCTCGACGGTTTCAAGAACGCGCTCACGAGAACGTTCAATGACTACGCACGCCGACAGAACATCTTGAAAGAGAAAGACGACAATCTCTCGGGTGAGGATGTTCGCGAGGGTCTGACCGCGGTCATTTCGGTGAAGCTCACCGAGCCGCAGTTCGAAGGTCAGACGAAGACGAAGCTCGGCAACACCGAGATGCGTTCGTACGTGCAATCCGTCGTGACGACAGGGCTCGCCGAGTACCTCGAGGAGAATCCCAAAGCGGCACGTGCCATCGTGCAGAAATCGACGCAGGCCGCAAAGGCCCGCGCCGCCGCACGAAAGGCCCGGGAGCTCACGCGGCGCAAGGGCCTACTCGAGAGCTCGACACTCCCCGGCAAGCTCGCGGACTGCTCGATCAAGGAGGCCGCGCTCACCGAGATCTACCTCGTGGAAGGCGACTCGGCGGGTGGCTCGGCCAAGCAGGCCCGCGATCGCAGCTTCCAGGCAATTCTGCCGCTGCGTGGCAAGATCCTCAACGTCGAGAAGGCCGGGCTCAACCGCTCGCTCTCGTCGGTGGAGATCCAGGCGATGATCACGGCCTTCGGGACCGGCATCCAGGACGAGTTCGACCTGAGTCAGGCACGGTATCACCGCATCATCATCATGACCGACGCGGACGTGGACGGCGCACACATCCGCTGCCTCATCCTCACGTTCTTCTATCGGTACATGCGTCAGATGATCGAGGCCGGCTATGTCTACATCGCCCAGCCGCCGCTCTACAAGATCACCGTGGGTAAGAAGCACGAGTACGCCTACACGGACAGGGCACTCCAGAAAGTGCTGGCCCAGCTACCGGAGAACGCGAAGCCCTCATTGCAGCGCTACAAGGGTCTCGGCGAGATGAACCCGGAGCAGTTGTGGGAGACGACGATGGATCCCGAGCGGCGGACACTTCTTCAAGTGACGCTTGATGATGCGCTCGCCGCCGAAGTGGCCATCTCGGACCTCATGGGAGACCAGGTCGAGCCACGCAAGGAGTTCATCCAGCGGCATGCCAAGAATGTCAGATTCCTGGATGTGTAACGGGGATCCGGAAAGGCGTCATGTCACCCGAGGCCGCGAAACCACGCTTCGAGCCGCCACCCTGGGAGCGGGAGGCGTTCGACCGCTTCCGGCGGGAACGCGAGGCGGCCCAGGCGGCAACGGTAGAGCACGCCGCAGCGCCGCAGGAGGACCCGGTGACCCAGGACGAGACGTCCGGGCAGAGCGGGAGTCCGGCCAGGGCGGGCGGCAGTCCGGGCATGGAGACCCTCCGGGCCATAGGGACTTCCTCGGAGAGCGTCATTCCCGCGCGGAAGAGACCCTCCGACGCCGAGGTGGAGGCGATGCTCGAGCAGCTTCGCCGAGAGGTGCCGAGGGCACCCGCGGTGAACACGCGGGTCGTGTACGGGGCAGCGATAGCACTCGCGGTGATCGGGGTGCTCGTGGCAGGGGAGGGCGTCGTCCTTTTCGCGCAGGCGGGAGCGAACGAGCCGGCCAGCATGGTCGCGGTCGCGACGATCTCGTTCATCATGCTAGCGGTCGGCGGTGGCCTCGTAGCCGCCTCGGTCGCGTTGTTCAGGAAGTACCAACGGGGATGAGGAGAGCGGCAAGGTGAGCGATTCGCTGAACACATCCAACGTGATGCCGATAGACATCGAGGAGGAGCTGCGGCGCTCGTTCCTCGAGTACTCGATGAGCGTCATCGTCGCCCGTGCGCTCCCGGATGTGCGGGACGGCTTGAAGCCGGTCCATCGACGCATCCTCTATGCGATGCACGAGTCCGGTCTCACGCCGAACCGCGCCTACAAGAAGTCCGCGTGGACCGTCGGTGAAGTCATCGGCAAGTATCATCCGCACGGTGACACGGCCGTGTACGACACGATGGTGCGCATGGCGCAGGACTTCTCCATGCGCGCACCGCTCGTGGACGGGCACGGGAACTTCGGTTCGATCGACGGCGACTCGGCGGCGGCCATGCGCTACACCGAGTCGCGCCTTGCCCGACCGGCGATGGAGCTTCTTCGCGATCTCGACAAGGAGACCGTCGACTTCGGTCCCAACTACGACGAGTCGCTCAGTGAGCCGCTCGTGCTGCCGGCGCGCTTCCCAAACCTGCTCGTGAACGGTTCCTCAGGCATCGCCGTGGGAATGGCCACGAATATCCCGCCGCACAACCTCACCGAGACGATCAACGCGACGATCGCGCTCATCGACGACCCGGAGATCACCACCGAGGGGCTCATGCAGCACATGCCCGGCCCTGACTTCCCCACGGGTGGCATCATCATGGGTCGCGACGGAATCGTCTCGGCATACGAGACGGGCCGCGGGTCCATCCGGGTGCGCGGTAAGGTGCACGCCGAGCAGACCTCGACGGGGCGCACAAGGATCATCGTGAGCGAGATTCCCTACGCGGTGAACAAGTCGAAGCTCGTGACGAAGATCGCCGAACTCGTGAAGGAGAAGAAGCTCACCGAGATCTCGGACCTGCGTGACGAGTCGGACCGCCGGGGCATGCGAGTCGTCATCGAGTTGAAGCAGGCGGCAATCCCGCAGGTCGTCATGAACAAGCTCTTCAAGCACACGCAGCTCGAGAGCTCCTTCGGCGTGATCCAGCTCTCGCTCGTCGACGGTGTTCCCCGCGAGCTGTCGCTCAAGCAGATGCTGTCGCACTATATCGAACACCAGAAAGACGTCATCGTCAGGCGGACGCGCTATGACCTGCGCAAGGCCGAGGAGCGCGCCCACATCCTCGAGGGCTACATCATCGCGCTCGACAACATCGACGAGGTAATCAGGATCATCAGAGGTAGCGCCGACGATGCTGAAGCGAAAGCACGACTCATCGAACGCTTCGGGCTCTCGGAGATCCAGACCGATGCCATCCTCGAGATGCGCCTCCGTCGCCTGACGGGTCTCGAGCGCCACAAGATCGAAGAGGAACTCGCGGCGCTCGTGGAGAAGATCGCCTGGTATAAGCGGGTACTCGGCGATATGTCGCTCGTGCTGCAGATCGTGAAGGACGAGCTCACCGAAATTCGTGACAAGTACGGCGACAAGCGGCGCACGGAGATCACGGCAGCCGCACACGACCTCGATGTCGAGGACCTAATCGCCGAGGAGGACATGGTCGTCACGATCACCAAGGCCGGCTACGTCAAGCGTCTGCCCGTGGCCACCTATCGCCAGCAGAAGCGCGGCGGCAAGGGTGTCTCCGGTGTGAATCTGAAGGAGAGCGACTTCGTCGAGCAGCTCTTCATCAGCTCGACGCACGACTACGTCCTCTTCTTCAGCACCAAGGGCAAGGTCTACCGGATGAAGGTCCACGAGATTCCGGTCGGTTCGAGGCATGCCCGCGGCACCGCCATCGTGAACCTGTTGCCTTTCGAGCAGGACGAGCGCATCGCCGCCGGGATCACGACCCGCGTGTTCAGCGAGGACGAGTACCTGCTGTTCGCCACGAAGAGCGGCATCGTCAAGAAGACCGCCCTCAAGGCCTACGACCGCTCGAGGCGCGACGGCATCATCGCCATCAATCTGCGCGACGACGACGAGCTCATCGCCGTACGCCGCATCCGCGAGGGGTCGCAGGTGATGATGGTCTCGGCGAGTGGCAAGGCCATCCTCTTCGACGAGTGCGATGTCCGGCCGATGGGCCGCGACACGACGGGTGTCCGTGGCATGAACATCCGCGAGGACGACCGGGTACTCGGCATGGAGATCGCGCCGTCGGGTTCGGAGCTGTTCGTCGTGACCGAGCGCGGCTACGGCAAGCGAACGCCGGTCGACCAGTACCCGGTCCAGAAGCGCGGCGGCATGGGCGTCAAGACGATCCAGGTCACAGACCGCAAGGGCCGACTCGCTGGCATGAAGATCGTGATGCCGGGTCAGGAGCTCATGCTCATCTCGGAGGTGGGCGTCGTCATCCGCGTGAAGGCCGAGGACATCAGTCAGCTCGGGCGCTCCACGCAGGGCGTGAAGGTCATGAACGTCGGAGACAGCGATCGGGTCTCGGCGATTGCGCGAGTCACCGGGAGGAAGAAGAAGAAACCGGTTGCGCCCGAGGGACAGCAGGCGCTCATCGAGGAGCCAGCAACACAGATGCCCGGGTTGACCGACCTCGAGCAGGAGGCCGAAGAACTCGTGAGCGAGGAGTTCGGGGACGACCAGGAGTAGGCGGCGTCTCACGACTGCAGCCAAGGGCTTACAGGCCGCAGTATGCAACGTACAGCTAGCGCCGAGCGTGCCGTTGGCGTTCAATATACAGAGTGAACGCACGCTGATATGTGCGGGCACCGTGATGATCCAGAGAAGCGTCCCAGCTGGGGCGCTTCTCTCCCGTGTCGGAGGCGGTAAGACGTGACGAGCGGCATCGATGACGACGAGACGCAAGGCCGGAGAGCCTCGCGCTCTCCGCGTCCGCAGGGAGGACTCGCGCAACGCGTCCGGCGGTACCGCGCTGCCTTCACGCACCTGAGCCCGAACGCCCGGCGCTATCTCTTGACTGTCGCACTGCAGAACGTCGGCTACGGCGTCATGGGCACCGTCTTCGCCATCCACGTGAAGATGAGTGGTTTCTCCGAGGCTGTCGTAGGTGACGCCGAGGCAGCGCTCGCGCTCTCGGCCGCAGTCGTCTGCCTCACGCTGCCCGTGCTCGTCAGCTCCGTCGGCTATCGAAAGCTGCTCATCGCGGCGGGGCTCCTCCTCGGGGCCGCCCGTCTCGGCCAGGCCTTCGTCCCCTCGGCATACGCTCTCATCGGCCTGGGACTCGTGTTCGGCCTCGGCGACGGCACGATGCAGACGTTGTCGTCGGCGTTCCTCTCCGAGAATGCCGGTCGCAGCTCGCACACGGCGCTCTTCACCGCCGACTTCGTGGTCCGCATCGGCGCGATGGTCGCCGGCGCGATTCTCGGCGGGGCTATGCCGATGCTGCTCGGTCAGGCGCTGGGGGAGGCGAGCGCCGTGCAGGTGACGATGGTCGCCGCCGCCCTCCTCATGATGACGAGCGGCTTCGCTGCGGCACGCATCGAGGAGACGAGCGTTCTCGGCGGGCGGTCTCTCGCTGCGCTCTCCCTGGCGCTCCGGGGCTTCCGCTCCTGGGGGCGGCTCGCCCGGCTCCTCGTACCGCAGGTCTTCGTGTCCTTGGGCGCCGGCCTGGTCATGCCGTTCGTCGCCCTCTACTTGCGTCACGAACTCGGTGCCAGCCTCGGTGCGGTGGGCGCCGTCCAGGCGGTGAGTTCGGCGGCCATCGCGGTGGGTGCTCTCGCCACGCCAGCGATCGCGCGTCGGGCGGGGCTCACCGGAGCGGTCGTGATGACCGAGCTCGCGTCCCTGCCGTTCTTGCTGCTCATACCGTTCCAGGATTCTCTACCGGTCGTCGCTGTGCTGTTCTGGCTGCGTGGTATGCTCATGAACATGTCGCAACCCGTTTACAGTCAGCTCTCGATGCTCGGTCTGCCCTCAGTGGACAAGCCGTTTGTGGCGGGCTGGATCCACTTCGGCTGGAGTGTCGCCTGGTTCGCGGGGAGCGCTCTCGGCGGTCGGCTCATGGAGAGCTCCTACCGCACGCCGTATTTCTACACTGCGGCCCTCTATGCTCTGGGCGCCATCGCGACGTACCTGCTGTTGCGCAGGGTCGAATCGTCCGGCGGCGCCGTGGGTGTAGCGCCGCTGAAGACACCGGAAGGCCGTTCATGAGCATTCGCACAACGCCTGTCGTCGACGCCGTTCTCTTCGATCTCGATGGAACGATCGTCAACACGATTCCCCACATCCTCGCCTCGTTCCGCCATGCCACATGCGCGGTGTTCGGTGCACCGCTGCCCGACCACGAACTGCTCGAGCACGTCGGCATCCCGCTCGAGACACAGATGCGCCTGTTCACCGCCGAGGAGGAGCTCGCTCAGCGCCTGCTCGCCGAGTACCGGACCTTCAATCGCGCCACTCACGACGAGATGGCTCTGCTTTACCCCAACACCGTGCCCGTTCTCGACTGCATCGCAGCAGCGGGGCTTCCCATGGGTATCGTGACGTCGAAGAGCCGCATGATGGCCGAGCGGGCCCTCGGCCTGTTCGGTCTCGGGCACTACTTCCGCGCGGTGGTCGCTGCCGATGACACCCAGTACCACAAGCCCCATCCGGAGCCCGTGCTCCTCGGGGCCCGGCTGCTCGGCGTGGATCCCGCGCGGTGCGTCTACATCGGCGACAGTCCGATGGACATCGCCGCCGGCAAGGCAGCGGGCACGATGACCGTCGGGGCTTCATGGGGCGTGTCAGATCTGGAGCGGATCACCGCCGCCGAGCCGAACACGGTGCTCACCGACATCGGCGACGTGCCAGATGTACTGGGTATCGCATGCATGACCGTCCTGGGGAGGATGCTGTGACGAAGCGTAAGGTGATCGGGGCGATAATCGTCCTCGTCGTGGTCGCTGCGGCGGCTGTGGCGCTGGCGATACAAGGCACATCGGCCACGGAGGTCCAGACTGCAACGGTGGCCAGAACCGATCTTGCCGTGACGGTCTCGGCGGCAGGTTCGGTAGGCGCGAACGATCGGGTGGACGTCTACCCGCCCACGACCGGGATTCTCGCGAGCGTCGAGGTGACGAGTGGCCAGGAAGTGAAGGCTGGCGATGTGCTGGCGGTGATGGAGACCGACGCCATCGAGGCGCAGGTGAGCCAGGCCGAGGCCGCCTATCGGGCCGCGCTCGCCCAGCGCGATGCGATCGCCAAGTCCAGGCCGGGGTCGGGTGACCTCAAGGCAGCGACAGCGGCCGTCGATGCGGCGTACAACGCCTACAAGATGGCCAAGGCCGCCTACGACGCCGCGGTCGCGGGCGTCGGCGTCCCCACGGAGAGCGACATCGCCGCCGCGCAGTCGCAGATCGCAGTAGCCCAGGCGACCGCCGAGGCTGCCAACACCGCCTACGAGGCGTACCTGAACGACGTCTACCTCTCGTCCGAGGAGACGCCCACCGCGCAGATGGAGACCACGCTTGCGGCGCTCCTGCTCGTGAGGAACCAGACGGCTGCCGATCTCGCCACGGCGCAGAAGGCGCTCGCGGCGCTCATGGCGATGCAGGACAACTCGGTGAACATCGCGCAGGCGAAGGCCGCCCGGGACCAGGCATACGCCGCATACCTTGCGGCGGTAGCGCAGAAGGACGCCCTGGGCCGGGCCGGTGACACCGGTGGTGCCCTTTCTTCGGCTGACGCTGCAGTGGAGGCCGCGGCGCAGGCCCTCGCGCTCGTGCAAGGCATCCTCGAAGACGCCACCATCAAGGCTCCCGCCGACGGGTACGTGCTCTTCGGCGCGAGTGCCGGAAGTCTCGCAGGTCTGACGGGTGCCGGCGGCACCGGCTCCGTCTCCATGGCGGCACCCACGGCGGGTTCGTCCGTCACGCCGGCGGCGCCGCTCTGCTCCATCGTATCGTTCGACACGATGGTGTTCACCGCGCAGGTCGACGAGGTCGACGTCGCCCGGCTCACCCCGGGCATGCCCGCCGTTGTGACACTTGATGCCTTCGCCGACGGTGAGTTCGATACCGTCGTCGATGAGATCGGGCGGGAGTCAGAGCTCACGCTCACGGGCGGTACCGTCTATCCGGTCACCTTCACGTTCGACACGCTCGGCGAGATGGTTCTCCTCGGCATGAACGGTTCGGTGGAGATCGAGGTGGAGAAGACGCCGGACGCCATCGCCATGCCCGTTGAAGCACTTCTCGAGCAGGAAGCGAAAGACTACGCGTTCGTCGTGCGAGACGGCCGCGCACAGCGTGTGGAGATCACCGTCGGACGCATGACCGACATGCTCGTGGAGGTCACCTCCGGTCTTGCCGAGGGCGACGAGGTCATCGTGAGTGGCGTGGCGGGGCTCGAAGACGGCACTCGCGTCTCCGCCAAGTGACGCCGATGACCGCCACTGCAGACGAGGAGCGAGCGAACGCGCGCACCGTGCTCGAGGTGCGGGACGTCACCAAGAGTTACGTGCTCGAGCACATGGAGGTGCATGCGCTCCGGGGAGTGAGCCTCGCCATCCATCAGGGTGAGATGGTCTCCATCATGGGCCCCTCCGGTTCTGGCAAGTCGACACTCATGCACATCGTCGGCCTGCTCGACCGTCCCACGTCCGGGCAGGTCATCCTCGAGGGCAACGACGTCAGCCGACTCTCGCCCAACGAGCTCGCGGCTCTGCGCAACGAGCACATCGGCTTCGTCTTCCAGGCGTTCAACCTGCTCGCGCGCACCTCGGCGTTGGCTAACGTCGAGCTTCCGCTCGTGTACGGCGGCGTGGGCGGCACCGAGCGGGAGCGTCGCGCGCGCGAGGCGCTCGAGCGCGTCGGCCTCGGCGACCGCCTGGGGCACTTCCCGAGCCAGCTCTCGGGAGGACAGCAGCAGCGCGTGGCCATCGCGCGTGCGCTCGTCAACACCCCGAGTATCGTGCTTGCCGATGAGCCCACCGGCAACCTCGACTCGCGCTCGGGCATTGAGGTCATGGCGGTCCTCCAGGAGCTACACGCGCAGGGCATCACGGTCGTGCTCGTGACCCACGACGAGAACGTCGCCTGCCACGCCGACCGCGTGGTGACGGTGCTCGACGGTCGCATCGTCGAGGACGCACCCGTGGCGTGCCGCATCAGCGCCGAGGAGCGCCTTGCGCGGCTCGAATCCGGGGAGGAGGGCCATGAACCTCGCTGAGAGCATGCGCATCGCACTGCGCGCGATCACCGCCAATAAGGTCCGGAGTGCACTCACGATGCTCGGGGTCATCATCGGCGTGGCGGCCGTCATCCTGCTCGTGGGCATCGGAACGGGCATGCAGGACGAGATCACCGGCTCGATCGAGGGGCTCGGCTCGAACCTCCTCTTCGTCGTGCCCGGCTCGTACGGCGATGACATGGAGTCACGTTCGGTCTCCTCGCGCAGCTTCACGATGAAAGACGCCGAGACGATCCGTAAGGGCATCGACGCCCCTGGCGTCGTGGTGCCCATCATCCAGACAGGCGCGACGGTGAAGGCGGGCAACAAGTCCGTGAACGCTTTCGTGGCGGCGGCGGACGAGAACGGTTCACAGGCGTTCACCGGCACGGTGGCCGACGGCCGGTTCTACCGCAGGAGTGAGGTGCAGGCCGAGTCTCGTGTGGTCGTCCTCGGGTCTCGAGTGGCGTCCACGCTTTTCCCCAACCAGGACCCTCTCGGCAAGACGGTCTCCATCAGCGGACAGCGTTTCACCGTCATCGGCCACTTCGAGTCCATGGGCGGGGGCATGTCCGGCGACCAGGACTCCCGCATCTACATGCCGATCACCACGGCGCAGAAGGTCCTCGGCATCGACGACCTCAGCATGATCATCGCCAAGGCGGAGCGCGCCGAGGACGTGGAGGTGCTGCAGAAAGAGATCGAACGGGCGCTCAAGCCGACGTGGGGGAGTGGCGTCACGGTTTTCTCCCAGGAGCAGACGCTCGGCGTGCTCTCGGACCTCATGGGGACGATCACCTATGTCCTGGCCGGTATCGCAGGTATCTCGCTGCTTGTGGGCGGCATCGGGATCATGAACATCATGCTCGTGAGCGTGAGCGAGCGAACGCGTGAGATAGGCATCCGCAAGGCCGTCGGCGCGCGTACGCACGACATCCTCTCGCAGTTCGTCATCGAGGCGGTGGCCCTTTCCGTGACCGGCGGCATCATCGGCGTCATCGTCGGATGGGGCGGCGCGCTGCTCATCAGCTCACTGACGCCGGTGCCGTCGCACGTTACGACCGGTGCGATCGCACTCTCGTTCTCCTTCGCCTTCGGCGTGGGTGTCTTCTTCGGCGTGTACCCCGCGTGGAAGGCGAGTCAGCTCGACCCCATCGTCGCGCTCAGGTACGAGTAGGGAGCTCAGGCTCCCTACTCAGCTCTGGAAGTCCGACGGCTCCACGTGGTCGAGGAAGTCGCGGAAGCGCTGGACCTCGGCCTCCTCGTCTTGCGTGTCCACCACGGCGATCTCGATTGCACTGGACTCGAAGACCTCTTCATCGACGAGTATCGGACAGTCGACGCGGACGGCTATCGCCACGCAGTCGGACGGACGTGCGTCAACGACAAGCTCGCCGGCTTCGGAGCCTAGCACGAGGTTCGCGAAGAACGTGCTGTCCTCGACCTTCGTGATCTCGACGCGCTCAACAGAGCAGCCCGCGGTCGCGATCACGCTCAGGAGCAGGTCGTGTGTCATGGGCCGCGGGGGCTCGACACCCTGAAGCGCCATCAGGATGGATGTTGCCTCCGGCTGACCGATCCATATGGGCAGCGCGAGCACCGCTCCTGATTCGGCCGCGTCGGCGGCGACGAACAGAAGGACGGGCTGCTCGGCAACGGAGTCTATGCTCAGTCCGGCGAGTCGGACGACCTTCATGATGCGCCCCTTCTCTCGAGTACACGTATCACCGTACCACGCGACACCGGGGATGTGGCATGTGAAACGTCGGCGTAGGCGGCTGAGGTCAGCGCACGGGTCGGGCAACGGGGGCCGCAGGGTATCGTGGCGGGCGAAGTCGCTCGCCCTCGACGCTCAGAATCACCGTGACAACACCTTGACGCTGCTTCCGGCGCTGGGCTATGGTATCGTGGCTGTTCTGAGTCGGGCCCATAGCTCAGTCGGCTAGAGCGCACGGCTGATAACCGTGAGGTCGGTGGTTCGAGTCCACCTGGGCCCACCATCAGTGACGCGACCGCCTCCTCGTGACCACGCCGAGGGGGCGTTTGTGTTTCCCGGGCCTCTGGGAGCGGCGAGGTGCCCTCGGAACGACCAGGCGACCAACCTCGGTACGCCGAGGAATCGGAGCGTCCCTTCCCTCACCTTGAGCGCACGTGGCTCGCCTGACGCCGCCTCGGCCGACGTTGCGTCCTCGTCTTCCACGAGCATCGCCTCGGAGAACAGGTCCCTCTTGCCGAGGATGAGCGTGGTGGTGACGACTGTGACTGAGCTTATCGATGTCCTGCATGGACGAAGCGACTTCTATCGGATGCTGTCGAGCTTCTACATCAAGCCGCTCACACAGGAGCAGATCGACAACCTCGCGGGGAAGGACTTCTCCCTCTTCGGCGCCGGTGACCAGCTGCTCACCGAGGGGTTCAACGACATCAGCCGGTACCTACGCAAGCGCAACACGGGCACGCGTCAGGAGCTCGCCATCGACTTCACCTCATGCTTCGAAGGCACGAAGGCCTACCAGGGCCGCTCGGCGGTGCCGTACGAGTCGGTGTTCCGGAGCGAGACCGGCCTTCTCATGCAGGGACCGCGCAACGAGGTGTTCAACATCTACAAGAAGGCCGCGGTCAAGCTGCGGGAGGACCTCCATCTCCCGGACGATCACCTGGCCTTCGAGCTCGAGTTCATGGCGATCCTGAGTGACCGGACAGCCGAGGCTTTGCGGCAAGACGACACTGAAGCTGCGCTCG
>CAYMSA010000004.1:0-10391 GCA_964392965.1 uncultured Coriobacteriaceae bacterium
CGGCTCCGTTCCTCGAGGAGTATGCAGCGGACATGCTGACCTTCGACACGGAGAAGCCGCCACATCCGGCGCTCGGCCGCATCCCCGGACGTACGATCGTGCCGCAGGGCCTCGAAGTGCATGCGATACCTCGTCGCGTATGGATCGTCATCGCCGTCGGCGTCGTCGCAGTGCTGCTGATCGTGTGGGGCGTGTCCTCGCTCCTCTCGCGGGAAGACACACCGACGCCGCTTGCGCCCGAACCGACCGCGACGGTCGATGCCACGGGTACGGTCGACGGTAGTGGGGGTACGAGCGCTTCGCCGTCTCCTGGCGCTTCCCAGAGTGTTACGACGAACGCGGATGACGCCGCCTTCACGATGACGATTACCGTGAAGGACGGGGAGTCTTCGTGGCTCAAGGTGACGGTCGATGGTGAGGTCGTGTGGGAGGACATCATGCCCGGCGGCGCACCACGGGAGTGGGCGGTCTCCCGGGACGCGTCCGTACGCATCGGCAACCCCGACGTGGTGACCATCGAGCGGGATGGGCGCGTGGTCGACATTCCGGAGAGTGCCGGTGTCGCGGACATGACCCTTTCGGCCGAGGAGTGACCCCTCAGGGTCAGCGAAGTCAGGAACGACCCGTGTGGTCGTGGTGGATACACGAGAGTGAGGAGTGAAGATGGCGAAAGATCAGAGCTTCGACGTCGTGTCCCAGGTGGACATGCAGGAAGTGGACAACGCAGTGCAGCAGGCCTCGAAGGAGGTCGTGCAGCGCTACGACTTGAAGGACACCGGCTCGACCATCGCTTTCGATCGCGTTGCGGCGACGCTTACGATCTCCGCGCCGAGCGACTTCGTGCTCGGTCAGGTGAGAGATGTCGTTGCAACGAAGCTCGTGAGGCGAGGTCTCGACCTCAAGGCCGTGAGCTGGGGGAAGATCGAGGCCGCATCCGGGGGTACGTCTCGCGTGACCGGGAAGATCGTGAACGGCATCGAGGCGGACATCGCGCGCCGCATCAACAAGGATGTGCGTGACCGGAAGTTCAAGGTCAAGGTGCAGATCGAGGGCGATCAGCTTCGTGTTTTCAGCCCCAGTCGTGACGAACTGCAACAGGTGATCGCATTCATCAAGGAGCAGGATTACGACATCCCGCTCCAGTTCACCAACTACCGCTAGGAGTGGGCGTGCCCTCAGCAGCTGCCGTCGCAATCGTGACACTCGGCTGTCCCAAGAACGAGGTCGACTCGGACCGGATGGCCGCAGACGTGGTGGTCGCCGGTTACCGCCTCGTGGAGGACATCGCCGAGGCCGACGTCGTGGTGCTCAACACATGCGCGTTCATCCAGCCGGCAACCGAGGAGTCGATCGCCGAGGCGTTCGCGCTCTTCACCGGGTGGCGTCCCTCGCGGCTGGGCCGGCGAGTCGTGATCGCGGGCTGTCTGCCCTCGCGATACGGAGACGAGCTCGCCTCGGCCATGCCCGAGGCTGACGCGTTCGTTCCGGTCGCCGATGAGGCGATGCTCGTGGACGTGCTGCGGGATCTGGGCATGCCGCACGCTCCGGAGGGCCATGCGCCCGGCGCGCCGGGCGAAGCGCGCATCCGGCGGCTGGCACCGGGTCCGACCGCATACCTCAAGGTGAGCGAAGGCTGCGACCGTCGCTGCGCCTACTGCACCATACCTGCCATCCGTGGCCCGTTCATCTCCGAGGAGCCCGATGCGCTTGTCGCCGAAGCGCGCTATCTGCTCGATCGGGGGGTGAAGGAGCTGGTGCTCGTCGGCCAGGACGTCGCCGCCTACGGAGTCGATCGCGAGGATACGGGCGACCTTGCGGACCTCATCGAGCGGCTCGATGCTCTCGAAGGCGACTTCCGCATCCGTGTGATGTATCTTCAGCCCGACCGGGTGAGTGACCGGCTCATCGAGACCCTCGCGGGCTGCCGGAATGTCTGCCGCTACCTCGACATCCCCGTCCAACACGCTGCGCGCAGCGTTCTCGCGGCCATGCGCAGGCCGGGTGACGCCCGGACGTTCCTCGCGCTGCTGGCCCGCCTGCGAAGCGCGATGCCCGACATCGTTCTGCGTACCACGATCATGGCCGGCTTCCCCGGTGAGACCGAGGGCGACGTCGAGGAGCTGCTCGGCTTCCTCGATGTGGCGGAGTTCGATTACGCCGGTGTCTTCGCCTTCTCTCCCGAGGAGGGGACGCCAGCCGCGGCGCTTCCCGGGCAGCTATCGGACGAGGACCGGGAGGCCCGCGCGCAACGCGTGCGAGATGTGGCGGACGCTGCCGGCTTCAGGCGCGCGGCCTCACTCGTCGGCAGCACTCGGCGCGTGCTCGTCGAAGGGATCGAGGATGGTGAGCTGTACGGCCGGACGTGCGGGCAGGCTCCGGACATCGATGGTGTCACATTCATCGACGGCGTTGCGACGCCGGGCGAATTCGTGTCCGTGCGGATCACCGATGCACTCGGCTACGACCTGGTAGGGGTGCCGCTGTGATCCGCTCCATGAACCTCGCCAATCGCATCACCATCGCGCGGATGGTGTTCATCCCGGTCTTCCTCGTCGTACTCCTCGCCGATCTGCCGGCGGCGGTTCTTCCCGAGTGGTGGCGAGGCCTGCAGCCCTGGATCGCGACGTTCATCTTCGTGGTCCTCGCGGCGACCGATGCCGTGGACGGCTATGTTGCGCGTACGCGCAACGAGATCACGACGTTCGGCAAATTCATCGACCCGTTGGCCGACAAGCTGCTTGTGACGGCCGCACTCGTCGCTCTGGTAGGGCTTGAGCGCCTCCCGTCGTGGATCGCGCTCGTGATCATCAGCCGGGAACTCGTCGTCAGCGGCCTTCGGATGGTCGCTGTCGCCGAAGGACGCGTCATCGCAGCCTCCAAATATGGCAAGTGGAAGACCGTGCTGCAGATCGTGGCTATCGTGGCGTTCTTGATGAAGGGCAGCACGTCGCTCAACGCGCTTCTCGGAGCGGGCGGTCAGCCGATCTTCGAGCTCTTCTCGTGGGCGATCATGGGGGCGGCCGTCGCGATGACGATCGTGTCGATGGTGGACTACTTCTACGCCGCACGCGATATCCTGACCGGTCCGTGGGACCGGCCATCGGGCGGGGGAGGGACCGATGGGAACTCAGCGTGACGCTGCAGTGCTGACGATCGGCACGGAACTCACCGAGGGACTCCGGTACGACACGAACTCACACGACATCGCCCACACGCTTTCCCAGGCGGGCTACACGGTGCGGGAACTCGTGTCGTTGCCCGATCGGGAGGAGGACGTCGCTGCGGGGATCGCGCGTCTACTCGACGCGTACGATCTCGTGGTGGCCACGGGAGGACTCGGCCCCACGCACGACGACATCACGCGCAATGCGGCCGCTAGAGTGGTGGGGAAGGCGCTCGTGCGGGACGCACGGATCGAGGCGGGCCTGCGTCGCGTTGCCGAGCGGCTCACGGACGCTGTGGCCAGAGAGCGGCTCTATGTGCAGGCCGACGTGATCGAAGGCGCGCGCTCACTGCCATCGGGCATAGGGACCGCGCCCGGCATGGTCGTCGAATTCGGTGCCGGGACGCTCGTGTTGCTCCCCGGTCCTCCACGGGAGATGCGGCCGATGCTCGAGTCGTTCCTCGAAGGAGTGCCGGCCGGCTTACAGCCGTTGGTCCTCGGTTGCGCGGGTGTCATCGAATCTGAGGTCCAGTCGCGCGTTCTGCCGGTGGTCGAGCGTTTTGAGCGGATAGACCTCACACTCCTCGCCAACGAGCGGGGCGTCGACGTGATCCTCATCTCGCGTGGCGGTGATGCCGAAGTGCTGGCGGCGGCTGGCAGAGCCGCGCGCTCTGTTCTAGGTGATGACTGCTACTCCACGGACGGGTCCTCGCTCTCCGCGGTCGTGGTGGACGCTGCCCGGACCGCCGGGCTGCGTCTGGCAAGCGCCGAGTCATGTACCGGCGGCATGGTCGCAGGGGCGATCACGGACACGCCGGGTGCCTCGGATGTGTTCGTGGGTTCGGTGGTGGCATACGCCAACGATGTGAAGCGCTCGCTGTTGTCGGTCCCGGCGGAGGTTCTCGAGCGACAGGGTGCGGTGAGTGGTGAGGTGGCCCTCGCGATGGCCGAAGGAGCCCTACGGCTCACCGGCGCCGATGTCTCGGTGGCGACGACGGGCATCGCCGGACCGGGCGGCGGGAGTGCCGACAAGCCTGTCGGGCTGGTGTGGTTCGCGGTGGCCTCGTCAGACGGTCGGCATACCGTGACGCGCCGGGAGTTCCTCGGCGACCGCGAGGCGGTCAGGGCGCGCGCGACCACGACAAGTCTCGACCAACTCCGGCGGTTCATGCTCGGAGGGTGAGCGATGCGTGCTTTCATTGCGGTGACGCTATCCGAGGATGCGCGAACACTGCTTGATGACGTGTGCCAGCTACTCCGGCGGGATGCACCGCGTTGGCGTTCGGAGAAGTGGGTGCCGACCATCAACCTACACTTCACGCTGCGATTTCTGGGCACGGTGTCCGATGCTTCAGTCGGAGCGATCGTCGAGCGGACCCGGATCGCCGTGCGCGGCATGCGGCCGTTCACATGGCGGTTGGACGGGGTGCGCGCGGTCCCACACCGCCGAGGGGCCCGGATGCTCTGGGCTGTGCCCGCTTCCGAAGATGCGGGGCTGGAGCTCGCAGCGCGTCTGGCCCGGGTGGGCGAGGAGCTATCCGGATCGAGTTCGCTCCCAGAGGATGTCCAGCGTAGCGGAGGCCCCGGGCGAGAGTTCGCACCACACGTGACGCTGTGCCGGGCGCGGCAACCGCGCGTCGTTCCCGTCGAGGCCCTGAAGAGGGCGAACGACGTCGTGACAGAGGCGAGGTGCTCCATGTCAGTGGAGGCTGTCACACTGTTCGCATCGGAACTCACACGCTCCGGTCCCCGGTACGCCGAGGTGGCTGTCGTGCGGTTCGAGAATGATTGACATCGAACACATGTTCGTGTAGCGTCCGAGACACCTTCAGGGGGTCGCTGAGTACAGCAAAGGAGCGAACAAGGGATGGAACGAGAGCGAGAGAAGGTACTCGATCTGACGAGAGAGCAGATCGAGCGCAAGTTCGGCAAGGGCTCATTGATGCGCCTTGGTGAGGAGGCGCTTCTGCTGCCCATCGAGGCGATTCCCACAGGGTCGTTGGCACTGGATGCGGCAATCGGCATAGGCGGTGTGCCCCGAGGCCGTATCGTGGAAATCTACGGCCCCGAGTCCTCGGGCAAGACGACGCTGGCGCTTCAGATCGTGTCGGAGGCGCAGCGGGCTGGCGGTATCGCAGCGTTCATCGATGCCGAGCACGCACTCGACCCCATCTATGCCGCCAGGCTGGGCGTGGATGTGGAGGACCTGCTCATCTCGCAGCCCGACACCGGTGAGCAGGCGCTCGAGATCACGGACATGCTGGTGCGCTCAGGAGCCATTGATGTCGTGGTCATCGACTCGGTTGCTGCTCTGGTTCCTCGCGCGGAACTCGAGGGCGAGATGGGCGACGTCACCGTGGGTCTCCAGGCCCGCCTCATGAGTCAGGCCATGCGCAAGCTCGCGGGATCACTCAACAAGTCCCAGACCACGTGCATCTTCATCAATCAGCTACGTGAGAAGGTGGGCGTGATGTTCGGCAGTCCCGAGACGACTTCGGGTGGCCGCGCGCTCAAGTTCTACGCGTCCGTGCGCATCGATATCCGGCGGATCGACTCGATCAAACAGGGCCCGGACATGGTCGGGAATAGGGTCCGCGCGAAGGTTGTCAAGAACAAGGTAGCGCCGCCCTTCCGGCAGGCTGAGTTCGACATCATGTACGGTCAGGGAATCTCCAAGGAGGGCAGCCTGCTCGATCTCGGTGTGGAGGAGGGCGTGGTCCAGAAGTCGGGATCCTGGTATACGTACGGTGAGGAGCGCCTCGGTCAGGGTCGAGAGGCTGCCAAAGAGTTCCTCCGAGACCACATCCCCGTTCGCGACGAAATCGAGATGAAGATCCGTGCGCTGCTGGGTCTTCCCGTTGCGATCAGTGAGTCGGCGGGCAAACCCGCGGAGCCGTCGGACGCCCCTGAGAAACCGGTGAAGGGCGCAGCGAAGGCGCCGGCGAAGTAGCCCCAGACTCGTGCAACATGTGACCGACATCCAGGTCTCGAACCGCCGCCCGAAGACCGTCGTCATCGAGATCGACGGCGAGTCCTGGCGGGTACTACCGCTGGCCGTATTCAGGGAGCTGAAACTGACTGTTGGCGACGCATGCGATCTCAGGGACATTGAGGAACGCGTGACTGAAGCCGAGGCCCGCTGCGCGAGGCAGCGGGCGCTCGGGCTGCTCGCCCGGCGCGAACGCTCCGCGACGGACGTCTCCTCTCGGATGCTTGCCGACGGTTACGCGCCCGGCATCGTCCGGCAGGTGGTTGGGGATCTCGAGCGAGTGGGGATTCTCTCCGACACTCGCTGCGCGGAAGCACTGGGGGATTCGCTGGTGCGCGTGCGAGGGCTCGGACGCAAGCGGGCCCGCTATGAGATGCTGCGACGGGGAATCGCGGCCGAGCTGGCGGATGCGGTGCTTGATGAACTGGCCCCGGTGGAACTCGAGGTCGATCGGGCGCGCGCTCGTCTGAGTCTATTGCAGCATAGAGGGTTGTCCGGTGACGCACTACTCAGGAAGCTGGTAGCGCTCGGCTACGCCAGCGCAGACGCACTCAGGGCAGTCCGAGAGCATGAGGCGGAGTGTGAGGATTGATTAGGTCGGGCGAAAGCGGCATTCATGCTGCTCAGAGCGGGTGTACCTTGACGGTCGCCGCTACTGGCGAGTACGATTGACCTGGCAAATGTGATCGGGACGACGTCATGTGTGTCGTCGCGTGATGAGTTGTTCGTCGATATGCAATTGATTGCTGTCTCATGCAGCAGTCGTTCGTTCGTAGATTCTCTTTCGGCGACCGTCGTATGACCGTCCGCGCTATCTGACTGGATGGCGCAGTTTGCCGCATGCAGTTCTGTACATGCAACTCCTGAAAGGAGGGCGCGCGATGAGTCCATATCTCAGCGCGGCACTGGGACTCATCCTGGGCATCGTCCTCGGTTTCGCCGTCAACAAGTACGTTCTCTCCGCACGAGCCCGGGAAGCGCAGGCCTCCGCAGAGCGCAAGCTCGCGGATTCGCTTGAACAAGCCGAGACCGCGCGAAAAGAGATGCTACTTGAAGCGAAGGCCGAGATCCTCAACCTGAGGGCGGACGCCGAGGAGGAGGTCAAGGAGCGCCGGAAAGAGATCGTCGCACTGGAGAACCGCCTCATCCAGCGGGAGGAATCGCTGGAACGGCGGCAAGAATCACTCGACCGCAGGGAGCATCAGCTGTCGAGCCAGGCTGGTCAGGTCGCCAAGCGAGAACAAGACCTCGAGGAGGCCATCGCCGAGGAGAAGCATCGCCTGGAGACGCTCGCTGGAATGTCGAGTGAGGAGGCGAAGGTCGTCCTTCTCAACCGCGTGAAGGACGATGTCACGCGGGACTCAGCCGTGATCATCAGGGAGGCCGAGCGTCGCGCGCGTGAGGAGGCGGACCGCAAGGCCCGCAACATCGTCGGGATCGCTATCGGACGGGTGGCCGCTGACCACAGCGCAGAGGCGACTGTTTCGGTCGTGCACATCCCGAGCGACGATCTCAAGGGACGCATCATCGGTCGCGAAGGCCGGAACATACGCGCCTTCGAGCAGCTTACAGGCATCAATCTGATCATCGATGACACTCCCGAGGCGGTCATCCTGTCGAGCTTCGATCCGATAAGGCGCGAGGTCGGGCGCGTGACGCTCGAGAACCTGATCGCCGACGGGCGCATTCACCCCGCGCGGATCGAGGAGATGTTCAACAAGGCCCAGGTGCTCGTGGATCAGCAGGTCCACGAAGCGGGCGAGCAGGCCGTCTTCGACGCCGGCATCAACAACCTGCACTCCGATATAGTCCGCACGCTCGGACGGCTCAAGTACCGTACGAGTTACGGGCAGAACGTCCTGAAGCACTCGCTTGAGGTGTCGTACCTGGCAGGCGTGATGGCCACCGAGTTGGGCCTCAACCCGGCACTCGCGAAACGCGCTGGCCTTCTGCACGACCTGGGCAAGGCGATCGATCACGAGATCGAAGGACCTCACGCCATCATCGGTGCGGATCTGGCACGCCGACTCGGGGAGAACAAGGAAGTTGTGCACTGCATCGAGGCCCACCACGGGGACGTCGAGCCTCAGACAGTAGAGGCGGTACTCGTGCAGGCGGCAGACGCTATCTCTGCGGCTCGTCCCGGTGCCCGCAGGGAAACGCTCGAGAGCTACATCAAGCGGCTCGAGCGGCTCGAATCCCTCGCGGAGTCATACAAGGGCGTTGAGAAGTCCTACGCGATGCAGGCCGGTCGCGAGATACGCGTCATGGTCAAGCCCGATGAGATCTCCGACGCTGAGTCGGTCGTGCTGGCTCGCGATCTCGCGAAGCAGATCGAGGAGGAGCTCCAGTATCCCGGACAGATCAAGGTGATGATTATCCGCGAGAGTCGCGCGGTTGACTACGCGAAGTAGCGGCAGACGCTGATGGGCACGGAGGATTCCCTCATACGGTTCGTAAGCGAGGTCTCCGGCGAGAGCTACCTCAAGGTAGAGGAGACACTCGGTGAGGGTTTCGTCCGGCTCCGGATCTCCGAAGCGGAACGGCGGCAGGCACAGCACGACATCCGGAGTTTCGAGGATATCGTCGTCGAGCTGCTGAGAAATGCGCGTGACGCACATGCACAACGCCTTTTCATCGCCACAACGCGTGAAGGTGCCAACAGGATGCTCACGGTCGTCGACGACGGCGTGGGCATCCCTGCTTCGCTCCATGAACGGGTCTTCGAGCCGCGTGTCACCTCGAAGCTGGACACGATGGTCATGGATCGTTGGGGTGTTCATGGGCGCGGTATGGCTCTCTTCTCGATTCGGACTCATGCCCGGTTCGCGCGAGTGACGTGCTCTGCGCCACACAAGGGGACAGCGGTGAGCGTGGAGGTGGACTCGGCGGCTCTGACCGAGCGAGTAGACCAGTCCACGTGGCCAGTCGTCGAACCCGGTGACGACGGCGCGCTGCACGTGGCCCGGGGGCCGCACAACATCATCCGGCGCCTTGCCGAGTTCGCCTGCGAGCATCCTGCGCTGGAGATCTACTACGGCACCCACGCCGAGATCGTCGCCACGCTGTACGAACTCGGTCGCCGGGAGTTGGATACGGCGGACCGCATGTTCTGCGACGACGTTGACCGTCTTGCACTCTGGCAGCGTCCGGCGGTGGCGGCTGACGCCGCAGACCTCACCCTTATCGCGCACTCTCTCGGACTCCCGATCTCCGAACGCACTGCACACCGCGTCCTGGCAGGGGAGCTCAGGCCACTCGAGTCGGTGCTCACGCAGCTCATCGCTGACGAGGAGGTGCCGGCCCGTCCGGCACCGGACATCTACCGAGACCGTCGCTCGATCCACATCCATCATGCCGACCTCGCGTCGTTCAAGGCAGATGTCTCCGATGCGTTCGACACGCTGGCAGAGCGGTATTACCTGTCCATGCGCGGGGAGCCGAAAGTCACCGTCACGCGCGACGCGATCACCGTGCGGTTCCTTATCGAGAAGGATGATTGATGCATCGGATTGGGCTATACTCCTGACGCATTGTTTCCAGCGCCATCCACGCAGTCACCTTGCCGTGGGACGTAGCAGATGAAGCACACGCAGTATGCATCGCAGCAGTGGTCGCGGCACAGGAGGCACTGTGGAAGTACTCAAGGTCTCCACGAAGTCCAACCCGAACTCGGTGGCGGGCGCTCTCGTGGGTGTGATCAGAGAGCAGGGAGCCGTGGAGGTCCAGACTGTGGGGGCGGGGGCGCTCAACCAGGCTGTGAAGGCTATTGCCATCGCGCGGGGATTCGTCGCTCCCATGGGTATGGACCTGATCTGCACCCCTGCTTTCGCTGACATAGAGATCAACGGCGAGGAACGTACCGCCATTCGCCTCATGGTAGAGCCGAGGGTACCGCATCGTCCCTGATGGTGTCGTGACGTCCCCCGCCGCTGTCATGACCTATGCGATTTGGATGGTTGGGAGCACCGTGGGTCCTGACCTGCACATCCATTCGACTGCCTCTGATGGTCTGTTGGCCCCGGAGGAGATCGTCGCGCAAGCCGTCAGACGAGGCATTCGCATGATCTCCCTCACCGACCATGACACAGTGGCCGGCGTCCTGCCCGCCATGAGGGCTGCTGAAGGTACGAATCTCGTCGTCGTACCGGGTGTGGAGATTTCGAGTGAGACGGGCGGCAGACAGGTACACGTGCTTGGCTACTGGGTCGACCCTGAAGATCCGACCCTGCTCGCTCG
>CAYMSA010000004.1:10491-50915 GCA_964392965.1 uncultured Coriobacteriaceae bacterium
CTCGCTCATCCCTGCCTGAGTGCGGTCGACGACCTCATACCGTGGCTCGTTTCGCTCGGACTTGGAGGCATCGAGGCGTATCATGCCGAGTGTCGTCCGGAGGACGCCGAGCGATATGAACAGCTTGCCAGAGAATCGGGCCTCATCGTGACCGGCGGTTCCGACTTCCATGGGACCGGGCGTGCCGCTGCCCACGTCGGTGCCTGTGCCGTACCCGAGTGGGTCGCCCGCGAGCTCGACGCAGCGCGACCCGTGACTGGAGTGTGAGTCGTGCCCTCGTATCACATCAAGACGTTCGGCTGTCAGATGAACAAGCACGACTCGGAGCGCATCGCCGGTCTTCTTGAGGCCCACGGCTACCGTCTCGCCGAAGGTCCTGAGCATGCGGACGTCGTGGTCTTCAACACCTGCTGCGTCCGGGAGACGGCAGACGATCGCCTCTACGGGCAGGTCGCCTCGGCCAAGGCGCTGAAGACCTCCGGCAAGGACGTGCTCATCGCAGTGGGCGGGTGCATCGGGCAGCGTGACGGAGACGACCTTCTCCGCCGGCTCCCGCACGTCGATGTCGTCTTCGGCACACACAACATCGCTGAACTGCCACTGCTTCTTGAAGCCGCAGGCGAGAACCGTGGCGTGGTGAGCGTCCTTGAGGAGGGCGATGCCTTCGCAAGCGACCTGCCTTCGGTGCGCGCCGAACGCTGGCACGGATGGATCTCGATCACCGTCGGCTGCGACAATCACTGTACGTATTGCGTCGTGCCGAGTGTTCGCGGCCGAGAGCGGAGTCGCGGCATGGATGACATCCTCGCCGAGGCCCGGTCGCTCGTGGCGGACGGCGTGGTCGAGATCACGCTGCTGGGACAGAACGTGAACTCCTATGGGCGCGACCTCTATGGAGCGCCCCGGTTCGCCGAGCTGCTGCGGGGCGTCGGGGCCACCGGTGTGCGGCGTCTCCGCTTCGCCACCAGCCACCCGAAGGACCTCTCGGACGCTACGATAGCGGCGATGGCTGAGGTCCCGGCGGTGATGCCCTACCTTCATCTCCCGGTGCAGCATGGCTCAGACGGCATTCTGGGTGCGATGCGTCGCGGGTACACACGGGGTGAGTATCTCGCCCGCGTGCGAGCCATCCGCTCGGCAGTGCCCGACATCGCGCTCTCCACCGATATCATCGTCGGGTTCCCCGGCGAGACAGACGAGGACTTCGAACAGACGCTCGATCTCGTGGCCACCGTGGGCTACGACCATGCGTTCACGTTCATCTACTCACCTCGAGAGGGGACCCCGGCCGCGAGCATGGAGGGACACATACCCCGAGAGGTAGCCCAGACGCGATTCGATCGCCTTGCCGCCCTTGTGCAACAGCTGTCGCATGCCTCCAACGTCGCCGAGGTGAGTCGCATCCATGACGTGCTCATCGAGGGCCGATCGCGACGTGACGATCAGGTGCTCTCGGCTCGCACGCCCCACAACCGCCTCGTGCACATGCCGCTGCCGTCCGGGGCCGATGCGGCCAGTCTGGCGGGGACGATCGTTCCGGCGCGCATCGTCGGCGCACACCCGTGGTTCCTGGATGGCGAGCTCCTCCCCGCTGTCGAATGAGACCTGGTCGAACGGTTAGGTCCTTGGAATGTGCGGGAATGACTGGAGGGCGGAGGTGATAGGTATGGACACCGATGTGCTGGGGATAATCGCACCTCATCCGCCGATCATGGTGCGCGAAGTGGGTGGCCCAGACGCCGATGTGACGGCGGCCTCGGTCGAGGCACTGACGGCGATCGCGGCGTTGCTCGACCGCTACCGCCCCGAGACGCTGATCGTCATGTCTCCACACGCCCCCACGTTGTTCGATGAGTTCCTTGCAGACGACAGCGAATGGCTGGAGGGTTCGCTCGCTGGCTACGGCGCGCCGGAGGTCCGGGTGAATGCCCGGGGAGATGTGGACCTTGCGCGGGCCATCGTCGCCGAGGCGGACAGCGCCGGCTTGCCCGTCCGGTTGCGTGCCGGAGACCGGCGACTCAAGGCAGGCGAGCTCGACCAGGGCGCTGTGGTTCCGCTGCGTTTCCTCGATCCCGACAGCAGGGCTGCGGTCGTAGAACTCTCGATAACCACTCTGTCACTCGTTCGGCATCGTGAGTTTGGCCGCGCGATCAGGCGGGCCGCTGCCCGAGTCGGGAGGCGTGTCGCGTTCGTGGCGAGCGGGGACTGCAGTCACCGTCTGACGCGCGGCGCTCCTGCGGGATGGTCGCCCCGTGGCGCGGAGTTCGATCGTGCCGTAGTGGAGGCGGTGGGTGCCGACCACTACGACGCGCTCGAGCACCTCGATCCCGAGCTCATCGAAGCCGCAGGTGAGTGCGGACTCCGCTCGTTCGTGACCCTCGGCGGCTTCCTCGAGGGCACCGGGGCCGAGACACGCGTCCTCGCCTATGAGGGCCCCTGGGGAGTCGGCTACCTCACTGCCGTGGCGGCGCTGCCTGCACGCCTAGAGCAGCTTGATGCCGAGGCCGTTGCCCCCGTGTCGCCTGCCGGTACGACGGCTGAGGGTCAGGCCGACAACTTCACCGATCCCGTGACACTCGCCCGCAAGACGATCGAGACCTTCGTGAGAGAGGGACGGATGCTGCATCCGGGCCGCGTGAGCGGACTGCTGGCCGAACGCCATGGTGCGTTCGTGAGCCTGCACCGCAGGGGCGAGCTGCGAGGATGTATCGGCACCATCCGCCCGACGACCACATCGCTGGCCGAGGAGATCGTGCGCAACGCCATCGAGGCTGCCACGGCCGATCCCCGGTTCGCTCCAGTCGCCCCCGATGAACTGGCAGATCTCGAGATCTCGGTGGATGTCCTACACGAGCCTGAGCCCGCGATGGTCGATGAGCTCGACCCACGCTCGTGGGGGGTCATCGTCAGCGCGGGTCATCGCCGGGGACTGCTTCTACCCGACTTAGAGGGGGTGGATACCGTCGAGCAACAGGTGGCCATCGCGCGTCGCAAAGCGGGAATCCCGGCCTGGGAGCCTGTCACGATCGAGCGTTTCGCCGTGGACAGGTACCGGTGAGGCATGGGGTCACCGCGAGTGATCGCCATCGTAGGTCCCACCGCTGTGGGGAAGAGTGCCGTGGCCGATCTCGTCGCTGAACGCATCGGCGGCGAGATCGTGAGCGCCGACTCCATGCAGGTGTACCGCGACATGGATATCGGCACGGCGAAGACGCCGCCGGAGGCACGCCGGGTGCGCTACCACGGCATCGATCTCGTGGAGCCTGGAACCGCGTTCTCGGCCGCCCTCTATCAAGCGTACGCCCGCGCTGCCGTCGATGAGATACGCGCACGGGGGCGAGTACCGGTCTTCGTGGGTGGCACGGGTCTCTACGTGCGCGCGGCGCTGGACGACATGGAGTTCCCGCCCGGTGATACAGGGACCCCACTGCGCCAGGAGATCGAGGCACGTGCACGGGAGATCGGTGCAGACGCTCTTCACGGTGAGCTGGCAGTCCTCGATCCCGCTTCGGCGGCACTCATCCATCCACACAACGTGAAGCGCGTGGTCCGTGCCCTCGAGATGCACAGCGAGGGCGTCTCATACGCCGAGCAGGCGGCCCGGTTCGCGTGCCGGACGTTCCACTACCCGGAGACGGTGCTCGTGGGGCTCACCATGGACCGCGCGGCTCTCTACCGGCGCATCGATGAACGCGTGGCGGGGATGCTCGCACAGGGCCTGCTCGGCGAGGTCCGTCGTCTCCTCGATGCGGGACTTCGCGAGGCGCTCACGGCCGCGCAGGCCATCGGGTACAAGGAGCTTGTGCCCGTCGTCGAGGGAACGGCCTCCCTTGAAGATGCACAGGCGGCCATCGCGCAGGCGACCCGGCGCTACGCGAAGCGTCAGCTCACCTGGTTCCGGGCCGACCCGCGTGTTCGGTGGGTCGATGTGACCGTACTTGGCGTCGCAGCTGCCGCTGAACGGGTTCTGGCACTTCTCGCCGGACCGGAAGCGGCCTCTTGAGCGCGTGACAAGAGCCCCTGGCCTGTTAGAATCGATTCTCACTCGGGGTAAGGAGGACGCATGCGGTTGGCATTCGACAAGATGAACGGAATCGGGAACGACTTCGTGTTCGTAGAGGATCTCGATGCCACGCTCGAGTTCTCACCCGATGCGGTCGAGTGGTTCTGTGACCGGCACTTCGGCGTGGGCGCCGACGGCATGATCTTCGTCAGACCGGCTAGCTCGCCCGACGCCGACTACTACATGCACTACTTCAATGCTGACGGTTCTCTCGCCGAGATGTGCGGCAACGGCGCACGATGTTTCGTGAAGTACATCGTCGATCGGAATCTGGTGCCCGAGGATGCCACGTCGTTCACGATGGAGACGCTCGGCGGATTGAAGCCCGTGACGTTCACCCGCGATTCCGCAGGCAAGATGGCTACCGCTACCATCGACATGGGTGTCCCTGTCCTCTCTGCGACCGACGTTCCGGTGGCTGCTCCCGCGGACTGTGTCGATCCCACCTTGGGCCGTGTTGTCGACTGTGGTGTGGAGACGCCCTGCGGCGAGGTCCACTTCTCGGCAGTGAGCATGGGCAATCCGCACGCTGTCCTGTGGGTCGATTCGGTCGACGACGCTCCCGTCGAGGTGGTGGGACCGTTCCTTGAGTCCCACGAGTACTTCCCGAGGCGCACGAACGTCGAGTTCGCCGAGGTGGTGGACCGGGAGACGATCCGGCTGCGGGTCTGGGAACGTGGCTGTGGTGAGACCCTCGCGTGCGGCACCGGCGCTTGCGCCACGGTTGTCGCAGCGGTCCTCGCGGATCACACGGACCGCACGGTGACCGTCGAGCTCCCCGGAGGGGAGCTCGCTATCGAATGGCGCGAAGACGACGGGCACGTGCTCCTCTCGGGCGGCGCCGCCTTCTCGTTCGCCGGCTGGCTGGAGATCGATGAGGACGCGAACGAGGAGTGGTAGTCGAACCCACCCCCGTTCGCTGAGTCTCGTGTGCATGCCCTCAGCCGCAGCACAACACTCCCGTCAGGGAGCTCTGGTACCATGTCCTGAGCAAGACCGACCCTTCCAAGAAGGAGATGACACGATTTGAGGACCGCGAAGCGCATGGCCAATCTCCCTCCGTATCTGTTCGCGGAGATCGACCGGAAGAAGGCCCTCAAGGTGGCTGAGGGTGTGGACGTCATCTCGCTTGGTATCGGCGACCCTGACCGACCCACGCCCAAGCGAATCATCGATGCGATGATCGAGGCCACGCAGAACCCGGCGAACCACCAGTACCCCAGCTACGATGGCTCGCCGCGCTATCGTGCCGCGTGTGCCGAATGGATGCGCCGCCGTTTCTCGGTCGAGCTCGATCCGGCAACCGAAGTGCTCGCGCTGATCGGCTCGAAAGAGGGCATCGCCCATCTCTTCCCCGCATTCATCGATCCCGGTGACGTGACCCTCGTTCCGGGAGTAGGGTATCCGGTCTACCACACGGGCGGCGTGCTCGTGGGTGGCGAGACCTACTACATGCCCATGAACGAGTCACTGGACTGGCTCGCAGATTTCGAATCGACGCCCGCCGAGGTACTCAAGCGCGCGAAGATGATGTTCCTGAGCTACCCGAACAATCCCACGTCGGCGGCCGCCCCGCTCGAGTACTTCGACCGGGCTATCGAGTTCGCACGCAAGAACGACATCCTGCTCGTCCATGACAACGCCTACTCGGAAATCGGTTTCGACGGGTACCGTCCGCCGAGCATCCTCTCCCGACCCGGCGCGCGCGAAGTGACCATCGAGCTCTTCAGCTGCTCCAAGGCGTACAACATGACCGGCTGGCGTGTCGCGTTTGCCGCGGGCAATGCCGAGGCGATCAAGACGCTCGGCACAGTGAAGTCGAATATCGACTCCGGCGTGTTCACGGCCGTACAGGATGCTGCTATCGAAGCGATGCTCGGCCCCCAGGACGACGTGCTGGAGATGTGTGAGCTCTACGAGCGTCGTCGTGACCTGGTGATGGCGAATCTGGGCCGCATCGGCCTCTCGGCCCGCGTGCCGCGGGGCACCATCTACGTGTGGGCCCGCGTGCCGGAGGGCTACACGTCCGCGGCTTACTCCGAGGCCGTGCTCGACCGTGCGGGTGTGATCATGCCCGCAGGCAGCGCCTACGGCCCGGAAGGGGAGGGCTACGTCCGCATCTCCCTAGCCACGCCCGACGACCGTCTCGAGGAAGCGCTCACGCGAATCGCCGACGCCTTCTAGAGGGGGACGCCGTAATGGCGCGCGGATCTCATGAGGTCAGGCGTGACGACCGTCACAGCGCATTGCTCATCGGTGTCGATCGTCCTCGTACCGACGGATGGACGCTTTCCGACGACCTTGCGGAGTTGAGTCGACTCGCGGATACCGCGGGACTCGACGTCGTGGGCACCGTGACACAGCGGCTTGAGCGACCTGATCCGAAGACGTTCATCGGTAGCGGCAAGGCCGCTGAGGCGCACGAACTCGCGACTGAGCTCGAGGCGATGACGGTCGTCGTGGACGATGAGTTGTCTCCGAGTCAGCAAGCGAACCTCGAGGCGCTGCTCGCTGGCGTGCGTGTCATCGACAGAACGCAGCTCATTCTGGATATCTTCGCGCGCCACGCCGTGAGCCATGAGGGTAAGCTGCAGGTCGAGCTTGCCCGGCTGGAGTATCTGCTGCCGCGACTGCGTGGAATGTGGGGCCACCTCGAAGCCGAGCGTCTTGGCGGCGGCCGCGGAGCGCGTTTCGGCGCTGGCGAGTCTCAGCTTGAGACTGACCGGCGGCTCACGCGTCGGAGAATCGCGGACCTGAAACGGGAGCTCGTCGCGGTCGCGCGGGCACGTGAGACGCAGCGGCTGTCGCGCGGCGCCTCGGGAGTCTTCCGGATTGCGCTCGTCGGCTATACGAACGCAGGGAAGTCGACACTGCTCAACGCACTCACCGACGCAGGGGTTCTCGTGGAGGACCAACTCTTCGCGACACTGGATGCGACGACTCGTCGTCTGCGCCTTCCCGATGGTCGTAATGTCACACTCACCGACACCGTCGGTTTCATCAACAAGCTGCCGCACGGTCTTGTCGAAGCGTTCAAGTCGACGCTGGACGAAGTCCGTGAGGCAGACCTGCTTCTGCACGTGGTTGACGCGTCACATCCCAATGTACGGGCGCAGATCGCCGCAGTCCGGTCGGTGCTCGACGAGATCGGTGCATCAGCCCATCCGCAACTCCTTGTGTATAACAAGGCGGGACTCATTGAGGAGGAGACACGACGCCGACTCGCCACGGTGCACGGCGCTGTGGTGATCGATGCCCGGGACGGTGAGGGTCTCGACGCTCTTCTGGACCGGATGATGGCAGTCGCCGCGCGTGCCGATCGACCCCTGAACGGAGTCATACCATACGAGCGAGGCGACCTCGTCCAGATTGCGCATGAGCACGCGCATGTCCTGGAGGAGCGGCATACTCCCGAAGGTACCTATCTGATGGTGCTTGCGCCGCGCGCGATCGCCGGTCGACTCGCGCCGTTTCTGGTGGAAGCCGAAGATGGGGAAGACGCACAGAATCGCACCCAGACCGACGGGTAGAACTCCGGAACCCGGACCGAGCCGCAGGTTCCAGCGGGCGCAAGCGCCCCAGCCGAGGTCCGTCGTCGCGCGGGGTGTCGGTCAGACCCTCCTGAAGAGCGCGGTTACCTTGCCGAGCACCGCGAAGTCCTGACGGGAATCTGCGTAGATGGGTTCCATCGAGCTGTTCTCCGGCTGCAGCCTCACGCGAGTGCCTTCCAGGAAGAAGCGCTTGACCGTGGCCTCGTCGTCAATCATGGCGACGATGATGTCGCCGTTGGTCGCACTGCTCTGCTGACGGACGACCACATAGTCACCATCAAGGATGCCGACCTCGATCATGCTGTCGCCCTTGACCCGGAGGATGAAGGAGTCGTCGCCGGCGAATGAGACGGGGAGCGGCAGTGTAGCTTCGATGTTCTCTGCGGCGAGGATGGGCGACCCTGCCGCGACCTGCCCCACGAGCGGGACGACATGGACGCCCTCGTAGTCGATACCGCGGTCGTTGTCCCGATAATCCAGGACCTCCAGGGCGCGCGGTTTGGAGGGGTCGCGGCGAACGAACCCTTTGGCCTCAAGAGCCGCGAGATGCGAGTGGACTGTGGACGAGGATGACAGGCCGACCGCCTCGCCGATTTCGCGAACCGAGGGCGGGAAGCCCCTGCGGTGGATCTCCGCGCGTACAAAATCAAGAATCTGACGCTGCCGGTTGGTCAGCTCACGCTGATAGGCCATGGCGATCCCTCCCTGCCGCTCGATCGTCCGACTCCCAGGGTACGACAACATGTATCGCAGCGCAAACATATGTTCGCATCGCACTTGTGAAGCGAACATATGTTCGATAGACTGATGCAAGCCTGATAGGCGGGCATTTGGCCGTGGACTGGACGCATCGGCGTGTCAGAGCAAGCCGGTACCCTTGCCAGGTGTGATGAGTGAGGGAGGAGCAGAATGAGGCACTCGCGGAAGAACAACAGAACACACAGTGTGCTAACGACCCGAGCTGCATGGTCGGCCGCGCTGGTTGTGGCTATGGCGGTCCTCGTCGTGTGCGGGTGCATCGCGTCGGTCCTGAACGGTGGCGTTGCGCGACTTGACGATGACGAGCGGCTGATCTCGTGGAAGTCGGTCCGCGTCGCCGAGTACGTGACGTTGTGGGATCTTGCAGAGATGCACTCGGTGGACGGACTCGACGTCCGTGACACTGTGGCGCTCATCAGCACCCGGAATGCGCTGGAATCCACGACCATCTATGCGGGCCAGACGATTCTCGTGCCCACGGACTCTCGCGGGGGTAGTCTCGTGACGGATTCCCCTTCGACTGACGCAGAGAAGGTATCCACACTCTAGAGAGCTCACACGGCTCGTGCGATTCCCACACATCGCACGAGGAGGAGTTGCAGACACCCACAGGTATCGATTTTATGCATTGTTGTCCCATATCTTGTGTGCTAGTCTTGGCCGTAGTCATGATATGGGGGCACAACAGTGAAATGCCCTTACTGCGGTCACAGTGAAACAAGGGTCGTGGACTCGAGGGACTCCGACGCGCAGGACGCCATCCGGCGCCGCCGCGAGTGCCTGGAGTGCTCACGTCGGTTCACGACGTATGAGCGACGCGAAGAGATGCCGCTCATGGTCGTGAAGAAGGATGGTTCGACCGAGCCGTTCGACCGGGCCAAGCTCCTGAGAGGGCTTGTCACAGCGTGTGCGAAGAGGCCCGTCTCGGCCGTCGCTCTTGAGTCTCTTCTCGATGATATCGAGTCGGAACTGCACAACACCATGCAGTTCGAAGTAGCAGCAAAAGCGCTTGGCGACATGGTACTGAAGCGGCTTCTCGACATCGACAAGGTCGCCTATATTCGATTCGCGTCCGTGTACAAAGAATTCACCGACCTCGACGGGTTCACAGGCGAGCTGAAGCGCTTGAGTGAGCACGCGTAGTGCGCATCGTCGAACCGGTCGGGCTGACGTTGAGGGGACTCCAGCCGGTGGAGATCAAGCTCTTCGTGCGTGAGGGTTGTCCGATGTGCCCTGTCGCCATCTCGGCGTGTGAAGTCGCGGGGAATCTGTCCGTATATGATCTCGACAACCCGGACGGCCGGGCCGAAGCCTTCGTATGGCGCGTTACATCCGCACCGTCCGTGGTCGTGGTCGATTCGTCTGGTCGCGAACACGCTGCGTGGCACGGAGCCATGCCGGAGATGGGTGACCTGACCAGGTTAGTGGCGAACTGATGGACGGACTCACACTCCCGCTGCTCAGGCTGGATCCAGAGCTGCCTCTGCCCGGGTATGCGCATGCTGGTGATGCCGGCCTGGACCTCTTCGCCGCCGAGTCATGTCGGCTGCTGCCATTCGAACGTCGGCTCATAGGCACCGGCATTGCTATCGCGCTACCAGAAGGTTACGCCGGGTTCGTGCAGCCGCGCAGCGGTCTGGCGCTGAGAAGCGGACTGTCGTTCGTGAACACCCCTGGTCTCATCGACAGCCATTACCGGGGTGAGATCAAAGTGATCGCAGTGAACCTCGACCCACAGACTCCTCTCGATATCCACCGAGGTGATCGCATTGCACAGCTCGTGGTGCAATGCGTCGCACGAGCGGAGGTACTCGAGGTTGCTGTACTCGACGAGACCGGCAGGGGAGCGGCTGGATTCGGGAGTACTGGCCGATGAATGCAGGACGCCTCCGTGATCTCTTCGCCCCAACCTGGTGCCGCCTCTTGACCCGAGCATGTGCGACGGGTTCCGGTCGCACGTGCGGGAGCTTCTCCGAGAGGGGGGATGCACGCAACGGCCGTCGCAGTTGACGGCAGGCATCGCGGCCGATGAGGCCATCGCATCCAGACCCACTCTCAGGAGAGGAGTAGATCGCGTGGATAAGTACTTCAAGTTCGCCGAGCGTGGCACGAACATGCGCACTGAGATCATCGCCGGCATCACGACGTTCATGACGATGGCGTATATCATCTTCGTGAACCCGGGTATCCTGTCGGCAGCGGGCGTGCCGTTCGAGGGCGCCGCAACCGCGACGGCACTCGGTGCCGCGCTCATGTGTATCGTCATGGGTCTCATCACAAACCGGCCTCTGGCACTTGCCTCGGGTATGGGCCTCAATGCTGTCATCACGTTCTCGGTGATCGGCTTCCAGCAATCGAACGTGCCCTGGCAGGTCGGCATGGCCGTCATCTTCGTCGAGGGCATCATCATCCTCTTGTTGGTTCTCTCGGGCCTTCGCGAGGCCATCATGAACGCCATCCCGACCAACCTTAAGCGCGCCATCGGTGTCGGTATCGGTCTGTTCATCGCACTCATCGGGCTTATCGAGGGTGGCGTCGTGGCACCAAACGCTTCCACGACGGTCGCGTTGGGAGACTTCAGCAAGCCGTACGTCTGGGTCACGCTCATCGGGCTGGTGGCCATCCTCGCGTTCATGGCCTTCAAGGTTAAGGGCGACATCCTTTGGGGCATCATCGTTGCGGCTGTCGCGGCGCTGATCCTCGGTGTGACCGACCTCCCGAATGCAATCGTCGCAAGCCCCGACTTCTCCACGTTCTTCGCGCCGTTCCAGCAGGTCAACGGCAGTCTTGCGTTGGGTCAGATATTCACACCGGCGCTGCTGTTCGCCGTGTTCGCCATCATGATGACCGACTTCTTCGACACCATGGGTACGGTCATCTCCGTGGGTGAGCAGGCCGGATTCGTGGATTCCGAGGGCAAAGTGCCCGGCATCAAGAACATCCTGCTCGTCGACTCGGCGGCTGCGGCGGTGGGTGGTCTCTTCGGCGCGAGTTCCATTACGACCTACATCGAGTCCGCATCTGGCGTGGCGGAGGGTGGTCGGACAGGTCTCACTGCTATCGTCACCGGTGTCCTGTTCGCTATCGCTGCTTTCTTCGCACCGGTCATCCAGATGATCGGTGGTGGCTACGCTATCGACAATGCCGAGCGGTTCGGGTCCTTCGCCGGAATCGGCTTCACGGTGCCCGAGGGTGCCAGCTACACAGCGTTCCCGATCACTGCCGGTGCGCTCATAATCGTAGGCTATCTGATGATGCGGACGGTCCGCGAGATACCATGGGACGACCTCGAGGAAGCGTTCCCCGCCTTCCTGACGATCATGGGTATCCCCCTGACGTATAACATCAGCTGGGGCATCGGCCTTGGCTTCATCAGTTACGTGCTTCTGAAGGTCTTCAAGGGCAAGGCGAAGCAGGTTCACCCGCTCATGTGGGTGGTCTCGGTCGCTTTCATCATCGCCTTCCTGCAGACGCCCATCGCTGCGCTCTTCTCGTAGCGAAGCGCGGGTCTCAGTCCTATACACAAGAGCTGCCCCGGCCGGGTCACCGGGGCAGCCTGACGGCTGCGGAGAACACAAATGGCACAACCTCGCGTCGTGCAGACCGACGAGACGCTACCGGTCAGTAGAGCGATACCCCTGGCGTTGCAGCACCTCATGGCCATGTTCGGTGCCACGGTGCTGGTGCCGATTCTCACGGGGCTTGATCCCGGAGTGGGACTCATGACGTCGGGCCTCGGCACGATCATCTACCTCATCTGCACGAAGAACCGCATTCCGAGCTACCTCGGCTCGAGTTTCGCCTTCATTGCTCCGCTCATCGCGGTGGGTGGGGGACCCGCGCTCATCGCGGCAGGGCAGGGGAACCTACCCGCTGCACTCGGCGGTCTGGTCGCCGCCGGCATCGTCTACATGATCGTGGCTGCGATCATCAAGGTTTTTGGAACGGGCTGGATCAACAAGCTGCTGCCGCCGGCACTCGTGGGTGCCGTGGTCATCGTCATCGGTCTCGGTCTTTCGGCGACGGCCGTCAAGATGTGCCTGTATCCGGGCGCGAACCCGGCCAGCGGCATCAACATGACGTACCTCGCGGTTGCGGTCATCACACTCGTTGCGGCGATTGTGTTCTCGTCCTTCGCGAAAGGCTTTGCTAAGACGATTCCCGTGCTCCTCGGCGTCGCAGTGGGGTACGTTGTGTCGATACCGCTTGGACTGGTGGACTTCAAGCCGATATCGGAAGCCGGTTGGCTCGGTCTACCTAACATAACCCTTCCAACATTCGAACTGAACGCCATTCTGATCATCGCGCCGATCGCCATCGTGGTCATCGTCGAACACATCGGCCATCTGCTCGTCATCAACGAGATCACGGGCAAGGATTTCACACCGATACTGCCACAGTCGTTGTTCGGCGACGGACTGGCGACGTCGATCTCGGGTCTTCTGGGAGGTACGCCGTCGACGACATACGCCGAGAACATCGGTGTCATGGCGGTCACCAGGGTCTACGCCACACAGCTCTTCTGGTATGCGGGCGCATTCGCGTTCCTGATCGGTGGATTCATTCCCAAGATGAGTGCCGTCATCAACTCGATCCCGACGCCCGTCATGGGCGGCATATCGCTCCTGCTGTTCGGTCTCATCGCCTCGAGCGGTCTCAGACTCCTGGTGAACAGTGGCATCGACTATACCCACAGCCGCAATCTGATCATGTCCTCGGTGGTGCTGGTCATCGGCATCGGCATGGAGACGGGTGGCTACACCATCCCGCTCGGCAAGTACTCGGTACCGGGAATGGCGCTCGCGACGGTTGCCGGCATCGTCTTGAACCTGCTTCTGCCAAAGGAGTCAGAGGGCCTGGCTTTGGACTCACCGGACTTCAGTGCCGAGCGACAAGAGGAAGCCGTCGAGTCTCCGAATCGCTGAGTGCGGTCTGACTCACGATGATTGTGGGTCCGTCATCATCAGTGCCAGGGACTGTAGTGGCGTTGATGACGACGGGCCCACGTCGTTCATCAGAGTGCCGACACTGACAGACTCACGCTCGGAGTGTCTGTGCAATGGCATCAGTTCTGTCCGGTGAGACTATATGGAACGCCCGATAATGTATCTTATGGTAAGTAGACTATAGAGCACACTTCTGTGCATCGCGTGGGGCGGTGATGCTCCTCGCACGCCGATGCGAGGGCTCCTTGCCCACTATCGGGAGTGCTCGTCCGCGTCTGAATGCATGTCCTGGAGGTCATGGCGTACTGCGTCGTCCGGCGTGTCATGCCGTGAGAAGAACTGCTCTTCGAACTGCGCGCGCGTCATCGTCTCGAGGTCGTACTGGCGGTCGGCGGCGTAGGTGTGCGCGGAGCCTCCATCGGCGAACCGTGCCAGCACGTTCGCGACGCTATCATCGTCGAGGAAGAGCGCCTCGACGAGGTACTCCCCCTCTTCCTGGATGGCCAACGGCTCGGGAGACCGATAGAGGACGTCGTCACGCCACTCGAAGTCCACCGGGTCGGTGGTGTCGATGAAACGCACGCGAATCCGGTAGAAGTCAGCTGCGCTGCCGATGGTCTGGGACACGCTCGCTCGACCCCCTGCCTACTCGGTTACGAGCTTCGAGTACTGCCCTCCGGCGGCGACATAGCCCTCGGTCCCGGAGGAGTCCTTCACGTGGTACCAATCGCCAGACGTGTCGAGGTACGTGAGGCGTGTGTCCTTGTCGAGGCTCTTGATGACATCGTTCGATCGGGACGGCCCCGTCCTGAGCTTCAGGTCCTGCACGAGTACGATCACGGTCTTCTGCGGGCTCTCAGCCGAAGGGGTTTCCGGTGAGGCCGTCGGCTCGGTACTTGCGGTGGGTTCAGTGGTACCGGTGGGTTCGACGGTGGAGGTCGTGACGGTAGTGTCACCGTCCGAGTCCCGACGCTCGATTGCGTCGTTGTACCTGCCGATGATCGAGAAGAGCGCGATGATGACCGCGACGAGAAGAATGACCCCCCCGATGGCACGGACGATGAACAAGCTGTCGACCGGTGGTCGCGTGAAGCCTTCTCGTGTCATGAGCTGTTCCCCCTGTCACCTCATCCGTCTCCCGAACGCGCACCGCCAATGTCGGCGTTCGTGCCCGATCGCGAGTCTGTGTCACGTACGACCGTGGCACAGACGGCCCTGTCGTCACCGGTCCGTTCGGCGGTCGATCACGTGTTGCGCCTTGCCTGTTGTGCGTTCAATAGTACCAGGCTCGACAAGTCTCACGTGCGCACTCAGGCCAGTGACCGCGTGGATCCGGTTGGTCACCCGTTCGATGAACGAGACCATGTCGGCCATCACGTCCGAGAATACATCAGCGGCGACCTCGATGTGCACTTCGAGACGGTCGAGGGCTCTTTCGCGATCGACGATGATCAGGTAGTGGGGAGTGACGCCCTCGATGGCGAGGAGTGCATCCTCGATATGGCTCGGATAGAGGTTCACGCCGCGGATTATCAGCATGTCATCGGTGCGCTGTCGAACCTTCTCCATCCGCGCACTGGTCCGTCCGCAGGGGCACGGCGTCGTGACTATGCGCGTGAGGTCGCGCGTGCGATAGCGTAGCAGTGGGAAGGCTTCCTTGGTGAGCGTTGTGATGACGAGCTCGCCCTCCTCCCCTTCCGGTAGGCTCTGTCCTGTCTCAGGGTCGATGATCTCGCAGAGGAAATGGTCTTCGGCGATGTGGAGACCGTCTCGGAGCTCGCACTCACCAGAGACGCCGGGACCCATCACTTCCGAGAGCCCGTAGTTGTCAGTAGCGCGTATTCCCAGGCGTCCCTCTATGGCATCACGGAGCCCACTCCCCGACGGTTCTCCTCCGAAGAGGCCGAGTCGCAGCGAGAGCCTGGCGATGTCGATGCCGGCATCTTCCGCCATCTCAGCGATATGGAGAGCGTAACTCGGTGTGCACACGAGAGCGGTCGTGCCGAAGTCCTGCATCATGAGGATCTGTCGCTCCGTGTTGCCGGGTCCCGCGGGGAAGACCGTCGCCCCGATCCGTTCGATGCCGTAATGCATACCCCACCCGCCGGTGAACATCCCGTACGGGAAGGCTATCTGTACGCGGTCGACCGCTGTGATGCCCGCTGCCGAGGCCACCCGTGCGGTGAGTTCCGTCCACGTGCTGAGATCCCCCCTCGTGTAGCCGACGACGATCGGTGTGCCCGTGGTTCCCGAGGAGGAGTGAACGCGGACCACCTGCTCCATGGGGACGGCGAAGAGCTCGAAGGGGTATGTGGCGTGAAGCGTCGACTTGTCCGTGAGAGGAAGAAGTCGCAGGTCAGCAAGGGAGCGGATGTCCTTGGGTTTGATGCCACGTTCGATGAATGCTTGCCGGTAGAAGGGAACACGTTCGTACGCCCAGGCGACCGTCGACTTGAGTCGCCGGAGCTGCAGTTCCTGAAGCGCCGCCCGGTCCATGGTCTCGTACTCAGGATTCCAGATGGGCATCCCCACTCACCCTCCCTAGTCGGTATGAAGCCCCAGGTAGATGCGGCGGACACTGTCGTCCGCAAGCAGTGTCTCGGCGGCTCCCTCGAGGACGACTCTGCCGGTGCCCATGACATAGCCACGATCGGAGTGCTTCAGCGCGAGCCGTGCATCTTGCTCCACAAGCAGAATCGCCATCCCCTGTGCCCGCAACTCATCGAGGACGGCGAAGATCGCACCGATGACCTTGGGCGCAAGCCCGAGCGACGGTTCGTCGAGAAGAAGCACGCGTGGGTTGGACATGAGTGCCCGGCCGATGGCGAGCATCTGTTGCTCGCCTCCCGACAGAGTGCTGGCTTCCTGTGTGGCCCGCTCGGCAAGCGCAGGGAAGAGTGTGCGGACGCGGTCCAGGTCTTCAGCGAGAGCGGTTCCGCGTGGACGGGTGTGTGCGCCGAGGAGGAGGTTCTCGTCGACTGTCATGGGGCCGAAGAGGAGCCGTCCCTCTGGAACGAGCGCGAGGCCGTCCCGGACCACCTGCTCGGGGGGGCGTGTGGTGATGTCCCTGCCGTCGAGCGACACCGTGCCCTGGCGGGGGTGTATGAGACCGGCGATCACCTTGAGGAGGGTCGACTTGCCTGCCCCATTGGCGCCGATCAGTGTGACCATCTCCCCTGCCCCGACGTCGATCGAGACATCGGTGAGCACGGGCACATGACCGTAGCCGGCACTCACGTCGGCCGTGCGAAGCAGGCGTTCAGGCGTCGGCATCAGTGACCTCCTCGCCGAGGTAGGCCTCGATGACGCGGGCATCCTTCTGTATGAGCAGAGGTGGGCCCTCGGCAATCTTGCGCCCGCGGTCAAGTACGACGATCTCATCACTCACGCGCATTACGAGTCCCATGTCGTGTTCGACGATGATGATCGTCACACCCGCATCCCGTATGCGGTACAGCGACTCTATGAGCTGGGCGCTCTCAGACGCGTTGAGTCCTGCGGCAGGTTCGTCCAGGAGGAGCAGCCGGGGGCCGGTGGCGAGTGCGCGGGCGATCTCGAGCGAGCGCCTGACGCCGTGGGGGATGTCGGCGGCCATGGTATCGGCCCAGTCTGCGATGCCGACCTGCCGCAACAGGTGATGTGCGCGGCCGGTGACGTCAGCAGAGGCCGCCTGGGGCGAGGATGTCCGGTGCGAACCGGGTGACGCGAGCGCGCGCAAGCGCCTGGGGAGCGAGCGCGACCCTTCGGGCACGCACGCGCCGCCGTCACCGCGTCGCCTGGAGCCGGGAGCGGTGAGCGGAACGAGGACGTTCTCAAGGGCCGTCATCTCATCGAAGAGCTGGGTGTTCTGGAACGTCCGTGCAAGTCCACGCTTGACGATCTGGTGCGGTCTCAACCCCATGAGACTCTCATCACAGAAGACGACGGAGCCTGCGTCCGGCCGATCGAACGCCGTCAGGAGGTTGAAGACCGTGCTCTTACCCGCTCCGTTGGGGCCGATGAGCGCCTTGATCATGCCGCTGTGCACCTCAAAGGAGACGTCATCGACGGCGGTGACGCCGCCGAAACGCCTCGTGAGTCCCTTGACGGAGAGAAGTGTCATCGCATTCTCCTCTCGGCGTCCTTGGCGGGCGTGTGTCCCTGCGCATCGGCTCCGGTTGCCAGCAGGTCGACTTGGGCCGGCGACGGACGACGACGAGTGCGGAGAATACTGGCGACGCCGCCCGGCGCGAGAATCACTACGAGGATCATCGTGAGACCGTAGATGTCGGACTGCCAGTTCTGGAGCGTGGCTGCAGCGGCGTCGCTCAGGCCGGGGATGAACGCGTCGGCATATGGCAGGAGTGAGAGCAAGGTCGCGGCGGTCACCGGACCGGCCACGGAGCGGGCCCCGCCGATGACGACGATGCCGAGGTAGATGACCGACTGGTCGAGTCCGAACGTTCCGGGCGAGATGAAGCCGACAGCATGTGCGTAGAGCGCTCCGGCGAGACCCGCAAGCGCCGCGGAGAGGGCGAAGACGCGCATCTTGAGGGTGACGGTGTTGATGCCGCATGCCTCAGCGCCGAGCTCCGTGCCTTCCAGAGCTCGCATGGCCCGTCCTGTGCGACCGCGGGCGATGAGCGTGACGAGTACGACCACGATGGCGGCGATACCCCAGATGAGCGCGTATACGCCCACTGGCGTGTCGATGGCGAAGCTCCCGATGGACGGATACGGGATGGAGCCCAGGCCGTCATGACCGCCGGTGATCGAACGGGCCTCGCGGAACACGACGTACATGATCTCGTTGAAGGCGAGCGTCGCCATGGCGAGGTAGTGACCATGCAGTCGCAGGCTCGGTAACGCGAGCAACAACCCGATGAGCGTCGACAGGGCCATCGCGGCGATGAGGCCGATGAGCCAGGGCATCCCCAGCGCTCCCACGAGGTGCGCGGACGTGTAGGCGCCGATACCCACGAAGGCCGCATGGCCGAGCGACACCTGGCCCGCATAGCCGAACAGAAGCGCCAGACCGGCCGTCACGATGACGGTGACGCCGACGAACACGAGCACCTTCAGGATGTAGCGGTCGGATGTGAGGAGCGGTGTAAGGACGACGATAGCAACAGCCACCGCTGCCAGCACGAACGTCGGTGTGATGCGGCGGACGACGCGGCGCTCACGTGCGACCATCGCTACACCTTCTCTCGGCGGGAGCGACCGAAGAGCCCCTGTGGTCGGATGAAGAGCACCAGCAGAAGCACCACAAGCGAGATGACGTCCTTGTAGGTGGAGGACAGGAAGCCCACCGAGAGGCTCTCAAGCAGGCCGAGGACAAGTCCCCCGATGACCGTCGCGATGGGATTGCCGAGTCCGCCGAGGATGGCGGCAGCGAAGCCCTTCATGCCCATCGTGCCGCCCACATCCCACGCGGTCTGCGTGAGTGGTGTGACGGCGACACCTGCGATCGCGCCCAGTGCCGCCGCGATACCGAAGCTCACCATCACGACGCGAGCGGTGTCGATCCCCATGAGACGTGCAGCCTCGTGGTTGATCGAGCATGCCCGCATGGCACGTCCGAAGCGCGTCTTGCGGTAGACCCAGGTGAGGACCGCTACGACGACGAGTGTGATGACCCACAGCCAGACGGTCTGTCGCTCGATCGCGACGCCGATGATCTCGAACGACGGTCCGGGAGTGAACTCGGGAAGGGCGAGTTCATCAGGACCGAAGATGTGTCTGGCGAGGGACTTCAGGAGCATCGACGCGCCGATGGTGATCACGACGAGCACGAGCGGACTGGCATCGCGTCGGGGACGCAGGGCAAGCCGCTCGAAGAGCAAACCGATTGCGACAGTGATGAGCACGCTCGCGAGAGCGGCGAGTGGGAGCGGTAGGCCATGGCCGTAGAAGAAGACGGCGAGCACACCTCCGAGCATGAAGAACTCACCCTGGGCGAAGTTGATCACACCCATGGAACCGTACACGATCGTGAAGCCCAGAGCGACCAGCGCATAGACCGCGCCGCTCTTGAGTCCCGCCGCGATGTACTGGAGGAATTCCGCCAGCTCCATCCGTCAGTCGTCCAGTCTCCAGGTTCCGCCCTCTACCCGGTAGAGCGTGAGGTCGTCTTCGGACAGACCGTTGTGGTCATCGGCGCTGTAGGTGAAGACACCGCCGACACCGATCCAGCCGTCCGTCGCCTCGATGGCGTCGCGCAGAGCATCGGAAGACGTGTCGTCTCCGAGCCGGCCAAGCGCGTCGACGACGACGCCGAAGGCGTCATAGGCGTGTCCGGCGAAGATGTCCGGAGCCGAACCGAAACGGGATGTGTAGCGGTCGATGAAGTCGGTGGCAACCGCGTACTCTTCGGTGTCGACACCGTAGGACTCGGGAACGAGAATCTTACCGGCCACGAGACGGACTCCCTCTGCGGCCGTGCCTGCACCGGTGATGAACTCATCGCGTGCGATGCCGGGACCACCGTATACCGGGAGGTCCATGTTGAGCTGCGACATGTTCTTCACCGCGATGGCGGCTTCCTTCCCTGCGTTCCACAGGAGAATCGTCTCAGCACCGGAGTTCTTGATGGCCGTGAGCTGGGCCGTCATGTCGGTGTCGCCAGGGTTGAACACCTGGTCCGAGACGATGGTGACGCCGGAGCTGGCGACACTGTCAACGATGATGGCGTGGCCGTCCGCTCCGTACGCGCCACTGTCGCTCAGAACGGCGATCTGCGTGTAGCCGGCTGCGGCCATCTTGTCGAGGACGACTGGAATTACGAGCCTGTTGGGCCAGGGCGTCTGGAAGACCCACTCGGAGAAGTCCGCGGTGATGACAGACCCACCGGCCATCGATACGCTCGGTATCCCGGAGCGCTCGAGTTCCGTGCGCATGGCCATCGTCTGTCCTGTGCCGGAGGCCCCGATGACGGCGATGACCTTCCGTTCGTCGATGAGACGGACGACCGCTGCCGCAGCTTTTGCGGCATCTGTGGCGTCGTCCTCGAAGTACACCTCGACGGGCCTGCCGTTGACGCCACCCTCGGCGTTGATACGCTCCACCTCGAGCTCGATGGCCTCCTTCTCGGGAGTGCCGAGACCGGAGTAGGTGCCCGTAAGCGAGAGAACCACGCCGATGCGATACGGCTCGTCGCCAGCGTCAGCGGAGCCGCCGTTGGAGCCGGACGATCCACAGCCGGCGGCTACGAAGCAGGTCGCAGCGAGAGCGCAGGCGGCCGCTCCGGCGATGATGCGCTTCCATCCCATGGTGATCGGTTCCTTCCTCGAGGGTGACTTCGGACCGTGCTGGCGGACGAACGGGCTTCTATGTGGTCGGGCCATGCTCGAGCGGTGTCGCGACATCTGCCAGTGAGGCGAGCTCGACCGGAGCGTCACTCAGCAGGGTGAGGGCGCGGTCTACATCGGCGACGTTGATTACGACGAACGTGGACACCAGTGAGTAGATGTACTCGATGTTGACGCCAGCCTCGGCGACCACGCGCAACACTTGCGCGAGCCCCCCGGGTCTGTCGGGGAGGTCGATGCAGATGACGTCGTCCATGCGCGTCGTGAAGCCGTGGTCGGTGAGGAGCGACTGGGCCTCGCCCGGTCTGTCGGTGATGAGGCGCAGGATGCCGTAGCCGACGGTGTCAGAGACCGAGAAGCCCCGGATGTTGATGCCGGAATCGCCGAGTGCCCCGGTCACCTCGCTGATGCGACCGGCCTCGTTGGCGATGAAGACGGAGAGCTGCTGGACGACCGGGCCTGGTCTCATGCCTCGCACGCACCCTTCTCGCAAGTCCGCTGGCCGAGACGGAATGCAGCGAGGTTCGCCGCGATGGTCTTGGGCGGAACGCGCTGCTCGATGACGCTCTTCCACGTGTTTTCGCCAAAAGAGAGCCGCGCCGATGCCGCGCCGAGAAGAACGATGTTCGCCGAGCGAGGGCTTCCGGCCTGACAGGCGAGTGTGTCTGCGTCGACGAGCAGGGCGCCTTCGGCAAGGAGTGCGGCCTCCACGTCGAGCGGGAGCTCAGCGGTGCCGGTGAGCATCGGCAGTGACGGCATGAGTCGCCGATTGACCACCAGGTAGCCACCAGGACGCAGCAGCGGCAGGGCGCGGGCCGCCTCGATGAGTTCGAACGCCACGAGGACGTCGGCGGTGCCGGGGTCGATGACCGGAGAGTGGACGGTCTCGCCGAAACGGACGATGGTCTGCACCGAGCCACCGCGCTGAGCCATCCCGTGGATCTCGGAGAGCTTCACGTCGAAGCCCTCGGCCACCGCACATCTGGCAAGGACGTCACCAGCGAGAATGGTTCCCTGCCCGCCCACTCCGGCGAGCACGATCGTGGTCGTCATGAGGCACCTCCCCGCTCGCAGGTGGGTTGCGCCTCGACGATGGCGTCGAAACGGCACACCTGGACGCACTGGGAACAGCCCACGCACTGGGCGACGTCGATGACAGCGGTGCGGTCCTCCGCGCGTGCGATAGCAGGACAGCCGAGCTTGATGCAGAGGCCGCAGGCGGTGCAACGCTCGGTATCGACGACGTACGGTGTCTTGCGCTCACGGACGAGGAGGGCACACGGCGCCTTCGCGATGATGACGCTGAGGTGCGGAGCGGCCACTTCCTCAGCGATGACGGCGCGGGTTCCTTCGAGGTCGTGCGGGTCTACCGTCCGGACCGAGCTGGCCCCCAGTGCCCGGGCGAGGACTTCGAGGTCGACGGCAGGCGCGGGCGAGCCGTCGATCGCGAGTCCGTTCACCGGGTTGCCCTGGTGCCCGGTCATCGCCGTGGTGCGGTTGTCGAGGACGACGACGTTCCCTCCTCGATCGGCATATGCCATGTGGAGGAGTCCGGTGAGGCCCGAGTGGGCGAACGTGGAGTCACCGATGACGGCCACGATGGGTCGTTCCGTTGTTCCAGCCAGCCCGAGACCGTGTGCCATGCCGATGCTCGCACCCATGCACAGGCTGCTGTCCATGCCGGAGAGCGGTGGCAGTGCGGCCAGCGTGTAGCAGCCGATGTCACCGGTGACAATCGCCTTGTTCCGACCGAGCGCCCAGAAGACACCGCGATGCGGACAGCCGGCGCACATGAGCGGCGGCCGTGCGGGCAGCCCGTCGATCGCGGGACGCGATGGCTGCTCCCCCGCCCCGAACGCGTGAGCGATGATCGCCGGAGAGAGTTCGCCGGCTGTCGGAAGGTCGAGGTGCAGCAGCTCGATGCCGAGGGCCTCCGCACGCAGGGCGATGAACGGCTCGAGTTCTTCGACGATCGCCACGGTCGCCACCTGTGCGGCGAACGTCCGCATGAGGTCCTCGGGCAGCGGAAACGGCATCCCGAGCTTGAGGACCGAGGCATCGGGCAGGGCTTCGCGGACGTACTGGTACGCCACCCCGGACGTGATGATGCCGAGTGAAGCGTCGCGCATCTCGATACGGTTCTCCGGCGCCCGGTTGGACTCGGCGGTGAGGCGCTCCATGCGCTCACGCAGGTCCAGACGTCGGGAGCGGGCGTGGCCGGGCAGCATCACGAACTTCTGGGGATCGCGCCGGTACGGCGAGAGTGCGACATCCTCCCGCTCGCCGGTCTCGATGAGCGTCTTCCCGTGCGAGATACGCGTCGTCATGCGTACGATGACGGGTATATCGTAGGCCTCCGAGAGCTCGAACGCCCGCCGGGTGAACGCAAGGGCCTCCTGGCTGTCAGAAGGCTCGAGCACCGGTACGTGTGCGCCTGCGGCGTGGCTCCGGGTGTCCTGCTCGTTCTGAGAGCTGTGCATACCGGGATCGTCGGCCACGAGGTACACGAGACCGCCCTTCACGCCGGTGTAGGACTGCGTGTAGAGGGCGTCCGCGGCGACATTGAGCCCGACGTGCTTCATGGTCACTATCGAGCGCCCGCCGCCGAGGCACATGCCGGCAGCCACTTCAGCAGCGACCTTCTCGTTGGGGGCCCACTCGCAGCGCACGTTATCGTAGCGCGTGAGGTTCTCCAGGACCTCAGTCGAGGGCGTGCCCGGATAGCCGACTCCAAGGAGAGCTCCCGCCTCCCACGCTCCCCGGGCGACTGCCTCGTTGCCGGACATGAGAGTACGCGACACGAATACCTCCGAATGGATAGGCGTACAGGGGACACACGATTCGCTGAATGATAGCACAGGGACCTCGTCGGTCCTGCTGCTGAAGGAGCGACTGTCGGGGGTTCAGGACACGTGAACGAGCGATACCACACGGGCGTCGCCGAGACGCTTTCTGCCCTCCAGGAAGTCGAGCTCGATGAGGAATGCGAAGCCAGCGATCGTGGCGCCCATGTCCCGAACGAGGGCGCCCTTCGCGGCAGCGGTTCCACCGGTGGCGAGGACATCGTCAACGATGAGGACCACGTCGTCGGGACGAAGGGCGTCTACGTGGACCTCCAGGGAATCCGTCCCGTACTCCAGATCATAGGTGTGAGCGGTTGTGTTCCAGGGAAGTTTGCCGGGTTTGCGTGCCGGTACGAATCCTGCGCCGAGCGCGTAGGCAAGCGCTCCGCCGAAGATGAAACCACGGGCCTCGGCACCGATGATCTTCGTGACCCCCGCATCCGCGTATGCGGCAGCGATCGTCTCGATGACGTCCCGGAAGCCCTCCGGGTCCGCGAGGAGCGGCGTGATGTCCTTGAAGATCACGCCCGTCTTGGGGAAGTCCGGGATGTCCCGGATGTAACGCTCGAACTCCATGAAGGGGCCTCCTCGTAGCGTCTGGCACCGGTGACTGCAACTGGTCAGGCGCCTTCGTCTGTTCCTTTCCATACGCTCTCGTCCAGTGTCGCAATGTATGAGAGATTGCGCCACTCCCCGTCGAGATCGAGCCCGTAACCCACGAGGAAACGGTCGGGAACGGTGAAGCCACGGTACTCGATAGGGAGATCGACGAAACGCCGGACGCTCTTGTCGAGCAGCGTGCACACAGCGATACTCGCCGGCTGTCGCTGCTGGAGCACACGCAGGAGGTAGTTGAGCGTGAGTCCGGTGTCGATGATGTCCTCGACGATCAGGACATCGCGACCCTCGATGGCGTCGTCGAGGTCCTTGGTGATTCTCACCGTTCCGGAAGACCCCGGCCCGTACGAAGAGATCGCCATGAAATCGACGGTGAGCGGGATGTCGATGTGGCGGCAGAGGTCGGCGAGGAAGATGACGCCTCCCCTCAGCACACTAACGAGAACGAGATCACGGCTGCGGTAGTCCCGTGTGATGGTCGCGCCGAGGCGACGTACAGCGTGCTCGATCTCGCCCTCGGGAAGGAAGATCGCGTCCATGCGTGAGTCAGGCAGTCCTTGCCCGGACATCACTCGTCGTCCTCCGGTGCGGAATCGCCTTCGTCGGCCGTGACGGCCTCGAAGCCGCCCCCCGCCCGCCGGGTCAGCGGTGTTGCGGCGATGCCGTACTTGTAGAGGAGCTTTCGGAAATCGTGTTGATAGAGGATCTGTATCGAGACATCCGGGTAGAGCTCTCGCAATCGACGGACTTTGCGGTTCTTCTTCGTGACGAGTTTCTGGCTCATCGTTGTGAGTTCGATGTAGAGGTCCGAGTCGGGCAGGTAGAAGTCCGGAGTGAACGAGGCGATCACGCGGCCTTCGTCGTCCCACTCGAGCGGGAAGGTCGTCGGCTCATACTGCCATTCGATCCGGTAGAAATCGAGGATTCGTGCAGCGGCCTGTTCGCTCGGATGGGTGAAGGTCGTATGGGCGACCCTATCCGAGACTGGCAGGTCAGAGGCTAGATCCTCGAGTTCGTCGGCGTCCATGGTCGGCTAATCGAGGTCCTCGAACACACGCCCTACCGAGCGCCGGAGCATGTGGCGGGTCAACTCGTCGGTCCGCTCTAGGAGTCCGTTGAGCGTTTCGACGAGCTTCTGACGTGCCTCCGGCGTGCGGTGACGCATCGTGGGCAGAAGTATCTGCTGGAAAAGGGCCGCCTGACGCTCGGCAAAAGACTCGTGGACGCGCAGATGGCGTGGCTCGATGCCGAACTGGCGCATCTCCCAACAGGTGTGGGTTATCGGGATGTCACGGCCGGGGATCTCGTCCCCCTGAGGGCCACTCTCGATCTCAACGACGCCGAAGGAAGCCAGGTCACGGACGAACGCCGCGGGGATACCGAGAACCTCTGGCAGTCGCGTGAGCGGCACTGCGTCGGGGATGTCGAGCGGCAGCGAGGCAGTCTGGAGTTCGTCGACCGTCGGCTTGAGTTCGGGAGGAAGCTTGCCCTTGTCGAGATCATCGAGCTTCTCCCGGATGACGGAGAGCGGCATGAAGTGGTCTCGCTGGAGCCGGAGCACCAGTTCGAGACGGGTGACATCGGCGGAACGGAACGTACGGTATCCACCCGGCGTACGCTCGGGCGCGATGAGTCCTTCGTCCTCGAGGAAGCGGACCTTTGAGATCGTCAGGTCGGGAAACGCGGGTGAGAGCTTCTCGACGACCTCTCCGATGGTCAGGTAGTCACGAACGCGCGCTGCCACCACTCACCTCCCCGCCGAGGAAGACCATGCGAAAGCGCCCGATCTGCACGGTGTCGCCGGTGTGCAGCATCGTCGCGGTCACCACCTCATCGTTCACGTAGGTCCCGTTGAGCGATCCCACATCCACGACGGTCACCGTAGCGCCTTCGACGAGAAGACGCGCGTGCGCTCTCGAGACCGTGACATCGTTGAGGAAGATGTCGCTTTCGGGGCTACGACCGATGGTCAGCTCGGGACGATCGAGATAGAAGCGCTCGCCCGACCCCATGGTGCCGAGGACGATCAGGGCCGGCATCTCTGGCTCGGGGGTGGTCTCCGTGGGAGGAGGACCGGCGTCTTCGGCCACCGCCTCGAACACGGCGGTGGGACTATCGAGCTCAGCGCCACACGCGGGACAGAATGAGCTGCCCTCGGGCACCTCGGCATCGCAGACGGTGCATCGCTCAGTCATCGGAGTCTCCGGCTCTGTGTGCGGCGGCGGGCGTGCGTCAGTCGAGGATGTCGCGGCCCTTGGGGTTGAAGAAGCTTGAGACCTGCTCCTCGAGCGCGTCGACCACCTCGGCGTCGGAGAAGACGCGGGAGATGCGCTCCTCGTTCAACCGGTTCTTAACGTACGGATCGCGGACGATCTCGGAGAGGGAGCGGCCGTTCTGCAGTTCGCGCACCACATAGTCGACCACGCGCTCTTCGACGGCGTCATTGGACATGTCATCGAGGATGCTCTGGATCTTCTCCGCTAGTCCGGCCATGGTGCTCTCCTTGCGTCGTTTGCCTTCTGACAGTACTTCACTCTTCAGGATAGTCGTCCGCCGTGACATCGAAACGCGAGACGCCGCGCAAATCGGTGGAGAGTATGTCCACGAGGCGGTGGATCTCATCACCCGACACGATGGAGTCACCGGTCTCTCTGTCCGCTTTGAGGCGTCTCACGACCTCAGCGCGCAGGATATCGATCTTGCCGTGCAACACCCGACGGCGGTAGCTGATCCGCTGTTCTTCCTCGTAGTAGCGGTCAAGAAGCTCCTTGATCTCGTCAAGAGAACGCTCGCCGAGATCGAGCAGTGTCTCGTCGTTGGCTGAATGCTCTGTCATGACTCCCCCTTGCTCACGCTGGCACGCGGGGCCCTATCAGCGCCATTGTAGCAGACGCGGTGGGCGCAATCCGTCTACCTCGACTCGACGTAGACACGAGTGGACCGGTGCAGATATCACCGCGGGACGAGTGATTGCCGCACGTGCGTCCGACGGCCGCTCTTCCGCAGTTCAGAGGCGGTATCCGCTGCACAGACGTGCAGCCGTCGCCTCTTCTCCCGGGAGCAGCGCACCGGGGCTGAGGCACGCGCCGAAGACCTCCGTGAGGCCGCGTTCGAGGCCGACGACGAGTGCTCGTACAAGCGCCTCTTGGCCGGGGGACTCGACTAGGATATCGGTTAGGGTGGTGGTCTTGTCGGCGAGGGCCTGTCGTTCGTCGTCATCGAGCATGAAGACCGCCGACTCGCGGCTGAGGTCACGACTGATGACGAACGAGCCGTGCTGGAGGCACGAATCGCGGTGCCAGACCTGGGCACTACCGGAGAGTTTGGCCAGCCCGAGCGAGAGGTCGGCCGAGGTCGTCTGGAGGTAGCACGCGCCGGTGGCGGTCGTGCCGCGAGCGCGTGCCGTGAGCTCGGCGGAGACGCCGAGCTCGGCGTAGGCGGCAAGGAGCAGCCGGCAGAGAAGGTGGTAGCTTGCCTTGACGCCGTGCGGGAGGCCGTCGCGAATCCCTGCGACGATCGAGTAGGTCACCTCGTCGTCGTGAAGGACGCCCCGGCCTCCCGTCGGGCGCCGGGTCAGGGCGATGCCCGCCTCGGTGCAGTAGACGGTATCGACGGTCTCGAGACGCTGGAACCGCCCGATCGAGACGGTCGGGCGGTTCCAGCGGTACAACCTGAGCGTGGGTGGGACCTCTCCCCGCTCGTGAGCCTCAAGCATGGCCCGATCAACGGCCATGTTCCAGGCGGCATCGCCCGGGCCGTGGATCACGAGCCGCCATGCGTTCGTCACTCGGCGGGCCTCCAGGCTAGATCGGGGCGCTTGACGGCGGCCGCCTCGTCGAGCCGGCGAACCGGTGTCGTGACCGGTGCATCGTGCAGGAGTGCCGGGTCGTGCTCGACTTCGTCGGCGATGCGCAGCATGACCTGGGCGAAGCGGTCGAGTGTGGCCTTGTCCTCGGTCTCCGTCGGCTCGATCATGAGGGCCTCCTCTACGATCAGCGGGAAGTACACCGTCGGAGGATGGAAGCCGTAGTCGAGCAGACGCTTGGCGACATCGAGCGTGCGGACGCCGTGCTCCCGGCGCATACGTGCCCCCGATGCCACGAACTCGTGCATGCAGGTGCGTGGGTAGGCCGCCGGCCACCGGTCCTGAAGGAGCGCCTTGATGTAGTTGGCCGAGATGACCGATTGCTCGCCTACTTCGGTGAGGCCTTGTGCGCCGAGTGCGCGGATGTACGCGTACGCCCGGATGAGCACGCCGACGTTGCCGGTGAAGGATCTGACGCGGCCGATGCTCATCTCGGGATGTGTGAGCGCGCAGGAGCCGTCTTCGGCGCTGGAGACGACAGGACCCGGCAGGAAGGGCGCGAGTGCGGCGGTGACGGCGACCGGCCCGGCCCCGGGTCCGCCCCCACCGTGCGGTGTGGCGAACGTCTTGTGAAGGTTGATGTGCAGCGCGTCGAAGCCCATGTCTCCGGGTCTCGTGATGCCGAGGATGGGATTGAGGTTCGCCCCGTCGCAATACGCGAGCGCACCCGCCTCGTGGATGAGCTGCGTGACCTCGAGGATGTTCTCGTCGAACAGCCCGAGCGTGTTCGGGTTGGTGAGCATGATGGCCGCCACGTCGGTATCGAGCAAGCTCCGCAGGGCCGCCACATCGACGTTCCCTCGTTCGTCGCTCGGCACCTGGGTGACCTCGTAGCCGCACATCTTGACGGTTGCCGGGTTGGTACCGTGGGCCGCGTCGGGGACGAGGACGCGGGCGCGCACATCGCCGCGCGACTCGTGATACGCGCGGATCGTGAGGAGGCCGGTAAGCTCACCGTGAGCACCGGCTGCCGGCTGCAGGCTCACCGCCGGAAGACCGCTCACCTCGGCGAGCGCCTCCTGAAGGTGCCACATGAGTCCGAGCAACCCCTGGACGGTCTCTTCGGGCTGGTACGGGTGGAGCGACGCGAATCCTGGAAGCCGTGACGCCCACTCCCCGATCCGCGGGTTGTACTTCATCGTGCAGCTGCCGAGCGGGTAGAAGCCGCTGTCGACGCCGAAGTTGGCGTTCGCGAGGCGCTCGTAGTGACGCGCCATCTGTCCCTCGGTCACTCGCGGGAGTGCCGGTGGCACATGGCGGTAGTGGGTGCCGAGAGCGTCGGCGAGCGAGAGGTCCGGCACGTCTGGCGCGGGGGGCTCGAGACAGACGCACCCCTCTCCCCCGCGCTCGAAGATGAGCGTGCCGATGAGTGGTTCGCGCGTCGTCGCGGCGTTCGGTGCGCACTCTCCCCTGGCTGGTGACGGGACGGAATCGATGGACGATCGGTTGAGGTCGTGGCTCACAGTGCGCGCACCTCCTCGGCGAAGCGGTCGATCTCCTGGCGCGTGCGCTTCTCGGTGACGGCGAAGACCACGAGTCCGCGGTCCCCGGTGCTGAAGCGGCCGAGGTCGATACCAGCGATGATGCCCCGGTCGAGGAGACGTGATTGCATGGCAGCGACGTCGCCGTCGTAGCGCAGCGTGAACTCGTTCGCGAACGGGCGGGTGTGCGCTCGCTCGAACCTGCCCGTCGCAACGAGCGCATCGGCGAGGTAGTGGGCTCGCGTGACGCAGGCGATGCCGACGCCGGCGAGGCCCTCGGGGCCCAACGCGGCCATATGCGCGCCGGCGGCGATTGCGTTGAGCGCATGATTGGAGCAGATGTTGGAGGTGGCCTTCTCGCGGCGGATGTGCTGCTCGCGAGTGGAGAACGTGAGCACGAAGCCGGTGCGGCCGTCCACGTCGGTCGTGCGGCCGACCACGCGGCCGGGCATCTGTCGGATGTGCTCCTGGCGACACGCGAACATGCCGAGTCCTGGCCCACCGAACGACATCGGGTTCCCGAACGGCTGGCCCTCGGCGACCACGATGTCCGCGCCGAAGGAACCCGGCGCCTCAAGTACGCCGAGAAGCATCGGGTTAGTCCCGACGACGAGGAGGGCGCCCGCGTCATGCGCTATGCGGGCGAGCGTCGGCAGGTCCTCGAGGGCGCCGTACCAGCCGGGCGAGGCGCAGATGACCGCGGCAACGTCTTCGTGCATGAGCCGTCCCAGCGTCTCGACGTCGGTCACGCCGTCCGACGCCGGGCATGTGGTCACCTTGACCGCTCCCCCGGCGGTGTAGGTGCGCAGCGTCTCGCGCCATTCGGGATGGACCGCCGAAGAGACGATGACCGTGCCACGCTTCGTGACGCGGGCGGCCATGAGCGCGGCCTCGGCGCAGGCTGTGGCGCCGTCGTAGAGCGAGGCGTTCGAGACCTCCATGCCGGTGAGCATGCAGACCATCGACTGGAACTCGTACATCGCCTGGAGCGTGCCCTGGCTGATCTCGGGCTGGTACGGGGTGTACGCCGTGAAGAAGGCGGGCTTGCTCACTACGGCGTCGACGATCGCCGGGATGTAGTGATCGTAGCAGCCGCCACCGGCGAAGCACACGAGATCCGCGCAACCGGTGTTCTTCCTCGCGAGCGTCGTCAGGTGCGCCGCAAGCTCGATCTCGCTCATCGGAGCGGGAAGGTCGAGGAGGCCTCGCATGCGGACTTCGGTGGGGACGTCCGCGAAGAGCTCCTCGACGCTGCTGACTCCGATACGCTCGAGCATCGCCGCCCGGTCCTTCTCATCTACCGGGACGAAGCGCATGAGGGTTACCCCTCCTCGGAAATGAACGCCTCGTAGGCGTCGGCATCCATGAGATCATCCAGTTGCGACTCATCGCTCATGCGGACCTTGATGATCCAGCCGTCACCGTAGGGCTCCTGGTTGATGGCACCGGGATCGTCGTCGAGCGCTGAGTTGACCTCGATGATCTCGCCCGAGACCGGCGTGTAGAGCTCGGAGACGGATTTGACGGACTCGACCTCACCGAAGGCGTCCCCTGCCTCGATCGCGTCGCCCGCCACGGGCAGGTCGACGTACACGACCTCACCGAGCTGCTCCTGCGCGAAGTCGGAGATGCCGATCACGGCGATCCCGTCCTCGGTGCGAACCCACTCGTGCTCGGTGTGGTACTTGAGGTCCTTGGGGTACATGCGACGACTCCTTCCGTTGGTCCCTATGGCCGGATGGCCGAGAGGGAGGTCTGCTTCACGAATGGTGGCTTCGTGACCCTGGCTGGCACGGTTCGGCGGCGGATCTCGACGTCGAGCACGGTGCCCTCGGCGGCCAGATCGACGGGCACGTATGCCGTGGCGATACCGTAGCCGAGCGTCGGTGAGAACGTGCCGCTCGCAACGTTACCGACACGCTCTCCCGCATGCAACAGGGGACACTCATGACGCGGTACTCCGTCGGTCACCGCAAGCCCTACGAGGACCGTCTCGGGCCCCTCCGCGCGGATGCGGGCGATGGCGTCCGCACCGATGTGACCCGTCTTCGCCGCGGGGGCGACCCAGCCGAGTCCCGCCGAGACGGGATCGATCTCGCGGTTCATGTCCGTACCGTAGAGCGCGTAGCCCATCTCGAGGCGCAGCGTGTCGCGCGCGCCGAGTCCGCATGGCGTCACCTCGGGAAAGCTCAGAAGCAGCCGCCACAACGCTGCGGTGTCCGATGCCCTGCAGAGGACCTCCACGCCGTCCTCACCCGTGTAGCCCGTGCGGGCGATGAGCACGGGGATGCCGTCGAGTGTGCCCTCGGCGATCGCAAAGCGAGGAGGCGCCTGCCAGTCGCGCGGTGAGAGACTACCGATGACCCGGAGTGCTTCAGGTCCCTGCACGGCGATGAGGCCCGTGCGGTCGCTCTCATCGGCGATTTCGACGTCGTCAGGAAGACGGGAGGTGATCCAAGCCCAGTCGGCGTCATGCGTGGCGGCGTTGGCGATGATGAGGTACTCGTGGTCGCCGGTATGGTAGACGATCAGGTCGTCGATGATACCGCCGTGTTCATCGCACATGACCGTATAGAGCGCGGTGCCGAGCGTGTCGATGCGGTCGAGGTCGTTCGTGACCAGGTGGTCGATCGCGGCCTTCGCGCCCGGGCCGCAGATGCGGTACTCGGACATGTGACAGATGTCGAAGATCCCTACGCCGGTGCGCACCGCGTTGTGCTCGTCGATGATGCCCGAGTACTGCACCGGCATGGCCCAGCCGCAGAAATCGACCATGCGTGCCGAGAGAGCGAGGTGTTCCTCGTGAAGCTGGGTGCGGCGGAGGTCAGTCCGCGCGGGTTCGGCAGTCACTGCGGGTCCTTTCGAGTCACGGGCTACATCATCGTCACGGGGGCAGCACGAAGCGTACCACCGAAGACACCACGCCACAGACGCACGAACCAGGTCTTGACGGACTCCAGGATCAGCGGGTCCTCCACCGCGGCCGCAGCGACCACAGGAACCTCGGCGATGGTGGTGTCCCCCTGCATGACGGTGAGTGTACCCAAGGTGTCTCCGGCCGCCACAGGAGCGTCGACGCGCTGGAGAACCTCGAGGCGGGTCGTCACGGGCCCGGAGAGGTCGAACAGCACCGTGGAGACATCGGCGGGGACGATCGCGGCGACCGTCCGGTCGAGGTACTCACTCACGGGGACGAGCGCGGCCGTGGTGTCGGCGCTCACGAGACGGGTGCGGCGGTAGTGCTCGAAGCCCCAGTCGAGGAGCGTCTCAGCCTGGGTGAATCGCTCGCGCATCGACTCGGCGCCCAGGACGACCGCGATGAGCGAGACACCGTCGCGTTCGGCCGAGGCCACCAGGCAGTAGCCGGCGTCGTCCGTGAAGCCGGTCTTGATGCCTGTCGCGCCGTCGTAGCGTCCGATGAGCTCGTTGGTATTGTCGTATGCCTTCCCCTTGATCGACACAGTGTCGAGGCCGGCGACTGCGCGGAAGCGTTCGTTGGCCATCGCGGCCCGGGCGAGCGTTGCGAGGTCGCGGGCGCTCGTGTAGTGGCGGTCCTCGTCGAGGCCGTGTGGGTTGGTGTAGTGGGTGTGCGTCAAGCCGAGCGCCTCGGCCCGGTCGTTCATCAGCTCGACGAAGCGCAGCACGTTCCCGCCGACGTGCTCGGCAAGCGCGAAGGCTGCGTTGTTGGCCGAGTGGACGAGCGTCGCGTCGACGAGCTCGGCCACGGTGAATGTGTCGCCCGCGTTGACCGGGATGCTGGACTCGCCGACGAGCGAGGCCTGTAGGCTGATGGTTGCGACGTCTGTGAGGTCCGCCGTCTCGATCGCGACGAGCGCGGTCATGATCTTCGTCGTGGACGCCATCGCCCGTTCGGCATCGGCGTCACGCTCCCAGAGCACTGTGCCGTCCGAGGTCATGAGAATGCCTGCAGGGATCGTAACGGACGGAGTCGCCTCGGCAAGCGCATGACTCTCGGTGATCGGCCGGCCGGCGATGCGCTCGTCGAATGCGAACGCGACGCCGGGCGCGAACAGCCCGACGGCGAGCGAACAGGCGAGCAGGAACGCGACGTGACGGCGAGGGTGACGCGTGCGCACGGTCATCATGCTCCGGCGTACACCTCATCGGCGGTCAGTACGCGCAGGCCTGCGGATGCGAGTGCCTTGAGTGCTCCGTCGATGTCCTCCACCCTGATGACGTCTATGGCCGCCGAGCCGCCGGGCTCGACGTAACAGTACGCGTACTCGACGTTCGCGCCTGCGGCACCGATGACGTCCAGGACGTCGGCCAGACCGCCTGGCCGGTCGGGGACCTCGACGGCGATGACGTCCGTGACGGTCACGCGGAAGCCGCTCGCCTCGAGGGCCTCACGCGCGCGGGTCGGGCGGTCGCAGATGATGCGGACGACGCCGAACTCGGCGGTGTCGGCCACCATGAGCGCGCGCATGTTGACGCGAGCATCGCCGAGCACGCGGGCTGCCTCGGCCAGGCGGCCGGGTGTGTTCTCCAGGAAGATCGTGAGTTGTTGGATCATTGCGGTCACTCCCCTTCGTTACGGAGGTCGATCACGCGCTTAGCCTTGCCCTCGCTGCGTTCGATGGACTTGGGCTCGACGAGCTTCACGGCGATATGCACGGCGAGTGCCGAGGCGATCTCGTGCGCGACGCGGTTTCGCAGCTGCTCGAGTACGCGGACCTGATCGAAAGGCACCTCGGGACTCACCTCGACGTGGATCTCGACATGGTCCATCGGGCCGCGCTTCGTGAGCACGAGCTGGTAGTGCGGCGCGACGCTCGGGATGCCGAGCAGGACCTGTTCGATCTGACCCGGGAAGACGTTCACCCCGTGGATGATCAGCATGTCGTCGGTGCGACCGGTGAAGCGCTCGAGCCGCCGGAAGGTCCGTCCGCAGGCGCATTCGCCGGTGAGGATGCGCGAGATGTCGCGCGTACGGTACCGGACGAGTGGGATGCCCTCTTTGGTGAGCGTCGTGAAGACGACCTCACCCCGCTCGCCGTCGGCGACCGGCCGGAGTGTTGCAGGGTCGAGGATCTCGACCAGGAAGTGGTCCTCGTTGACGTGCAGACCGCACTGGCACTGGCACTCGCTCGCCACGCCGGGTCCCATGATCTCCGAGAGGCCGTAGATGTCGATCGCCGTGATGCCGAGGAGTCCCTCGATCTGTCGGCGCAGGTTCTCGCTCCAGGGCTCGGCGCCGAAGACGCCGGCCTTGAGCGGCAACTCGAGTGGGTCGATCCCCATCTCACGCGCGGTCTCGCCGATGAGCATGGCGTAGCTCGGCGTGCACGCCAGGATGGTCGTGCCGAAGTCGCGCAGGACCTGCACCTGCCGACGTGTGTTGCCGCCGGAGATCGGAATGGTGGCGCAGCCGAGACGCTCAGAGCCGTAGTGGGCACCGAGCCCGCCGGTGAAGAGGCCGTAGCCGTACGCCACCTGCACGATGTCCTCGCGCGTGGCTCCGGCCGCCACGAGAGTACGGGCCATGAGGTCCGACCAGACGTCGATATCGTTGCGCGTGTAGCCGACGACCGTGATCTGGCCTGTGGTACCCGAGGAGGAGTGGAGTCTCACGATGTCGCCCATGGGCACCGCGAACATACCGTACGGGTAGGCGGCGCGAAGATCGTCCTTGACGGTGAACGGGAAGTCCGCCAGGTCCTCGAGACTGCTGACCGATGGCTTGACCCCGGCCTCGGCGAAGCGTTGGCGGTAGAGCGGCACAGCATCGTTGACACGTCTGAGAAGTGAGTTGAGTCGCTCAAGCTGCAGATCCTCGAGCGTGGGGCGGCTCATCGATTCACGGTCTGGCTGATACACGCAGAACCCCTCTCGTTGCAGCTCCTTGTCGCGATTGCGGGCACTGTGGGTGAGATCGCTCGTGCCCGGGAATCACCGTCATCTCGCGTGTCACGGTGTCGTGGTGGCGGGCTCACTCTCTACGACCATGGTCCCTACCCGGACAACCTCTTGCGTAGCCCGGTAGACGGACTTGAACGTGTCCGTCCGAACTTCCGTGCCATTGAGGAGCACGTGTCGGGTGACCACGATGGTGCGCCCCGACTGTCCGGTGGACTCCACGACGCGCGCGCCGACCGGCAGCGTGTCGTCCTCGACCGTCTTGACCGTCGGCGGAATCACGTTCGTCCAGGGCCCCGTGTCGTAGGTGACCGTGTAGCCCGGGTTCGTGCCGTAGATGGAGACCGTGATGCTGCCAGCGGTGTGCGAGGTGGCGACCAGTACGTAGTGATCGGTGTCGTTCTTGAACTTGAAGTCCGGTCCGCCCCAGTTGATGGTGGCGTCCCGACCCTTGGGGTAGTGGCTGATGTAGAGCGAGTGGTTGCGTCGCTCGACAACCGGCAGGCCCGAGAAGAAGACAGCGTTGAAGACCGTGGTGCCCACCTGGCAGATACCGCCACCGATCTGGGGCACGATCTCTCCGCTCACGATGGCACCAGCCGCCTGGTATCCCTTCGCCGCGGTGCGTTCTCCTGTGGTGTCGTTGAAGCTGAACACCTCGCCCGGTGCTACGAGCGTGCCATCGAGGGTGTCGGCCAGGAGGTGAATGTTGTGGACACGCGGCTTGTTCGATGAGTCGAAGTCGGTCGTGAAGGTGCCGAGTCGCTCCTTGATGCCCATGGCTTCCGCCTCGGCTGTGGTCAGTTCTGGCTCGATGCTGCGCATCGTCAACTCGGCACGCCGGTCTGCGGTCGACGCGAGGACGCCGGTAAGGCGCATGGCGAGGTCCGCGGGATCCGCAGCGAGTCCGTTCTTGGCGGGGACGATCGTGACGTGGCCGTTCGACACGCTGAACGATGCATCCTGCGCGGCCTGGCCGATGTCTTCCACCATCGGCGTGAGGTCTTCCGCGACCTTCTCGGCGACTATGTACGCCTCAAGCACCGGCGTGGCGCTCGTCTCGGCAGTGCGGAAGCCGATCCACCCGGCGAGTGTCGTCGCCGGGACGTCCCACTCATGATCCTCGTAGAACAGCGTGAGTGGTCCCGAGAGCATCGCAAGCGTGGCTGCGTAAGCGTCGTCGGTTGCGGCCCGATCGATGGCGGCGGGGAGTGTCTCGAGTGTGAGTTCCACGCGGCGGTTCTCCGAGAGGAACGCAGGCAGCACGGCGTCGCGTGCCGTTTCGACCGAGATGCCGGTGCCGTCCTGCGCGTCCGTTCGGGACACGTCAACACCATCGATGAGGATTGCGGCATCGATCGGCGGTGATGCGACGAGCTGGTTCATCGAGGCGATGAGGGCGTTGAAGCGCTCGTCGTCACAGGAGACGGCCATCGGCAGGTCGACGCCATTGATGAGGGCGGTCACGCGATCGACGATCGCTTCGCCGAGTGAGCCACGACCCACCGCGAACGCGGACTCTGCGAGTCCGGTCGCATCCACCGAGAAGCCGATGTCGGAAGCGGCGACCTCCCAGGAGGCCTCCGCAGCTGAGACCGTCACGGAAGCGGTGGCGCGGTCTGCAACGAAAGACGCGATCTCGCCGCTCGCCTCGGGGACGGTGAGTCCGCCGACGGCCACCTCACCCACGGTGACACCGGGATGGATCTTGCCGTTCGCGATGAGGAGGTCGGCGAAGACTGCAAGCAGGAGCACGACGACGACGGCGAGTACCGAGATGAGCACGGCCCTGGAGCGCCGCGAGAGACGGCTCCCCTCTCCTTCCGGGGAAGCGTCCTGTGGTGCCTGGGGCGCGGGGGTGTTCTGAGCCGGGCCGTTCTCGACAGGACGTTTGTGGCGGTCCGACCGCCTGGGCAGTGTCTGGTCAGTCATCGTGCCAATCCATGGAAGACGGCGGTCTACACGGGCGATCGCCTAGGGTTCGACAGATACTCACGCTCATCGATGGCCGTGAACGGCCATCGATGTCATGAATGATACCGCAACCTGCTCGTATGCCGCAGTCAGCGATGCGATTCCTGCAGTGGCCCTCAGAGTCTGGCCGAGCTGCCTCGCAGGGCCTCGATGCCGGCTGCCGTGTACTTGGCTGCAGTCGAGAGGGAGAGGACGATCCCGATGTAGATGAAGAGGATACCGAGCGGCGCCGGTGCGGAACCCAGTCCGGGGAGCCAGGACTGCTCGATGATCGCGAGCCCGCCAACTACTGGCCATCCGAGAATCAGGAGGCTGAAGCCGAAGAGAAGAACGGCCGTGGTGGCTTTCCCGATATAGGAGACCGGCAGCATCGCCGAGCGCCGTTCGAGCAGCGAGGCACCAGTGAGGAGGTAGGCATCGCGAAGGATGAGGAGCACCGGAATCCACAACGGCAGGTCGCCCACCAGATAGAGGCCCACGACACCGGCGGCGAGCAGCAGGCGGTCGACGAGCGGATCGATCGTCTTGCCGAATTGGGTCACCGTGTTGGTGCGTCGGGCGATCTGGCCGTCAAGCCAGTCGGTTGATGCGGCGACCGCGTAGATCACAAACGCGACCAGACGCGACCGCTGGCCCTCATCGCTTATCAGCGTCGAGAAGAAGAACGGAACGAGCAGCAGGCGGGCGATGGTGATGAGGTTCGCCACCGAATACACCGTCCGGTGGACCTCCTGCGGCTCTTCGCGCTTGTTGTCACGCTCTGTCACCACCAGGCATGCCTCCTGAAGTAGCCGACCATCCCGACCGTCACGAGCACCATGATCACGACAACCGCGTAGAAGCCGTACCGCCACGTCGCTCCGGGTATGAATCCGAAGTTCATGCCCCAGAGCCCTGCGATGAGTGTCAGCGGCATGAAGACCGTTGCCACGACGGTGAGCGTCTTCATTATCGCATTCATGCGGTTGGACTGCGCCGAAAGGTAGAGGTCCATGGCCGCCTCGGCGACCTCGCGGTACGTGTCGATCTCATCCGCTACCCGGGCCAGGTGGTCCCCTATGTCCTCGAAGTACATGTATGCGCCCGGTTCGACGAATGCCTCGAGGCGCGCGAGCGCCCGGACGACCTCGCGCTCCGGCGTGATCACCCGGTGCAGGCGGACGAGTGCGCGGCGCACCAGGTGCACCCGGTGCTGATGTTCTGGCAGTGCCTGCGTGAGGAGTCTGTCTTCGAGGTCCTCGAGTTCGTCGGAGAGCATTTCGACAATGGGAAGCGCGCTGTCGACTGCGGTGTCGAGGATGGCGTGCAGAACCCACTCGGCTCCACGACCGAACTCGGCGGGGTGATGAGCGATGCGTTCGGCGAGGGAGTCGATCGCATCGAGGCGGTCGTGGTGCACGGTGATGAGGTGCTCTTCGCCGAGGAAGACGTCGAGCTCCTGTGTCTCGATGCCCGACTCCCCCATCCGTGCGATCTGCCAGACGATGAACGACAGGTCTCCGTAGATGTCGAGCTTGGGGCGTTGCGGGAAGTGCAGGCAGTCCTCGACGGCCAGAGGCGGCATGGGGAAACGCACGGCGACCTGCTCGAGTGCGGCGGCGTCGGGTGCGAGGACGTCGACCCAGATGAGCCCTTCGGGCCGCGCGGGCACCTCGGCGAGTCCACCGACACGCAGTGCGCCCTCTTCAACCCAGTACGCGGTGATCACGGAGCCTCCTCTCGTATCACTGTCAGCATACCCGACGCCTACGACAGGTGAGTACCCGCACGGAGGAGGTCCATCCAGGCACCGGGATGCCGGTGTCGGCAGTCTGTGCTACAAGTGTGGCGTGCGGAATCGTTCCGTCGTGAACGCGAAAGGCCCGTGTGATGCCGTTCTTCGCCTACGGAGATGCCGAGGTAGCCCATATCGCCGCACGCGATCCTGTGCTCGGGCAAGTCATGGCCGAGATCGGTCCCATCGAGCGCGAGATCATCCCCGATGTCTACACAGCGCTCGTGCAAGCGATCCTCGCGCAGCAGATCTCGGCACCGGCGCTGAAGACGATCTGGGACCGCACACTCGCACGGTTCGGGATGCCGTCCCAGGATGGGACGATCATCATCACGCCGCAAGCGATTGCTGCGGCATCCGTCGGTGAGATCCAGACGCTCGGTACTTCCATGCGCAAGGCATCGTACATCGCGGACGCCACGCTGCGCATTCTCTCCGGAGGGCTGGACCTCGAAGCGCTCCGTTCCATGAGCGACCAAGAGGTGTGCGAGGCGCTCACGGCGCTCAGGGGCGTGGGAGTCTGGACCGCCGAGATGTTGTTGATCTTCTCGTTGCAGCGGCCTGATGTGATGAGCTACCGGGACCTTGCGATCGTTCGGGGGCTGCGGATGCTGCACGGAATACATGAGGTGACGCCGGCGGTATTCGAGGAGTACCGCCTTCGCTATTCACCCCATGGTACGGTCGCAAGCCTCTACCTGTGGGCCATCGCGGGTGGCGCGCACAACGGTCTGACGGATCCTGCACGGCAGGGACAAGGAGGAAGCGCATGACCGATCGTGAGCTGCAAGAACAGTCCGGTACGACGGCCGGAGACAGGTCGGTCTTCTTCTACGACACCGCAGTCGGTCGCATCGGCATCGCCGCCGACGGAGATGCGATCACGCATCTCGTGTTCGGTGAGGACTCACGGCTGCCAGGCGAGGTTCGGGAGACGCCGGCGATAGCCGCGGCAGCCGGACAGATAGCCGAGTACCTCGCAGGCATGCGAGACACGTTCGACGTTACCCTGAAGCCCGCAGGCACCGAGTTCCAGCGGGCCGTCTGGCGTGAGCTCCAGACGATCCCCTATGGCGAGACCCGGTGCTACGGCGACATCGCCCGGCGCATCGGACGTCCGAAGGCCTGCAGGGCCGTGGGTATGGCCAACAATCGCAACCCGATCTCGATCATCGTCCCCTGCCATCGCGTGATCGGTGCCGACGGTTCGCTCGTCGGTTATGGCGGCGGGCTCGATGTCAAGCGGAAGCTGCTGGCGCTCGAGAAGGACGCGATTGCCGCGCGGGAGTGTCGCGACGGCTCGTAGCGAAGCGTGCACAGGGGAGGCCACGGTCTTACGACCGCGCCCTCCCCTGTGACACCCGTGACGCTTACCAGCCGGTGC
>CAYMSA010000005.1:0-15096 GCA_964392965.1 uncultured Coriobacteriaceae bacterium
CTTGCGGTCGTCTCGTTCTTCGCGTTCAACAAGGCAGGCATCCAGAGCCAGGGCTTCTGGAAGTATGTCAAGAGCTTCTGTCCCGCAGGTGTGCCGCCGGTTGTGAACGTCGTCGTGTGGGCCATCGAGGTCTTCTCGGCGTTCCTGCGGATATTCACGCTGTCCGTGCGACTCTTCGCCAACATGTATGCAGGTCACATCATCCTGGGCATCTTCGCGATCCTGACGTCGCTTTTCGTGCAGCAAGCAGTCGCCACGGCCAGCATCGCCACCGGCCTGCCAGCGATTGCGTGGCTGCTTCTGAACATCGTGCTCTACCTGCTGGAGTTCCTGGTGGCCATCGTTCAGACGTATGTGTTCACCGTGCTCACGACCGTGTACATCAACCTGGCTGAGCACGCCCACTAGGCAGGACCGCTCGTCCCGAGGTATCGACACCACTGCAGCCGCAGCGGTGCGAGGATAGGAAAGGGTGTCCGGCGACGGGCCGGGCACAGCACACAAGGAGGAAACGTGGAATTCATTGGTGTAGCGTTGCTGTACGGACTGGCGACTCTCGGCCCCGCGCTCGGCATCGGTATGATCGGCTCCAAGACCGCCGAGGCGACCGCCCGCCAGCCTGAGGTCGCCGGTCGTGTCTTCACGAACTTCATCATCGGTGCCGCGTTCGTCGAGGCCCTCGCGCTCCTGGGCTTCGTTCTGGCCATCATGCTCCAGGGCAAGATCTAAGCGCGTACGTCCGCATCTCGTTCGTTACGGAGGGACGACGCAGTGAAAGACAATGTGACCAGATCGCGCAGACTGCCGCTTGCGGCAGCGGTCGGCGCGGCATACTGGGCGACAACCGTCGCCGCGTATGCGAGTGAAGGGGCTGCGGAAGGCTCAGGTGGCGGCATGGATGCCATCATCCCGAAGCCGGCCGAGTTCTTCCCTGCGCTCATCGCCTTCCTGGTGGTCTTCTTCATCCTGTCGAAGTTCGCGTGGCCGGCGATCACCAAGATGCTCGATGAGCGTGCCAAGACGATCCGCGAGTCACTCGAGCGGGCCGAAGAGGCCAAGGTAGAGGGCGAGCGGCTCCTCGAGGAGTACCGCACGACGATGGCCGAGGCACGCAAGGAGGCCGCGACGATCATCGCCCAGGCGAAACAGGCCGGAGAGTCGATGCGGACCGAGTCCGCTGCGAGGGCGCAGGAGCAGTACGACGACATGCTCGCCAAGGCGCGTATGGCAATCGAGGGTGAGAAGCAGGCGGCACTGGCCGAGCTGCAGTCCTCTGTCGCCGAGCTGTCGGTGTCGGTCGCCGGTCGCCTCATCGGAGCCGATCTCTCGACCGAAGAGCACTTGAGGATCGTCGAGAAGTACGTGAACGAGGCGGGGAGCCTCAATGCCAACTAATCGCGTACAGACGAACCAGATCATCGCGACCTACGCCACCGTGCTGTTCGATGCAGCCGATGCAGCTGGCGCCGTGGATACGGTGGGCATCGAGCTCGCTGAGGCTGCGCGCACGCTGAGGGGTCACGCCGAGCTGCGTGAGGCGCTCGTAGGCGGGCTCGTCCCGGCTGAGGTGCGGGGCTCGATCGCACGCGAGGTGTTCGCAGCGATGACGCCCGCATTGGTCGCGACGCTCGGCATCATGGCAGAGCGCGGCGATTTCGGCCTGCTCTCGAGCGTGGTCGACGCGTACGCTGTTGTCGCGGACGAGCGACGCAACGTGACGGCGATCGATGTCGTCACAGCGGTGGAGCTGACCGATCAGCTTCGGACGGCTATCGCCGACAAGTTTTCGGCCGATCTTGGAACCGGCGTCGTCCTTCGGGAGAAGGTCGATCCCTCCATCATCGGCGGTATCATCATCAGCGCACATGGGCGTCGACTCGATGCGTCAATCGCCTCGCAGCTCGCGACCGCCCGTGCGACTCTTTCGACCGTGGCTACTGGAGGTGATGCGTAGTGGCGGATATCACCGCCAGTACGATCGATGCGGTCCTGAGGTCACAGCTTGATGCGATCACCACGAGCGTTGACGCGCGCGAGGTCGGTACGGTCTCCGAGGTCGGAGACGGTATCGCCCGTGTCGAGGGTCTGCGTGGCGCGATGGCTGGGGAGCTCCTGGAGTTCCTGACCTCAGATGGCCATACGATCATGGGCATGGCATTGAACCTGGACGAGCGCGAAGTCGGCGCCGTCCTCCTGGGTGAGTTCACCAAGGTCAAAGAGAACGACACCGTGCGGACGACCGGACGTATCGTCCAGGTCCCGTCGGGCAAGGGCTTCTTCGGCCGTATCGTCAGCCCGCTCGGCGAGCCGCTCGACGGCAAGGGCCCCATCGTCGCCGACGGTTATCGCAACGTCGAGCACAAGGCCATCGGCGTCATCGAGCGCCAGGGCGTGCACGAGCCGTTGCAGACCGGTCTTCTGGCCATCGACTCGATGATCCCCATCGGCCGAGGCCAGCGTGAGCTCATCATCGGCGACCGCCAGACCGGCAAGACGGCCATCGCGATCGATACGATCATCAACCAGAAGGGCAAGGGCGTCATCTGCGTCTACGTCGCCATCGGTCAGAAGGCTTCGACCGTCGCGTCCGTCGTCGAGACACTCGCCCGCCACGGTGCGATGGACTACACGATCATCGTCTCGGCCACGGCAGCCGACTCCGCTCCGCTGCAGTACCTCGCTCCGTTCGCCGGTGCTGCTATCGCTGAGTACTTCATGTACACGGGCGAGGACGGTCAGCCCGCGAGCGCGGAGAATCCCGGCCGCGCGACGCTCTGCGTCTACGATGACCTCTCCAAGCAGGCCGTCGCCTACCGTCAGATGTCCCTGACGCTCCGCCGCCCGCCGGGCCGCGAGGCGTATCCGGGAGACGTCTTCTACCTCCACAGCCGGCTGCTCGAGCGCGCTGTGAAGATGAACAAGGAGCTCGGAAGCGGTTCCATGACGGCTCTGCCGATCATCGAGACCCAGGCCGGTGACGTCTCTGCGTACATTCCGACGAACGTCATCTCCATCACAGACGGCCAGATCTTCCTGCAGTCGGACCTCTTCTACAAGGGTGTCCGCCCCGCCATCAACGTCGGCATCTCGGTGTCGCGAGTCGGTGGTAACGCGCAGATCAAGGCCATGAAGCAGGTTGCCGGAACGCTCCGGCTCGACCTTGCGGCCTACCGGTCGCTGGAGGCGTTCGCACAGTTCGGTTCGGACCTGGATAAGGCCACGCAGGCGCAGCTCAACCGAGGCGAACGCCTCGTCGAGCTCCTGAAGCAGGGCCAGTTCAGGCCGATGGCGGTGGAGCATCAGGTCGTCGCGTTGTTCGCCGGCGGCCAAGGCCACCTCGATGATCTTGCGGTCGATCAGGTCATCGCGTTCCGCGAGGGACTCATCGACTACGTCTCGAGCACCCAGGCCGGCCTGCTCACGACCATCGCCACCGAGAAGGTGCTCTCTGACGAAACGAAAGAGAAGCTCACGGCGGCCATCGTCGAGTACAAGCGGATCTTCAGCTCGGTCGGGGAGTAGGGCAGACGATGGCGACGCTTCGAGATATCAAGAAACGAATAACGAGCGTCCATTCGACGAGTCAGATCACCCGCACGATGGAGATGGTCGCGACTGCGAAGATCCGCAAAGCTCAGGATCGTATCGAGAGCGCGCGTCCGTACGCGCTTGCCACGACCGAGGTCCTCGGCAACGTGGTGAGTAGTGTCGGCGCCGTCACGCATCCGCTACTGGAGACGCACGAAGAGCGCAAGCGCGTGTGCATCATCGCCATCGCCTCTGACCGAGGACTGGCCGGCGCATTCAACAGCAACATCATCCGGCTGACCGAGCGGGCGATGACAGCGTATCGGGAGCAGGGCCTCGAGGTGGAGCTCATCACCTGCGGCAAGAAGGTACTCGCGTACTTCCGGTACCGCGGCATCGAGCCCGTCATGTCCTTGCTGGGAACGTCGGACAAGCCGTCGTACACGGATGCGCGGGAGATCGCCGACTACGTTCGCACGGCGTATGCCGCGGGCGATCTGGACGAGGTCCACGTCATCTTCAACCGCTTCAAGAACATCGCGGAACAACGTCCCGAGGAGCTCCAGCTCCTTCCGGTCCAGCAGACCGCTCTTGAGCGTGCCGAGGACGACGTCGAAGCTCGTGGACTCACGGGTGAGTACATCTTCGAGCCTTCGCCCGAAGCGGTGCTCTCGAATCTGCTCCCCACGTACGTCGAAGCACTGGTGCTGCGTGCGCTCCTGGAGTCCGCTGCTTCGGAACTCGGCGCCCGCCGCACGGCCATGAAGCTGGCGACAGACAACGCCGTCGAGATCATCGCAACGTTGCAGCGGAGCTACAACCGGGCACGTCAGGCTGCCATCACCACAGAGATCGCAGAGATCGTCGGTGGCGCTGCGGCCCTCGAGGACAAGGGCTAGATCGTACACTCAGAGAGGGATTTCGCTATGAATGTAGGACGCATAATCCGCGTTGTCGGCCCTGTCGTCGATGCCGAGTTCCAGGTTGAGTCGATGCCAGCCATCAACAACGCGCTCACCATCAAGGGCACCACGCCCCAGGGTGAGATCGACCTGGTGGTCGAGGTCGCGCAGCACCTGCCTGGTGGCGTGGTCCGTGCGATCGCCATGGACTCGACCGATGGCCTCACGCGTGGCATGGAGGTCGTCGACACCGGAGCCGCCATGCAGATGCCGGTCGGTACCGAAACGCTCGGCCACATCTGGAACGTCGTCGGCAAGTGCATCGACGGCCAGGAGGTCGAGGTCGCCCAGACGTACCCGATCCACCGCGTGGCCCCGGAGTACGACCAGCTGGAACCGAAGACGGAGATCTTCGAGACGGGCATCAAGGTCGTCGACCTGCTCGAGCCGTACATCAAGGGCGGCAAGACCGGCCTGTTCGGCGGCGCCGGCGTCGGCAAGACCGTCATCATCATGGAGCTCATCAACAACCTCGCCATGGAGCACGGTGGCACGTCGGTGTTCACCGGTGTTGGCGAGCGTACCCGCGAGGGAACGGACCTCTACAACGAGATGCAGGAGTCAGGCGTCATCAAGAAGACCTGCCTCGTCTACGGTCAGATGAACGAGCCTCCCGGAGCCCGTCTGCGCGTGGGTCTGGCCGGCCTCACCGCCGCCGAGTACTTCCGCGACCAGGGGCAGGACGTGCTGCTCTTCATCGACAACATCTTCCGGTTCACCCAGGCGGGTTCCGAGGTCTCGGCGCTGCTCGGCCGTATGCCGTCCGCCGTCGGTTACCAGCCCACGCTGGCCACCGAGATGGGTGAGCTGCAGGAGCGCATCACGTCGACCAAGACCGGCTCGATCACGTCCGTCCAGGCCATCTACGTGCCTGCGGACGACCTGACCGACCCGGCGCCGGCCACCGCGTTCACCCACCTCGACGCCACGACGGTTCTCTCGCGTAGCATCGCCGAGATGGGCATCTACCCGGCCGTGGACCCGCTCGACTCCACGTCTCGCGCACTCGACCCGGCCGTGGTCGGTGAGGAGCACTATCGCGTGGCGCGTGAGGTGCAGCAGATCCTCCAGCGCAACAAGGACCTCCAGGACATCATCGCCATCCTCGGCATGGACGAGCTCGGCGAAGAGGACAAGCTCGTGGTCTCGCGCGCGCGCAAGATCCAGCAGTTCCTGTCGCAGCCGTTCCACGTCGCGGAGCAGTTCACGGGCATGAAGGGCAAGTACGTGAAGCTGGCCGATACGGTCCGCGGTTTCGATGCGATCGTGAAGGGCGAGCTCGACGACGTGCCCGAGCAGGCGTTCCGCTACAAGGGCGGGCTTGACGAGGTGCTCGAGGCGGCCGAGAAGATGAAGGCGACAGCCTAAAGGAGCGCATCGTATGGCACGTACGCTGATGGTACAGGTGGTGACGCCGGAGAAGATCCTCTACACGAACGAGGTGGAGATGGTCATCGCTCCGACTCTCGAGGGCGAGATCGGCATCCTGCCGATGCACGCTCCGATCGTGGCCATCCTTCAGCCCGGAGAGCTCCGGGTGCTTCACAACGGTGGTCGTGATGCCGAGTGGTTCGCCGTCTCGGGCGGGTATCTCCAGGTCCACCAGGACAAGGTGATAGTGCTCGCGAACGACGCGGTGCATGCTTCACGCATCGATGTCGCCCGCGCGAAGCGGGCGAAGGAGCTCGCCGAGGAGCAGCTCGCCGATCTGAAGGCGAACTCCGACGGTGGTCGTGAGGGATTCGACGAGTGTGAAGCGGATCTCAAATGGTGTCAGATTCAGATCGAGGTCGCTGAGAAGCGTTCCTGATCGGTGATTCGCTGAGATGCGTCGGGCGGCTGGACCTGTCGGTTCGGTCGCCCGGCGCATCCGGCTGTTCCCGGGGCAGGGAGGACGACCGCCCCGGGGCGTGCAGGACCGGATGGGATCGACGAGGTGCGTGGCGCTGTTCCCGGGCGTGATGTGTCGGTCGGAAGGAATCGTGTGCGTATGTCCTCGATCGTCGTGCAGGGTCGTCAGCGGCTCGCCGGCACCGTGCGGGTGGGAGGCGCGAAGAACTCGGCCTTGAAGCTCATGGCCGCGGCGCTGCTTGCGCGGGGTGAGTCTGTCATCCATAACGTACCGGTGATCAGCGACGTCGACGTGATGGCCGACGTGTTGCGCGGACTCGGCGCACGGGTCATCCGCGACGGGCACTCCGTGCTGGTGGACGCATCCGGGGTGGCCTCAGTCGAGACCCCCTACGAGCTCGTATCCAAGATGCGCGCCTCGATCGTCGTGCTCGGCCCCCTGGTGGCGCGCTTCGGACACGCCCGGGTGGCCATGCCTGGCGGCTGCAACATCGGTTCGCGCAACATAGACCTCCACGTGCTCGGCCTCGAACATCTCGGTGCTGAGATCGTGCTCGAACACGGGTTCATCGACGCGTCAGCTCCGCATGGCCTTCACGGCGCACACGTGACGCTCGACTTCCCGAGCGTCGGCGCTACCGAGAACCTGCTCATGGCGGCGGTTCTCGCCGAGGGCACCACCGTCATCGAGAATGCTGCCCGCGAGCCCGAGATCGGTGACCTCGTGGACATGCTCGTGTCGATGGGGGCTCTCATCACAGGACGTGGCTCTTCCACGCTGGAGATCACGGGCGTGAGTTCGCTCGCACCCACGGTGCACTCGACGGTGGGCGACCGGATCGAGGCAGGTACGTTCCTGGTGGCGGGGGCGCTCACCGGCGGCCCGGTCACCGTGACGGGCTTCGACCCCCGACACCTCGAGATGCTGCTCCAGAAGCTCATTCAAGCCGGAAGTCGGATCGAGGTGGGCGAGGAGGCCGTGACCGTCAGCCATGAGGGCCCCGTGCTCCCCGTGAACATCGCGACGCTCCCGTACCCTGGCTTTCCCACCGACATGCAGGCGCAGTTCATGGCGCTCATGGCCATCGCCGACGGAAGCAGCGTCATCACCGAGAACGTCTTCGAGAACCGCTTCATGTTCGCTGACGAGATCAGGCGGATGGGAGCGGACATCGACATCGAGGGACACCGTGCGCTCATCCGCGGCGTCGAGCGCCTGGAAGGGGCGCCGGTCAGGTGTCCCGACCTCCGCGGCGGAGCCGCTCTCGTTCTGGCCGGGCTCGTCGCCGAAGGTGAGACCCGGGTCATGGACATCCACCACATCCTGCGCGGCTATGAGGACTTCACCGGTAAGCTCGTGGGTCTCGGCGCACGGGTGACGACAGAAGATCGGGGTTGAGACACATGATGGATCGAGAGGCGATTGCAGCCGTGCTCCCGCACCGCGACCCGTTCCTGCTGGTAGACCGCATCGTCGCGTGCGAGCCAGGAGTTTCGGCGACTGGAGAGCTGGACGTGAGCGAGGATGCGTTCTGGGTCCCCGGTCACTTCCCGGGACACCCGGTGATGCCCGGTGTTCTGATCGTGGAGGCGCTCGCCCAGGTGGGAGCCGTGGCGCTTCTCTCGGTACCCGGCAACGAGGGCCGGCTTGCGCTCTTCGCTGGCATCGAGAAGGTTCGCTTCAAGCGTCAGGTCGTTCCGGGTGACACGCTCACGCTCGCGGTGTCCATCACGCGGATGCGCGGCTCGATCGGCTTCGGCGAGGCGCGAGCCGAGGTCGGAGGGGCGCTCGCCTGCGCGGGCACGCTGATGTTCGCGATACAATGAGCAATCGCGCCTTCGTCTCTGTGCGGGGCGCGTGAGTGAGTCTGGCAACATCGAGCCGTAGAGAAGGAGCCATGGGACTTCTGGAGCGTATCGAGAGCGGGGAGGCGGTGCTCGGGGTCGTCGGCCTCGGGTATGTCGGCCTGCCGCTCGCAGTGGAGATGGCCAAGGCCGGGCACGTGGTCATCGGCATGGACATCTCGGCGGAGAAGGTCGAGAAGGTCAACCTGGGCGTGAGCTACATCCCCGACGTGCCTACCGATGAACTTGCCGAGCTCGTGAGCCGGGGGCTCATCCGGGCGACGACGGACTTCGCGTGCGCCGCCGACACCGACGCGATCGCGGTGTGCGTTCCGACGCCGCTCGACACGATGAAGGATCCGGACACGTCGTTCATGGAGGACGCAGCGCGATCGATCACGCCGTACCTGCATGCCGACATGCTGATAACGCTGGAGTCGACGACGTACCCCGGCACGACCGAAGAGGTCATCCAGCCCATCCTCGAGTCCGGGGGCATGACAGTGGGCGAGGACATCTACCTGGCGTTCTCTCCCGAGCGCGTGGATCCGGGCAACCCGGTCTACCAGACGCGGAACACGCCGAAGGTCGTGGGCGGGGTCACGCCCGAGTGCACGAAGCGGGCCGTCGCCCTTTACTCCCGCTACATCGACACCGTCGTCCCGGTGAGCTCGACGCAGGTGGCCGAGATGACGAAGCTCCTCGAGAACACGTTCCGGGGCGTCAACATCGCTCTCATGAACGAGCTGCTCATGCTCTGTGACCGCATGGGCATCAATCTGTGGGAGGTCATCGACGCTGCCAAGACGAAGCCGTTCGGCTTCATGCCCTTCTATCCCGGGCCGGGCCTCGGCGGTCACTGCATCCCGGTCGATCCGTTCTATCTCTCCTGGAAGGCCCGTGCATACGACTTCCGGACCGAGTTCATCGATCTCTCAGGGCGTATCAACGAGAACATGCCCTACTACGTGATCACCCGGCTCATGGACGCGATGAACGACCACCGGAAGTCGATCGCCGGTTCGCGCGTGCTCATGCTCGGCGTGGCGTATAAGGCCGACATCGACGACATGCGTGAGTCGCCGGCCATCCGCATCGCCGAGCTGCTCATGGAGAAGGGCGCCGACGTGGTCTACCACGACCCGTACATTCCCGAATTCGCCGTGAAGGGGCATGAGATTCCGCAGGTGCCCCTCGACCTCGAGAGCATCACGGATGCCGATGTCGTCGTGCTGGTGACTGCCCACAGCGGCGTGGATTACGACCTTCTGGCGGCAAACGCCCGCCTGGTACTCGACACACGCAACGCGCTCGCCGCGTACGCCGGGCCGAACGTGGTGCGGCTGTGAGCCCGTCCACGCCGGTGAGGACCGGCATCGTCGGCTACGGCTACTGGGGCCCCAACCTCGCCCGCAACCTCGACCGGCTCGCCGAATCGGAGCTCGTCGTCTGCTGCGACATGTCCGAGAAGAACCGCGCCAAGTTCTCGGCGGCCTACCCCCACATCCCGGTGACCGACGCACTCTGCGACATGCTCGACGGCTACGATCTGGATGCTGTCGTGGTCGCGACCTCGGCGCCGAGCCACTTCTCCGTCGCCAAGGCGGCTCTCGAGGCGGGGAAGCACTGCTTCGTGGAGAAGCCGATCACGCTCACCTCGGAAGACGCCGAGACACTCGTCCGTATCGCCGACGAGCGCTCTCTGGTGCTCATGGTCGGCCACCTCATGGTCTACCACACGGCGGTTAACTACATCCGCGACGTCATCGCCTCGGGCGAACTCGGCGACGTGCTCTACCTGTACGCGCAACGGCTCAACCTGGGCAAGGTGCGCACCGAGGAGAACGCGTTCTGGTCACTCGCACCGCACGATGTTTCCATCGTGAACTACCTGCTCGGCGAGGTGCCCGACCGTGTGTCCGCGACCGGTGCGGCATACCTGCACGAGGGCATCGAGGACACCGTGTTCGCCAACCTGCACTTCCCGTCGGGTCGCATGGCGAACATCCACGTGAGCTGGCTCGACCCGCACAAGACGCGCAAATTCACGATCGTCGGCTCGAAGAAGATGCTCGTGTTCGACGACATGCAAGCGACCGAGAAGGTCTGGATCTACGACAAGGGCGTGGCTCCGGTCGAGGCGCTCCCGTACGGTGAGGACCTCACGCTGCGCTTCGGCGACATCAACGTGCCCTACCTCACGATGGCCGAGCCGCTCGCACTCGAGGTCCGTCACTTCCTCGAGTGCTGCACGACAGGTGGCACCCCGCGCTCGAGCGGTAGGAGCGGACTCGAGGTCGTGCGGGTATTGGAAGCGGTCGGTGAGTCACTCCGTGCGGGCGGCGCGCCCGTCGAGACCGGATTGGAGCAGCAGTGAGCGCATACGTGCATCCCTCGGCGAAGATAGGCGAGGACTTCACGATCTCGCCGTTCTCGGTGATCGATGAGGACGTCGTCATCGGCGAAGGCGTGAGTGTCGGCTCGTTCGTGCATATCTGTGCCGGAGCGGTCATCGGCGACGGTGTCACCATCGGTGACGGCGCAGTCGTCGGGAAATCCCCGAAGCTCGCCAAGTCCTCCACGGCCAAGGGCGGCGCGCTGTCCGGCGTCGTCATCGGCGACGGCTGCGTCATCGGTACCCACGCGGTCATGATGGCGGGCAGCACGTTCGGCACGAACTGCGTCATCGCAGACGGAGCGGGTGTGCGCGAGCGGTGCACCGTCGGCGACAACGTCGTGATTGGGCGCCTGGTGACGGTCGAGAACGGGACGACCATCGGCAGTAGGACCCGCATCCAGTCGGGTGCATACATCACGGCGTATGTCACCATCGAAGAGGATGTGTTCGTCGCGCCGATGGTCGTGACGACGAACGACAACTACATGGGTCGTACCGAGAAGCGCCTCGCCGAGATGAAGGGCTGTACGATCAGGCGAGGTGCCCGCGTGGGTGGCGGCGTGCACATCTTGCCGGCGGTCGAGATCGGTGAGGAAGCGTTCATCGCCACAGGCGCCGTCGTGACGCGCGACATCCCGCCCGGAGTCGTGGCCATGGGCGTGCCGGCGCGCGTCGTGCGCGACGTCTCACCGGACGAGCTTCTCGAGAACCAGTGAACGATACCGTTACGGTTCCCGTCTGAACATCCGGACGTGGTCCCGGACTGCAAGAATGAGTCATCCCGGACGCATTTCGAATCGGAGGAAGACCGATGGGTATACCCCTGCTCGACCTGAAGGCGCAGTACCGCGAGCTCCAGCCTGAGCTCGATGCCGCGACCCACGAGGTGATGGCCAACGCCGCGTTCATCGGCGGTCCCAAGGTGGCCGAGTTCGAGCGCGCCATGGCCGAGTACTGCGGGACCGAATACGCGGTACCCTGCGGGAACGGCACCGATGCTCTCTTCCTCATCATGGAGGCGCTCGGCATCGGGGCGGGCGACGAGGTCATCACGACTCCGTTCACGTTCTGGGCCACCATCGAGTGCATCACGCACGTCGGTGCCACGCCGGTGTTCGTGGATATCGAGCCCGGCACCTACAACATGGACCCCACTTTGGTCGAGGCTGCGCTCACGCCCCGCACCAAGGCGCTTCTGCCGGTGCATATCTTCGGCCAGTGCGTGGACATGGATCCGTTGCTCGAGATCGGTGCGCGTCTTAACATCCCGGTCATCGAGGACGCCTGCCAGGCGATCGGTGCCACCTACAAAGGTAAGCGGGCAGGGGCACTCGGTCACGCGGCTGCTTTCTCGTTCTTCCCGAGCAAGAACCTCGGCGCGGCCGGTGACGGCGGCATGATCACGACTAGCGACGCCGCGCTCGCCAGCAGGGCGCGCAAGCTCGCCTCGCACGGGACGAGCAAGAAGTACTTCCACGACGCGTTCGGCAGCAACAGCCGACTCGACGCATTGCAGGCCGCGATTCTGTCGGTCAAGCTGCCGCACCTCGATCGCTGGAACGCCGAGCGGCGCGCGGCGGCGCACGTCTACGATGAGCTCCTGGCGGGCTTCGCGCCACTCGAGCTCCCGGTGACCCGCGACTACGGTCAGCCGGTCTACCATCTCTACGTGGTGAAGGCATCAAGCGCAGAGGCGGCGACCACGGCCATGGCTGCGATGAAGGACGCGGGCATCGGCACCGCGCTGTACTATCCGCTCGCAAATCACGAGCAAGCAGCCTTCGATGGTCTCGTCGGATGGACGCGTCCCTCGCTTCCCGTCGCTGAGTCATGCGATGGTCGGACGTTCGCTCTGCCGTGTTTCCCCGGTATCACGTCCGAACAGCAGCAGGAAGTCGTCGAGGTACTGAAGTCCGCGCTCGGCTAGAGAGTCGTGCCAGAGGCCGGCGGGCTTCCGGCCGGCCTCGATGTGCACGTTGGTGGTGATTGTCGATGAGTGATGACATGACGCGTCGACCCCGACGCTCCGATAAGTACGCGAACTCGGGCCAGGCGCCGACGAAGCGCCGGGCGCGCCCGTCGAAGGCCGCACCGGCAAGCGGGCGGCGACGCACCGGCAAGCTCGAGACCGCACCGTCGCTTCCCGGTGACCGTGTGCGCCGCAAGGGACGGGCGAAGCGGGTGGCGCTCATAGGTCTTCTCGTGCTGGCCGTCGTTGTCGTCGGCGTGGTGGGTCTCGCCTGGGGCCACCTGAGCGATGCTCTCAAGACCATGCAGGCCGACGATGAGACGCAGGCGGCGGTGAGCGAGGTGATCACCGAGCCGAAGGCCGAGGAGCCGTTCACGATGCTCCTCCTCGGTGATGACAGTCGCCCGGGGGAGACCATGGCCCGCTCGGACACGATGATCGTCGCACGCGTCGATCCCAAGACCAAGCAGGTGTGGATGCTCTCGATTCCGCGTGACACGCGAGTCGAGATCCCTGGCCACGGGGTGGAGAAGATCAACGCGGCCACGGCGTACGGTGGTCCGGCGCTCGCGATCCAGACGGTCGAGGAGTTCCTCGACGTCGAGATCAACGGCTACATGACCGTCAACTTCACGGGATTCGTCGAGATGGTGGACTCCCTCGGCGGTGTGTGGATCGATGTGGAGACCGAGATAGACGACCGGAAGGCCGCGAGTCACAGCGAGAACGCGAGCGCGCGGCATATCGACGCCGGCTATCAGCTGCTTGACGGTGAGCACGCCCTGACCTTCGTCAGGAGCCGCGATTACGTCGACGGTGACTTCTCCCGGATGGCCAACCAGCAGCAGTTCTTCAAGGCGCTCGCGGATCAGGTGAAGAAGATCGGCAATGCGACGAAGCTTCCGGGCATCGTCAAGTCCATGGCGAGCCACATGAGCACGACGATGAGTGCCTCGCAGATGGTGAAGGTCGCGCTCGCGCTGATGGACGCGGGTTCCGAGAACGTCTATACGGCGACTGTGCTCGGCGAATGGAAGTCGCCGTATGTGTACACGGACGAGGCGCTCAAGGAGAAGCTCGTGGCTTCCATGGAGGCAGGCATGTCGTTCGATGAGACGGCGCCCGTGACGCAGGAGGCGGTCGATCCGGCCGACGTCACCATCGCGGTCCGCAATGGCGCCGGCATCTCCGGAATCGCAGCCAGTGCCGCCTCGGTGCTCACAGGCGACGGCTTCGAGGTGACCGAGGTCGGAAACACGAACCAGTTCGTGTACGACCGCACGCTCATCATCTACAACGAGTCCTCCGCCGATGGACTCGCCATGGCGCAGGCGGTGAGCGCGAGTCTGCCGATCGGTGATCTCGTGAAGAGCAACGGCATGTACTCGTTCTCGACGGACATCCTTGTCGTCGTGGGAAGCGACTGGCAGACGGTGACAGCCGGCGACTGAGACTGCCTCTACACGTGACGACGCTCGGCGGTGCGAGTGACACCGCTGGCAGCGAACGAGGTTGCCGTGGGGCCTACCCCTGCCGCCGGAGTACCAGTGCCGCGTACAGGCGCGGACTGATGAGGATCACCGGCAGGGCGAGCGCGAACCGTCCCCGTGAGGCGAAGCCCGCCCTGGCCTGCCAGAACGCGCGGCGCGCCCCCCGCATGTCACCCGCGAGCATGCGCATCTCGAGTTCCCTGCGTCCGACGGCCGTCCGTCGCCGGACGAGCGCACGATCGAGCAGCTGGCGCTCCTGGTTTGACAGCGATGCGGTCGCCTTGAGGTCCTCGAGAATCCTTACGAGTGCGCGGGCCGCCGCCGCGCGGTTCCCCGACTTGTTCCCCGCATGACGGCGGTAGGAGGCGAGCTCGGCGGGGTTGTGACGGTGCGTCGCACCTGATGACATCGCACGCAGCCAGAAGTCGTAGTCCTCGGCGTTGCGGAGGTCGGTACGATAGCCGCCGAGGCGAAGCGCCAGGTCCCGCCTGTAGACGGCGAGCCCGAAGATCGGGCAGCTTTCGAACCAGTCGGCCAGCACGAACGAGGTCGCCTGCTGGTGACGGTCATCGGTGAAGTAGGGCTCGGTCGTCCCATCGGGGAAGAGTTTGCGGGCGTTACAGGAGTAGATGTCATAGCCAGGGTTCGCATCGATGAACGCAGACTGCTGCTCGAGGTAGGTGGAATCGTAGAGGTCATCGGCGCCGAGGACCGCTACGTATTCACCCCGCGCCGCATCGATGGCCGTGTTGCTCGCTGATGCGCAGCCACCGTTGGGCTGGGTGATCACCCGCATTCGAGGCTCGCGACCTGCATACTGTCGCAGGATGTCAGGTGTCGCATCCGTGGAGCCGTCATCGACGACGACCAGCTCCCAATCGGACAGCGTCTGGCCGATGACGGAGTCGAGCGTCTCGGCGATGAACGGTTCCACGTTGTACGCGGGTACGATCACCGAGAAGCGCGGCGCGCGGATCATCTGATGTCGGGGGAGTGGTGTGGTGTCTGTCATGGCCGCGCCATTATCGCGCATCGCATCGGGACGGTCGAGGT
>CAYMSA010000005.1:15196-16305 GCA_964392965.1 uncultured Coriobacteriaceae bacterium
GTCGCAAGCCAGGGCGTGACGACCCAGGAGCGCACGTACGAAGAGAATGACACCGCAATCGGCTATCAGGGGACATGGGTGCGCGATGAGAGGGCCGGGTGGTCGGGCGGAGCATACCGCTACTCGTACACGGCCGGATCCAGCGCGACGCTCGCGTTCAGTGGCACCTCGTTCACGATGGTGGGGGCCAAGGGACCTGCGTACGGCAAGATGTCGGTGTCGATTGACGGTAAGGCTCCAGTACAGGTCGATACTTATGCGACTGCCGCCACCGGCTCGACTGTCGTCTACGAGGTGTCCGGCCTGACGGCGGGCAATCACACAGCGGTCGTGACGGTTCTCGGCGAGAAGAACACCGAGAGCGCCGGGACCACGATCATCCTCGATGCGTTCGAGGTCGATTCGGCCGTATCGAACGAACCCTCGCTCGTGCAGGTGGTGAGTGCCTCGGGTCCGTCGAACATGGGATACGTGCGCTATCGCGGCGTCTTGAACCTGTCGGTGGCGGACGGTGGCCTCGAACTCACGAACACGCTCAACATCGAGGACTACCTCTATGGCGTCGTTCCGCGAGAGTCTCCGTCGAGCTGGCATGCCGAGGCGCTGAAGGCTCAGGCCGTCGCGGCGCGCTCGTATGCGTACACGGAGACAGCGGCGACGCTTCACTGCACGACGTGGAGCCAGGTGTATAACGGACACTCCCGGACGGCGAGTGATCGCACGGCCGTCACGATGCACGAGGCCACCACCACCAACAGCGCCGTCGATGCGACGCGCTCGCAGGTCGTGAAGTACGGAACGACCATCGCGCGTACGTACTTCTTCTCCAGCTCCGGGGGGCACACGGCGAACTCGGAGGATGTCTGGTCCGCCGCTGAGCCGTACCTACGCGGCGTTCCCGATCCCTATGAGGCAGGGGCTGCGCCGACCACCGGCTGGCCGTGGGCACGCTCCTGGGGAGAGCCCATCACGTACACGGGTTCTGCGCTCGCCACGAAGCTCGGGTATGGTTCCGCTGTGACCGCACTGCGCTGCGACACGGCCGCGAGCGGACACGTCAAGACGGTGCAGATGACGCTCGCGAACGGCTCGAACGTGAGCATGACCGG
>CAYMSA010000005.1:16405-47517 GCA_964392965.1 uncultured Coriobacteriaceae bacterium
AGGTGCTGTTCTCGAAGACCGGGCTCTCGGCTTCCGCGCACACAGTGGTGGTGAAAGCGCTCGGCACGAAGAACACGAAGAGCACGGGCACGGTCTTCATCTTCGACGCGTTCGACTGCTCGGGTGCGCCCGCTGACCTGAAGCCGGGCGTGGTGCCGGAGACGGGTCGCGTGGAGGACTCGAGCAGCCGCTTCAGCTACGCAGGCTCGTGGGTCTCCGTGAAGTCGGCGGCGTTCTCCGGAGGAAGCTATCGTTACTCGCTCAAGGCCGGGTCCACTGCGACCATCACGATGACGGCAACCTCCGTGGCGCTGGTGGGTTCCTACGGGCCGAGTTACGGCCAGGCCGAGGTGTTCGTGGACGGCGTCTCGGCGGGCGTCGTGGACGCGTACGCAGAGACCTATGCTCACAATCGGGTGCTCTTCTCGAAGACGGGCCTGGCCACCGGCACGCACACCGTCACCGTCAAGATGCTCGGCACGAAGAACACGAAGAGCACGGGCACGGTCTTCATCTTCGACGCGCTCGACTTCTCGGGCGCTCCGGTCGATGCAGCGCCTGGCGAGATAGGCCGCTTTGAGGACGATTCCGACCGCGTTACGTACACGGGCACGTGGTTGTCCGGCGGTCCCTCATCGGCATTCTCCGGCGGCACGTATCGGTATAGCTCCTGGAGCGGGCGCAGCGCGATGATCCAGACGACCGCTACATCGGTTTCGGTCGTAGGCTCATACGGTCCTGCATACGGTCAGGCCGAGGTGTGGATCGACGGCGTGAAGGTCGGCACGATCGACGCCTACGCTCCGCAGTACGCCCACAACCAGGTGATCTTCTCCAAGACAGGGTTGGAGTCAGGAACGCACACGGTCGAGCTGCGCATCCTCGGCACGAGGAACGAGAACAGCTCGGGTGCGACGTTCATCTTCGATGCCTTCGACTTCGGCGGCCTACCGGTGGATGCACCGCCCGCGGCTCCGGCGTCCGTGGACGCGACCGCACAGACGGCCGATTCCGAGTCTCAGTCGTCACCTTCAGCCGACTCCGTCGCGGCGTCCGGCACGGGTGAGACAACTCCGACCGTGGAGTCGACGAGCGCCGCAGTGGTGGAGGCGGAGGACGTCACCGGCCCGTAGGGCGGCGGTCGTCGGCACGGCTGACTCGAACGAACGATTCGCACCGCCGTTCTCCACCACGGAGGGCGGCGGTGCTCCGTCTGCAGGGTAGGACTGCGGAAACGGCGACTCTCGCCGCCAGAGCGTCGCCGTCCGCGAGCGGGGCTCTGGCGGGAGGCAGGTGCCCGAGGGCCCTCGTCAGGCGCGCTGGATGCCGTCCGAGTCGGCCCGGACGTAACTCGGGATGAGCGTGTGGAGCGCCGAGAGGACGGCGTCCACGTCGCCGCGCGTCGCGTCGTCCACCATGCGGTCGATCGTGGCATCGAAGTCGCGGCGCGGGAACTCGAGCGCGTTCACGCGCGTGATCTTCTCCCGACCGGTAGGCAAGAGGTCCTCGTGCGAGTAGATGAGCACCTCGTGGAGCTTCTCGGCAGGGCGGAGGCCAGTGAACTCGATGTGCGTGTGCACACCTGAGAGTGTGATCATCTTGCGGGCGAGGTCGACGATACGCACCGGCTCACCCATCTCGAGGACGAAGATCTCACCGCCGTCACTGATGGCCTGGGCCTGCAGTACGAGGCGGGCTGCCTCGGGAATCGTCATGAAGTAGCGGCTCACCTCGGGATGGGTCACCAGCAGCGGCCCACCGCGGCGTAGCTGCTCCTCGAAGAGCGGAATGACGCTGCCCCGGCTGCCGAGTACGTTGCCGAAGCGCACGGCACTCGCGCGCATCGTGCCCCGGCGTGCGGCCTGGATCGTGAGCATCTCGGCGATCGCCTTGGTGGCGCCCATGACGCTCGAGGGCATGACGGCCTTATCGGTGGAGATGAGGACGAAGTGCCCGACACCCGCGGCCTCGGCGGCCGCGATGACGTTGCGCGTGCCGCCGATATTGGCCTTCACGGCCTCGTCGGGCGCGAGCTCCATGAGCGGCACGTGTTTGTAGGCGGCAGCATGCAGCACGATCTCGGGACGGGCCTCGGCGAACAGACGTGACGTCTTCTCCGCGTCGCGGACGTCACACAGGTGCATCTCCGGTGCCGAGGCGTCCATCCGTGAGAGCTCGAGGAACGTCTCGTACGTCCGGCTCTCGTCGATGTCGATGAGAAGCAGCCGGCCAGGGCGCAGACGCAGGACCTGCCTGCAGAGCTCGCTGCCGATGGAGCCGGCGGCGCCCGTGATGGCTACTGTCCTGCCTGCGATGGTACCCGCGATGAGCTCGACATCGATGGGGGCCGGGTCGCGGCCGAGGAGATCCTCGACGCTCACGGTCCGCAGGTCGGAGACGCCCACGTGCGCACCCTCGGCCACGTCACGTGTCATCGATCCGATGATCCGGGCGGGGACGTCCGCCGCGGCGCATGCGTCGAGGACCGTGCGGCGCTGGGCGGAGGTCGCCGAGGGAATCGCGATCAGCACTTCGTCGGCGCGCATCTTCTCTACGAGCGAGGGAAGCGCTGCGACCGGTCCGAGCACCTTCACGCCGCGGACGAGGCGGCCGATCTTGCGGGCGTCGTCATCAGCGAAGCCCACGACCAGAAGGCCAAGACCGGGCTGGGTCTCGATGTCGCGCAGGAGGAGCGACCCGGCATCGCCCGCGCCCACGATGATGGCCCGGCGCGCGCCAGCGGGTGACTCCTGGCGCTGCGAGAAGAGGTAGATCCGGCCGAAGGAGCGCCATGCGGTGCTGCCGATGAAGACGAACGTGGCCATGATGATGATGACGCCGATCGGGACCGGGCGCAGTGTGGCCGTCGCGGTCTTCTCGACGTCGATCATGACCCAGCCGAGCAGGACAGCGGCGCCGATGACGACGGCCACGCCCACGCGGACGACGGTGTCGAGACTCACGTAGCGCCACACCTGGTGGTAGAGCTTGAAGGCCCAGAAGAGGAGCGGGAAGAGTACCGTCGCGATGAGGGCGAGCGTCGGCGCGTTGCCGAGGAAATCCCCGCCGATCGCGCCACTGAAGCGCGTCCAGTAGGCCAGGACGGTCGCAAGCCATACGACGGCGATATCGAGGAAGACGAAGAGTGCGTACTCGAGCCAGCGGCCGCTGTGGCGGCTCGTGGCTTCGACGGGGCGGGGTGTTGTCATCGAGTCCGGCTCCGTCATCACGAGGCGGTGGTCACGCACATGACTTTCGCGAGTGCGTCGCAGGTGGCGGTCATGTCCGCGTCGGTGAGCGTCGGGTGTACGAGCAGCATGAGGGAGGTCTCGCCGAGCTCGCGGGCGACCGGCAGACGTTCTCCGGGAGCGAGTCCTGCCACCTCGAAGGCTCTCTCCCGGTAGATCTCGGGACACGAGCCGGAGAAGCAGGGGACGCCCTCGGCCTGGACGGCGAGGGCGATGCGGTCGCGGTCCCATCCGGGCGCGAGCATCTCGGGGCGCACGTAGGTGTAGTACTTGTAGTACGCGTGTCCCTCATGAGGTGCCGGGATCGTGACGCGCAGACCAGGGAGCGCACTCACACACGCGTCGAGACGCTGCGCGAACGCGCGTCGGCGGTCGAGCCACCCGGGCACCTTGCGAAGCGCGACCCGTCCGATGGCGGCCTGCATCTCGGTCATGCGCCAGTTCGTGCCGAAGCTCTCGTGCAGCCAGCGGAATGCGACGCTGCCTGCAGGTGCGGCGCTCCGGGCAAGCGCGCGGGACTTGCCGTGGTCCTTGTAGGACCACGCGGCCTCGTAGAGCGCGTCGTCCTCGAACGCGAGCATGCCGCCTTCGCCGCCGGTCGTCATGATCTTGTCCTGGCAGAACGAGAAGGCGCCCGCCGAGCCGACCGTGCCCAGCCTGCGTCCCCGATACGTGCCACCGAGTGACTGAGCACAGTCCTCGATGATGGCGAGGCCCCGCCGGTCGGCGAGGTCCATGATTGGGTCCATGTCACACGGCCAGCCGCCGAGGTGCACGATGATGGCGGCACGAGTCTGCGGAGTGAGCGCCGCGGCGATGGTGTCGGCCGTGACGTTGCCGCTCGTCCGGTCCACGTCGGCCACGAGCGGCCGTGCACCGCAGGCCACCACGCTGCTCGCTGTGGCGATGAACGTGCGCGGGGCGACCACGACGTCGTCGCCCTCGCCGATGCCGAGCGCGCGAAGCGCGAGTTCGAGCGCCACGGTCCCGTTAGCGACGGCGATCGCATGCTCGCTGCTGATGTACGCGGCGAACTCGGACTCGAACGAGGTACCCTCGGCGCCCGTCCAGTAGTTGACCTTGCCCGAACGCAGAACCGAGGTCACGGCCTCGATCTCGTCTTCGGCGAAGTACGGCCATGGAGGGAGTGCTCCTGACCGGACGGGAGTCCCGCCGTTGATGGCCAGGTCACGGGCGGTGTGCATGCGAGATTGCCTCCAGTGAGCACGACGGTGTGGTGTCGCACGGCTTCTCTGCCGTGGGCGTCCCGTGCGGGTGTATCGAACGTTCTTGCGACGTCGTTCAATGATAGCAGAGCGCAGGTCAGAGGCAGCCGCGGAAGCGCGGATTGCAGTGCGTGATCATGCGGTGCACGGAGACCGCCGAGGCACCACTGGCGCTCCGGCGGAACCGCTCCCCGTTGGCTAGCCGAGGAGGGAGTCGTAGAGCTCCCGGTGTCGCGCCACGATGGCAGCGGTCGAGAACGCGCCACACATCTTCTGCCGACCGCGGCGGCCCATCTCGGCGGCGGCCCCGGCATCGCTCGCGATGCGATCCATCGCTTCTGCGAGCGCGGCGATGTCACCGGACGGTACGAGCAGGCCGCACCCTCCCGACACGAGGTCGCGGATGCCACGAATGTCTGCGCCGATGACGGGGCGTTCCATGGCGAGCGACTCCATCGATGAGCGGGGGAGACCCTCGCGCGCCGAGAAGAGGACGGTCGCACGCGCAGCGGCGAGCAGCGTGGGGATGTCGCGCCGGTAGCCGAGGAAGTGGATGCGGTCGGCGACGCCGAGTCCGGCCGTGTAGCGAGCGGTTTCCGCCTCAAGGGCGCCCGTGCCCGCGAAGGCCAGATGAAGCGAGGGATCGGTAGTGCACACGAAGGCGTCACAGACCGCGCGGTGGCGCTTGTTGGGTGTGAACTCGGCCACCATGAGGAGGAGGACGTCGTCGGCGGTGAGGCCGAGCGCCGCGCGCACACGGGTGACCTCGGCGGTATCGATCGCATCCGGTGTGATGGTGTCGGTGTCCACGCCGATGCCGTGCATGTGGACGAGTCGCTCTGGGGCGATGATGCGTCGTCTGAGCGCCTCGCGGTAGTCGTCCTCGTTGATGACCACGAGACGGTCGGTCCAGCGGCCGGCTGCCCGTTCGAGGGCAGCGAACACGGCGTTCCTGAGAGTCCCGAGTTCGGGGGAGAAGTGGAACCCGTGCGCCGTGTAGACGATTGCGGGGCGACGATCTGCGGGGAGGCGGCGCAGCGCGAATCGGGTGAGGAACGCGGCCACCGGCGTGTGTACGTGGACGATGTCGTACCCACCGCTCAGGACCGCCTCGCGGATGATCTTCACGGTGCCCCGCAGGTGGGCGACGTCGAGAGGATTCCTCGTCCAGCCGACATCAATAACCGTATTGTAGAGGTTGAGACATGCGGGAGAGCCGGATATGTGAGCGGCCATGCCATCGACGCGCCACCCGCGGTCCTTCAGGTCGCTGACGATCGGCTGCAGGAACGCCTCGTGGGTGACAGCCACCGTGGTGACCATAAGCAGGCTAGGCACCGCGGACACACCCTCGGATGACGGCAGCGGTCGCCCGCGCGCGTGCGCGCCAGGAGTGGGCGCGCACGACAAGCTCGCGTCCCCGTGTTCCCATGGCGATGCGGGTGTCCTCGTCATCGGCGAGAGCGCGGACAGCGGCCGCGAGCGCCGCCGGATCGGCCGGAGGTATGACGTGGCCGACACTGTTGTCGCGGACGAGCTCAGCCTGGCCGGGGAAGTCCGTGACGACGACGGGGGTTCCACACGCAAGGGTCTCGTAGAGCTTGAGGGGTGAGAGGCCGGTGGCCGAGCGCCCGATCTCGATCTGCGGGCTCAGGCCGCAGAGAGCTCCCGCCACCACCCCGGGGACGTCGGTATACGGGAGCGTGCCGAGGTAGACGACCCGCGGGTCGACCTTTGCCCGATCCTCCACGGCTTCCTGTGCCGTTCCAGCACCCGCGATCACGAGCGAGACGCCGGTCGGCCATCCGGGGAGTCCGACCGCTTCGAGGGCGGTCTCGATGCCCTGCCAGGGGGCGAGGGCCCCGAAGAAGACCGCGTAGCGTTCGGGTAGTCCCGATGGCCGCTGTGCCTCCGGGTGGAAGACCTCGATGTTGGCGCCGTTGGGGATCACATGGACGTCGGCCCGGCCGGCCTCGCTCTCAAGCCAGCGCTTCAGGCCGTCGGTAACCGTGATGACTGCCGAGGCGTTCGCGTACTGCGTGCGCATCATCCAGATGAAGAGCTGTGCGGCATGCCGGGTCCAGGGCCACGCGATGAAGAGGTCCTCGTAGGGGCCGTTGACCTCCTGCACGACGGGTAAGCCCGCCTTGCGTGCGGCCCGCGCGGTGGGAAGCGCTGCGAAGTGCGCTCGCACGTAGACCACGTCGGCATCCGCCAGGTGGTCACGCAGACGCCGCTGCACGCGGAGGAACTCCCGCATCCGCCCGAACGCTCCGGGCGAGACGTCGGCGTAGCCGGGCTCGAAGAGATCGACATGCATGCCCTCGGCGCGAAGGCCATCGATGATCTCATGGACGTGTGCATACGAAGCCTGACCCTGCCTTGTCACTTGAAGGCAGAGGTAGAGGACGCGATGGGCGGACTGCGTGGAGGACGTCATAGGTGTTCGGGCCTTCGGATCAGCGGTACGAGCGGTGAGCCGAGTGCGTTTCCGCAGGCTCCCCGGCTGTCCATCCTACATGGAGTCCGACGGCGAGTGCCACCAGTCCGGGGAAGACCGCCGTCGCCGTCGGTACCTGGGTGATGGCGACAACCGCCAGGAACGGCGCGAGCGCCTTGAGGAGCGTGGCCCAGGGACTCGATGACGGTACCCGGGCCATCCAGACGAGCATCCAGATGAAGATGCCGAGATACAAGACGCCGCCCTGCAGCGTGATGCGGACGAAATCGTTGTCGACGGCTGTTCCTAGGATGAGTTCAGGACCTCCGAACGTGCCGAGCGGTCGTTCGACGAGGATCTCCGAACCCGCCTGCCAGAAGCCGACCCGCGCCGCGAGGTCGGCGCTCGCGGCCGTGCCCCCCGCGACGACGTCGACGATGCTGCCGAGGCGGCTGGAGAAGGATGCGAGGAACGCGGGCGCCTGCTGGGCCAGCAGGACGCCGGCAGCGGCGACGATCGCGACCACGAGCGCGATCAGGGCTGGTGTGCGCGGGTGCAGCCGGACGTGGCGCGACCGTCGGACGAGTTCCACAAGGGCGGTCACTGCAAGAGCGACGAGGACGCCGCGTGACTGGCTCAGCAGTAGGATGCCGAGTGCCGGCACCAGTACGGCCACCCGCTGCGAAGCGCGCAGCTCGAGCGCGAGCGCGGCGATGAGGAGGGTCCCTCCAAGCAGGGCATACGTGTTGGGGTTGAAGTAGATGCCGGTCGCGCGGCCGACGATGAGCGTCGCGCCGGACGCCACGGTCTGCGCCTGGTCCCACAGGAGCAGCGGCTCGAGTGCGGTCACGCCGAGCCGGTAGTACGCGAACTGGAAGGCACCCGCGGCGAGGGCCAGCCAGCCGACCACGGCCAACGCATGGCCGTGCGCTCGCGGCAGGCCCGTCGAGCGCCTGCGGGCGACGGTCGCGGCGATGAGCGCCACCATGAACGAGGCGAGGGGGGTGACGACCGCCATGAGCGTCCGTACGGGGAAGTCCGCTATCACGCCGAGAATCGGCAGTACAAAGCCGATCGCGAGGAATGCGAGGAAGGGCGTGGCGTCCGAGCCGATGCGGGCGAACGTGTCCCACGCATCGCGATGCATGGTGAGGTACAGCACGCCGATGACGCACGTGGCGACCCACGCGAGGCGCAGCAGCCCGGAGCCACCGCCGACACCGGTCTGAACGAAGAGCCGGTCTGCGGTGAGCGTGAGCAGGACGGCCCACGCGAGAGCGGCCCGACCGCGATCGTATGTCGTGGCAGGGATCATCCTCACACGCCGATCGTGGCCGCATCCTCCAGGGGCGCGTGGCTCCAGCCACGGTCACCTACGGCGAGGGCCGCCGCCATGGTGAGACCGTCGGCTGCGAGTCCTCCGATGAGCCCCTCAAGGTCTCGGCCTTTCGACCGGTCGAGTGCCACCACGACGACGGCGGAGCGGGCGAGCTTCGTCACGCCGAGCGTCGCCGCCGCGCGCGTCCATGGCGCCGCGAGTAGGAGCACCACGTCGTTGTCCGCTTGAAGACGCTCGACCACGCGGGCCATGTCCGCCGAGGTCAGGCGACTCAATGCCTCCTCGGACATGCCGGCCGCGCCGAGCGCGGTGACTCCACCGGTGAGCGTCGTCATCTGCTGTGATGCCCGTGTGGGGTCCTCCAGGGCCCGGGCGAGGCCGCTGCCGAGCGACTCATCGTGTGCCCAGGGATCGCAGTCGACGATCGCGGTGCGTGCGCCGCCTCGGGCGAACGCATTGCCGAGTGCGACGGCCGTCTCGCGGAGCGGGGTGGCGTCGTCGGGGGCGGTCAGGAGCAGTGTCCCGGGCCCGGTCCCCCGCAGACGCGTCGCGAGTACGAGCAGCGTGTCATCATCGGCGGCGTCGGGTCCGGTGCCCGAGATACCTGCCACGACCGGCGCGCCGCTCAGTCGACGGACGGCTCCCGCGCTTCGCAGGTGGTCGTCGAGCTGGTCGACGACGAATGCCGCGGCCACGCCCACCACGAGGCCGAGCGTGAGGCCGAGCAGACCGAGACGGAGGACCCGTCCGGCTGTCGAGGGCACCGAGGGGACGGCCGCCGCCTGGACGACCCGCGCCTTGGCGGCCTCGAGTGCCGGCAGCCGGGTGAGCGCGGCGATCGTCGTGTCGTTCCCGGTGACGTCCGAGTCGAGTGTGCCGAGGAGGGCGTCCACGTCGGTCTGAAGCCGCTCAGCGGTGACGAGTACGTACGCCTCGGCCACGGCGTTGGCGGCGGCCGCCGCAAGGCCGGGGTCGGCGGACGATACGGTGATCGTGAGGAGGTAGTCGCTTGTCGTGGCGGCAGGTGCCACCGACAACGCGTAGTCGCCGGCGATGCCGTCCTCGGCGAGGAGTGCGGCTGCGCGCCCGGCGACGTCTGCAGACCGTACGAACGCCACCTGCCATTCGATATCGGGCACCGGCTGTTCCGGAGAGAGCACCGAGGCGAGCGTCATCTGGGGTGCGAGCGCCTGCGCGGTCGCGCTGAACGACCGCTCGGGGGTGAGTCCGCGTGACGCGGCAAGGACCGTGACGATCACGGCGATGGCGATCACGAGGGCACGGCGTTGGCGCAGGACGCGGGCGAGGTCTCTCAGATCCATCCGATCTCCTTCTGACGTCCGGCTGGCTGTCCGCAGCGGGCGGTACATGACGTATCGTATAACCTACGGCTCAGGCGGAAGCGATACAATGCCTGCGAGTCAGTCCGCCGAACCTCCGATGGACGGTCGTCGTATGAGGCCGTGTCGCCTCGGCGACCATCGTTCCGTCTGCTGTCACAAGGAGATAGTAATGCGTCTTGTCGATGACCGCTCGCGGATCCTCGGCCTCATCAATCCCATCGACGCCCTTGTGGCGCTCGTGGTGATCGTCGTCGTTGTCGGTGTGGGCATGGCGCTCTTCGGCACGCCGGGTGAGCCCGCCGTCGAGACCGCGACCATCGAATACGACCTGCTCGTGCCCCGGGTCGAGGCGTTCGATCCGGATGCCATCGCCGAGGGAGACGTCGTGAACGAACTCACCGGCGGGGAACTGGGTGTGGTCGTCTCGGTGCGTGAGGAGCCCGCGTCTCTTGATGTCCTCGGGGAGGACGGGCTCGTCTGGTACGAGAGCACCGCCATCAGCAACGTGGTCATCCGGGTGCGCTCGGAGGCGACGGTCACGGAGCAGGGGTACGCCGTGCGGGGCATCCTCATCAGGGAGAATGCGGTCACCAACATCTGGACGACCGGCTTCCAGGCCAAGGCCGCGTACGTGACGGACATCGAAGCGGTGCGATGAGCGTGCGTGCAGACCGCGGACGCACGGTGCCGGTGCTGCTGGCGCTGCTCGGCGTCGCCGTACTCGCGTTCGGCGTGGCGCTCGTGGAGGGCCGGGTGACGTTCGGCCCGCTGCCGCTCGACGCCGTGACGGTGCTCGTGCCGGTGGCGATCGTGGCGCTCCTGCCTCTGGCGAGACGCCAGGGAATGGCAGGCGTCGACCGGCTCGGCATCCTCGCACCGCTCGCCGCGTTCCTCGCGCTGCAGGCGATCGTCATCGCTGTGAACGGCTTCGGCACCGATATGTACGCGACGTTCGTCCGCTATGCGGGCTATGCGTTGCTGCTCGTCTGTATCGCCATCGTTTCGCGTCAACGGTCCGTGCGCCGATGGTTCTCGTGGCTCGTCTTCGGGGCGGGTGTCGCGGTATCGGTCGTCGGCATCGTCTGGTACGTGCAGCGGCTCATCGCGTTTCACATCACCGCCGGTTCCACCATGCTCTCCACACCGGCCATCAGGGTCGTTTCGACGTTCGCCAACGCGAACTTCCTCGGCGAGTACCTCGTCATCGTGCTGGGCGTAGCCCTTGCGCTCGCGCTTGCCGAGCGCGGCTGGCGGCGTCTCGTCGCCTGGATGGGCCTGCTCCTGGTGGCTCTCTGTATCATCCTCACGTACACGCGAGGCAGCTGGCTCGCCGTGGCGGTCGCATTCGGCATCGCGCTTCTTGTGCTCGGTGCACGCTACTTCTGGGGACTCGTCATCGTGGGTGGCATCGGCGTGGCCGTCATCCCGGGATTCCTCGCGCGGCTCATGTCATCGTTCTCCACCGGCGGCACCGCTGGCTTCCGCCTGAGGTTGTGGCGCATCGCCGGACAGGCCATGGCCGATCGCCCTGTGTTCGGTTGGGGACCGGGAAGGTTCTATGACGCGTTCACGGCGACGGTCATCAAGCACCCGGAACTCGGGGTCGGCTACCTCGTCTACGGCGCGCACAACAGCTACTACACGCTCATGACCGAGACGGGCATCATCGGCGGCCTGGCGTTCCTCGTGTTCGTCCTGACCGTGGTGCGCATGGGGGTCCGGGTGGCGGAGCGGGCCACGCGTGCGTTGCGCTTCGAGGCCGTCGCGCTCACCGCGGGACTGGCGGGATTCGCCATCAACGCGCTCACGAGCAACTCGTTCCAGCATCCGCAGGCAGCGGTCTTCTTCTGGATCGTCGCGGGTCTGCTCGGCGGGCTGGCGCTCGAAGTGGGAGCCATCCCCAGGGCCGAGGCGGCGATCGCCGCTGCCGCTCCCGGCCCGTGGGTGGCGGGCTCGGCGGTCGTCCGCGCGTTCGCACCGCTCAGGGCGGCCCTCGGCCGTGCATGGCATGCGAGCGCGACGCGGTCGGCGCTTCTCGGCGAGGGGAGGCGTCCGGTCGCACTGCTCGAAGGAAGCGCGGTCGCCCGGCTGCTCTTCGGGAAGCCGCCTGCAGCCGAGGAGGCGACGCGGTGACGGGCGCCGGCGGCCGGGGCCAGCAGAAGGTCCTCCTCATCTCGAACATGTATCCTTCGGCACGCTTCCCGAAGTACGGGAGCTTCGTCGCTGACGCCGTGCGTGCGCTCGAGGCCGAAGGCGTGAGCGTGCGCACCGTCGTGACCCGGGATCCCCGGACGGGCGCGCTGCGTACGCTCGGGAAGTACCTCTCGCTCGCCGCCCGGTCGGCCGTGGCGGGTATCGTGGGCGGTTTCGACCTCGTGCACGCGCACTACCTCTATCCGCCGGGAGCGTGCGCCGCTGTCGCTGCTACGCTGGCACGCCGTCCGCTCGTGCTCTTCTCGCACGGGAGCGATGTGCTCCTCGCGGGATGGCGCTGGCCGACCGGCGCGCTCACGCGGTGGGCGGTCCGCAAGGCGACGGTCGTCTGCGTGCCGAGTGAAGCCCATGCGGCCGTCGTCCGCGACACGTTCGGCGAGTCGGTACCGCTCGAGGTACTGCCGATCGGCGTGGACACAGCGGTCTTCACGCCGGGGGACCAGGTGGGCGCGCGCGCGGCCGTTCGTGCCGAGCTCAGGCTCGCCGTGGGCGCTCGACTGCTGCTCTTCGCCGGCGCACTTGACGACAACAAGGGTCTCGGCTGCCTCGATCTGCTCCGAGCGCTCGCGACGCCAGCACTCGGGGAGGTCTCGCTCGTGATAGTGGGAGACGGCCCGCGTCGCGCCGAGGTGGAGGCGACGGCGCGCACACTGGGCCTGTCGTCGCGGGTGACGCTGTGGCCGTTCGTCGAACGCGGACGCCTGCTGTCGCTCTATCGTGCCGCCGATGCCGTGGTGGTGCCGAGCTACCGTGAGTCGCTCGGCCTCGTCGCCCTCGAGGCGCAGGCGGTAGGCACGCCGGTCGTGGCCGCGCGGGTCGGCGGTCTGCCCGAGCATGTCGTCCCCGGTGTCACCGGCGAGCTGTTCGAGCCCGGCGACATGGCCGGCCTCACCGATGCGCTCGTGAGGGTACTCGGGGACACCGCGTCGTACCGGCCGGCGATCGACGCCGAACGGTACGGCCTCGGAGCCACAGGTCGGCGACTCAGGGCACTCGGCGAACGTCTCGCAGGCAGGGCGGCCTGAGCATGCGCGTCTGGATAGACATCACGAATTCGCCGCACGTGCGCTTCTTCGCGCCACTCATCGAGGAGCTCCAGCGTCGGGGGCACGAAGTGTTCGTCACTGCGCGTGAGTACGCGCAGACGTGCGACCTCCTGGAGGACTACGGCATCCCTCACACGCTCATCGGACATCATCGGGGACGCTCGCTCACGCTCAAAGCGTGGGGGCTTCTCGCACGCAGCGTCGGCCTCATGCGCTTCGCGTGTGGTAAGCGCCTCGATGTCGCCTTCAGTCATGCCTCGAACGATCTCGCGGTCGCGGCGTGGTTCATGCGCATCCCGCACATGATGGTGCACGACTACGAGCACGCGAACCTCTCGTATGCGGTGAACGCACGGCTGTCGTCGAGGATCCTCGTGCCCGAGGTCATCGGCGTGGACGCGGTCATCGCGCACGGGGCGCGTGGCGAGCGTGTGGGTACCTTCCCGGGGCTCAAGGAGCACGTCTACATCGATGAGGGCGTGCGTGACGCTGCTGAAGGCGATGCGCTCAGGGTACGTCTCGGCGTCAAGGCCGACGAGGTGCTCGCGGTGCTTCGCACGCCCGCGACGATGTCGGCATACCATCGCTTCGAGAACGACCTCTTCGGGGCGGTACTCACGCGGCTTGTGGACGAACCAGGCGTGCGCGTGCTCGTGCTGCCACGCTCGGAGGAGCAGGCCGAGGCGCTGCGCACGGAGTTCGGTGACCGCCTGATCGTGCCCGCGCACGCGCTCGACGGCGATGCGCTCGTCGTCGCGGCGGACCTCGTCGTCTCGGCGGGGGGCACGATGAACCGTGAGGCTGCCGTCATGGGCACTCCCGCGTACACCGTGTTCGCGGGTACGATGGGAGCAGTGGACGAGTACCTCATCGGTCAGGGGATGCTGGTCGAGGTGACCGACCCGTCCGATGTGCGCGTCGAGAGGAAACAGAGGGGCGAGGGGTACTTCGTCGGCAACCGTCAGGTGATCCTCGCCGAACTCGAAGCGCTCGGCGAGGCGGCGCGCCACCGGACCTGAGTCGGGAATCACCTGTCGCACGGGAGGCACAGAGGAGGATTCGATGCGATTCGTGGTGATCGGAGCCGGCGGGTTCTCCAAGGAGGTAGCCGATATGCTCGCCGATCTGGGATATGAGCCGGTGGCCTTCTTCGACGATGCCGCCACGACTGCGGTGCACGCGACGACCGGGCTGCCGGTCTGCTCCGACGTACGCGCGCTGCCGCCTCATGATGCCGCATGCATCGCCGTTGGGAATGCAGCTGCGCGGGCCGAGCTCGCAGGGCGCTTCTCGGACACGCCGATGCCGGTGCTCGTGCATCCGAGCGCGTCGGTGAGCCCGCATGCGCATGTCGGCGCCGGGACGCTCATCATGCACAACGCGGTCGTGAGCGCGTCGGCAACGGTGGGGGAGTTCGCGATCCTCAACGTGGGCGTCTACGTGGCGCACGACTGTTCCGTGGGCGCGTTCACGCACCTCGCAGCCGGTGTGAAGCTCGGCGGAGGGGCCCGCGTGGGCGCCTCGTGCCTGTGCGGGACGGGTTCGGTCCTGTTGCCAGGCGTGAGCGTCGGTGACGGCGTGACGCTCGGCGCAGGTGCGGTTGTGCGCGAGGACGTCCCTTCGGGGGCGACGGCGGTCGGCGTGCCGGCGCGGGTGCTTCGGTGAACATGGAGCGGACGGACGGCCACGCCGCCGGCGGCACCATGACGATCGACTGCGAGGCGTTCGGGCTCGCCCGGCCGGGCTCGGCGGGTACCACCCCGGTGGCGGTCGTGCTGGGCTCGGGTTTCGCGGGGTTCGCGTCGCACGTGGACGTCGCCCGGCGAGTGCCATATACCTCGATTCCCGGTTGCCCGCGGGTGTCCGCCGTTCCGGGACACGCTGGCGAACTCGTGACGGGCACCATCGACGGCGTGCCGGTCGTGCTCCTGTGCGGCCGATTCCACCTCTACCAGGGCGTGACCGCTCGTGACGCGGCGTTCACGGCGCGGATCGCGGCCGGGCTCGGCTGCCGGTCGATCATCGTCACCAATGCGGCGGGCGCTGTCTCCGAGAAGGTGCGCGTGGGTCAGCCAGCGCTCATCACCGACCACGTGAACCTCACTGCCGCCAACCCGCTCACCGGCTGGGCGGGCGAGGGCGATGCGCTGCCCTTCGTGCCGATGCGCGACGCGTACGACCCGGAGCTGCGCCGCCTCGCGGCCGATGTCGCCGCCACTCAGGACCTTGAGCTCGCCGAGGGAGTGTACGCAGCGGTCCCGGGACCTTCGTTCGAGACTCCCGCCGAGGTCGCCGCCCTGCGTGTGCTCGGGGTGGACATGGTGGGCATGTCGACCGTCCCCGAGGTGATCGTCGCGCGGGCGTTCGGCATGCGCGTTCTCGGCGTGTCACTCATCACCAATGTCGCCGCCGGGGTCGACCTCAGTCACGAGGAGGTCCTCGGCACAGGTGCGGCGGGAGCCGATGCATCCGCGCGCTTGCTGATTGGTATACTCCGAGCGATGTGATGACCGCCTGGACCTGGCGCCTCTCGCGCTCCGCGTGTCGCGGGGAGTCCGAGACACCGACGATTCGCCGCGTGAGGCGGGCCCGTCACATCCGACCATGACGACCACCGGCGTCCCGAGGGGCGCCGCCGATGAGAGGAAGCAGCATGGACCATCACGTGAAGGACCCCGCACTCGCAGCCGCCGGTAAGGCGCGCATCGAGTGGGCAGGCGCCGACATGCCGGTGCTCGCGAGCATCCGCGAGCGTTTCGAGGCCGAGAAGCCGCTCGAAGGACTGCGCATCGCTGCCTGCCTGCACGTCACCACTGAGACCGCGAACCTCATGCGCACGCTCGCTGCGGGCGGCGCCGACTGTGTGCTCTGCGCCTCGAACCCGCTCTCGACGCAGGACGATGTCGCCGCGGCGCTCGTCGCCGAGTACGGCATCCGCACGTACGCCATCAAAGGTGAGGACACCGCCACCTACTATTCGCACATCGATGCCGCCATCGCGCATCGACCGCACATCACGATGGACGACGGCGCTGACGTCGTCGGGCGCATCCACGCCGAGTTCCCCGAGGCGCTCGAGGGCATCATCGGCGGGACCGAGGAGACGACGACCGGCGTCATCCGTCTCGTCGCCATGGCCGACGACGACGCCCTCCGGTACCCGATCATCGCCGTGAACGAGGCGAACACGAAGCACCTGTTCGACAACCGCTACGGCACCGGCCAGTCGACCATCGACGGCATCATCCGGGCCACGAACCGGCTCATCGCAGGGCGCACCGTCGTCATCTCCGGCTACGGCTGGTGTGGGCGAGGTGCCGCGATGCGTGCCGAGGGGCTCGGCGCGAACGTCATCATCTGCGAGGTCGACCCGCTCAAGGCGCTCGAGGCGGTCATGGACGGCTACCGTGTCATGCCGGCAATCGAGGCGGCGCCGCTCGCGGACATCTGGATCACGGTGACCGGCGACATCCACGTCATCGACCGCGCTCACTTCGAGGTCATGAAGGATGGCGCCATCATCTGCAACTCGGGCCACTTCAACGTCGAGATCAACATCCCGGCCCTTCGCGAGATGGCGGTCAGCGAGCGCGAAGTGCGCCCGCTCGTGGAGGAGTTCCTGATGGCCGACGGCAGGAGAATCGTCCTCCTCGCTGACGGTCGTCTCGTGAATCTATCGTGCGCCGAGGGCCATCCGGCATCGGTCATGGACATGAGCTTCGCCAATCAGGCATTGTGCGCCGAGTTCATGGCCGGGAACGCGGCCGACCTCGAGCCGGGCGTCTACGAGGTGCCCTCGGAGATCGACGCCACCATCGCGGAGCTCAAGCTCGCCTCCATGGGCGTGATGATCGACGAGCTCACCGACGAGCAGATCGCGTACCTCGGCTCCTGGCAGGAGGGCACCATCTAGATGGTCGATCTTGGCAACATCCCGCGGTCCATCTGGTGGGAGGACGGGACGGTCAGGCTCATCGACCAGTCGCGTCTGCCCCTGGTGGGCGACCTGCTCGTGTGCAACACCTATCAAGGCGTCTGTCACGCGATCGCCGGCATGGCGGTCCGAGGTGCGCCTGCGCTCGGCATAGCTGCGGCCTTCGCCGTCGCGCTCTGGTCTGAGACGGAAGGGGCCGCCCTCGAGGACCCGGCCGCGTACCTCGACGGCATCGATCGGATCGCCCGCGAGGTCGCAGCCGTGCGGCCGACCGCCGTGAACCTCGCCTGGGGCGCCGAGCGCATCCGGTGCTTCGCGCACGCGCAGGCGGGGTTTCTCGACCTCGGCGCGCTACGGGAGGCGCTCCTGGACGAGGCACTCGGCATGCTCGCCGAGGACGAGGCGCGCAACCGCTCGATCGGCGCGCACGGCGCGGCGCTGCTCGGGCCCGGGACCCGTGTGCTCACGCACTGCAACGCCGGCTCGCTCGCGACCGGCTATTTCGGCACGGCGCTCGGCATCGTCTACACCGCCCACGCCGAAGGGAAGATCGCGCGGGTGTGGGTCGACGAGACGCGTCCGGTGCTGCAGGGAGCACGGCTCACGGCCTGGGAGTTGCGGATGGCGGGTGTGCCGTTCACGCTCATCCCGGACAACGCCTCGGCCAGCCTCATGCGCGCGGGCGAGGTGGACGCGGTCATCGTCGGGGCGGACAGGATCGCCGCCAACGGCGATATCGCGAACAAGGTGGGAACCTACGGCCTTGCCGTACTCGCCCGGGAGCATGGCGTGCCGTTCTACGTGGCGGCTCCCACATCGACGGTCGATCTGACGCTTCCTACCGGTGACGACATCATCATCGAGGAGCGTGACGAGGAGGAGGTCACCGGCGTCACGGCGTCGGGTCTCATCGAGCCGCATTCCGCCGAGGAAAGCCGTGCGTTCGACATCCTCACGGCATCGGGCACGTACGCGCTGGGGATGACGAAGGGCCATCGTCTGCACGTGTCGCGCAAGGGTGGTGGCTATCAGTTCGATGCCTGGATGCGCGTGGCTCCCCCTGGCGTGAGCGTCTACAATCCGGCGTTCGATGTCACGCCCGCCGGTCTCGTGACGGCGATCATCACCGAGTGTGGCGTGGTCCGGCCCGGTTACGACGAGTCTCTACAGGAAGCCTGCCGGGGCACCGGCGCCATACACGAACTCGGCTGAGGGGCGAACGGTGGACCTCGGCGGACTGCTCGGCATCATAGCCGGCATACTCGGCTACTTCGCGCTCGGAGTGATCCTGCGGATGACCGGTCTCCTCAAGCCGGAGCATGCGCAGCCACTGAACGCGCTGCTCATGTACGTCGCCATGCCAGCTCTCATCTTCACGACCGTCCAGCGTTGCACGATCGAGCTTTCTCTCGTGGGCATGGCGGCGCTTGCGTGGGTCATCGCCATCGCCGGTCTGGCGCTCGCCTGGCTCATCGCCAAGGTGCTCAGACTCGAGCGGCCGACGGCGGGCGCGTTCATGCTCGTCGCAGTCTTCGGCAACACGGGCTACATCGGCTACCCGGTCGCATCCGCGCTGCTCGGCGACGGAGGCCTCGTCCATGCGATCTTCTACGATGTCTTCGGCAACACGATGGCGGTCATCACGCTTGGCGCACTCATGGCAAGCCGGTACGGAGCCGGAACGGTGAAGGTCAAGCCGCTCCGGGAGATCGTGACGTTTCCACCGTTCATCGCGCTTGCGGTGGCGCTGGCGCTCCATTCAGTATCCGTTCCACCTTTGGTGATGGACTGGTTGACCGGCCTTGGCAGACTGGTGGTGCCGGTCGTCATGATCTCGGTGGGGCTCGCCCTTCAGCCGGGCAAGCTGCGTGCACACCTCGTGCCGTCGGGGGCGGCTGCCGCCCTCAAGCTCGTGGTGCTGCCGGTGATCGCGCTCGGTGCCTGTCTGTTTGCGATGCCTGACGACGTCTCGCTGCGCATCGGGGTCCTTCAGGCGGGGGTGCCGTCGATGATGCTCGCGATGATCATGGGGATGCGCTTCAAGCTGGACGTCGACTTCATCGCCTCGACGATCCTGCTGACGATGATAGGGAGTGTCGTGACGATTCCGGTCTGGCAGCTGCTGGTCGGCTAGCGCTCCCCGGGAGAGGGGAGTGTGTCGTGTTCCGAGGTCTTGTGGACCTGGTCTTCCCACCCGAGTGCGCTGGCTGCGGTCTCCCTGGCTCGCTGTTGTGCGACAGGTGCTCCGCAGAGGTGCCACGCATCGATCAGGCGAGTGCTTGCTCGAGGTGTGGGGCTCCGGGACGGTGGGCCGATGAACGCGGAGCCCCGCCTGGTGTCGCGATCATCTGCTCCGAGTGCGGTGACCGTTCGTTCGCCTTCTCCTCGGCCAGATGTGCGGCGCTACTCGAGCCACCGGTCTCCCGCGCGGTCGTCATGCTCAAAGACGGTGGCGAGAGGAGGTATGCCCGGGTGCTCGCAGACCTCTTGGTTCACGCGTCCACCGGCTGGCTGTGCGCCGATGACGTCCTCATTCCGGTGCCGGCCTCGCCTGAGGCTGTGCGCAGACGGGGTTTCGATCACGCCGAGGACATCTGCAGCGCATTCGGGCGGACCACACGCCTGCCGGTGCTTTCGGCACTTCGCAGCACACACTCGGCGGATCAGCGCACGCTCGGGCGAGTGGAGAGGTTCGAGAACCGGGCGGGGGCCTTCGCGCTTCGTACCGCTGACCTGCCGTCAGGCGTCCTGCTCGTCGACGATGTCCTCACGACCGGCGCCACCGTCCATGCGGCTGCACGCGTGCTGGCGTCCGCCGGCGTATCGCGAATCCGCGTCCTCGCCGTGGCGCGATCGTGTCACGCGCGGCCGGAGGGGACCGGACGTGCGGTTCACGGACGCTGATGCCTCCGGTGCCCGGTGGCCCGCACGAACGCAGGTCATCGCCGATGGAAGCGCACTCGTGCAGACATCACCTGATACACTGCTCTCGTGTTCTCGTCCGGGTCTGTGGTTGCGGACGCCTCGGCGTCCTAGTCCAGGGTAGGCGCGGCCAAAAGGATCCACGTAAGCGCGAGGCCAAGCCTCGTCGTGAGCATGGCGCGCCTTAGGGGTAAGTCGTACCGTCGCCCGGTCTCCGGGTGGCGAGAGGGCCGGTAGTGAGATCGCATCAAGCGGAAGCTCCGGTGCGCGAGTGTGGGGCCAAAGACCAGGTCAGCCGGACGGGAACACACCTCGGCGGAACCCGGGAGGGGAGTGCGATGGGACGGGCACGTTCTGCGATCGTCGTTGCTGTGATACTCATGCTCGCCGTCGTCGGTGGGGGATGCGGTCAGGACACCGCGCCTGAGCCGGAGGAGCTGACGCCGGTCGTCGCACCGCCGGTCATCGCCGAGGAGGGCACGCTGCGGGTCGGCGTCGACCTCGAGTACCCGCCCTTCGGTGGCACCGACGGTGGCGTCGAGGCGGGCATCGATGTCGACCTGGGTGCCGCGATCGCCGAACGGCTGGGCCTCAGGGTCGTGTTCGTGGACGTCGCGCAGAGCGAGATCGCGACGGCGCTCGGCGAGGGGACTGTCGACATCATGCTCGGTGCCACGCCGATCACGGGAGACACCCTTGCGAACGTCTCCACGGCGGGCTCGTACTTGATCGATTCTCCCGCGATCTATGCGGTGGTTCCGAGCGGGACTCCCGAGGCGACGATGACCCCCGAAGGGCTCGTGGGGATGCGAGTCGCTACGCAGATGTCAAGTGAGTCTTACTGGATCCTCCGCGACGCGTACGGTGTGGACTTCGCCACAGCGTTCGACACACTGCGCGAGGCGTTCGAGGCGTTGTCGGCGGGGGAGGCTGACGTCGTCGTAGGCGACGCCGCCGTCTGCTCCTACATGGCCAGAGATTTCCAGGATGTTCACTTCGTGGGGCAGATGGCGCCGGGGCGGCCACTCGGCATCGCAGTGCGCAAGGACGCGGTGGAGCTTGAGGAGCACGTGCGTTCGACACTCGGTGACCTCGTGTCCGAAGGTGTCGTCGACGCGATCAAGCGCAAGTGGCTCGGCGAGTTCCCGCCGCTTGAGTCCGCGAGCGAGTAGCAGCGGACACGGGTGTACCCCTCGTTTCATCGCGGGAACGCATAGACGGGCACGTCCCCACGCGGTGTTAGTCCTGCTAATGCATAACTTTGGGCGCGAAGAGTATATTCTTGCTACCATGCAACAACTCATGCGATATTGCGGTATAGTTATGCACCGTCATGGAGGACGTGGACGACGCTACGGTGACGTCACGTAGGCAAGGAGGAACAGATGGGCTTGTCCAAGAAGTGGCTTGCCGCGGTTGCGGCGGCTGCACTGATGCTCGGAGCGCTCGCGCTCACGGGTTGCGGAAGCTCCGCCAGCGGCAGCACCAGCGGCTCGGGGGATGCGACGTCGACTCCCGAGGTGACGGGCATCGCATCGGTCGACGACCTGAAGTCGGGCGACAAGGTGGGCGTCCAGTCGGGCACGACCGGCGAGGCGTGGTCCCAGGAGAACCTGGCTCCCAAGGGCGTCGAGGTGGTTCCTTACGATGACGTCCTGCTCGCTTTCCAGGCCCTGCAGGCCGGTGACGTCGTCGGCGTCATCAATGACCTTCCGATCTCACAGGACATCGTCAAGGACGAGGCTCGTGGTCTGGTGATCGTTCAGGAGATCCCCACTGATGAGACCTACGGCTTCGCATTCAACAAGGACGACGTCGCGCTACGCGATGCTGTGAACTGGGCGCTCGCCGAGGTCATCGCTGACGGCACCTATGACACCGTCTACGCGAAGTGGTTCGGCGCGGCCCCCCTGTCGATGCCCGAGGCCACCAGTGGTGTGACGGAGAAGCCCGCCGAGGACTTCGCCACAATCACCGCCGGCAAGATCGTCGTCGGCTCTGACACCGCGTACCCGCCGTTCGAGAACGTCGTCGGCGGCGAGACCGTCGGTTTCGACGTCGATCTGATGACCGCCATCGGCGAGAAGCTGGGCGTGACCGTCGAGTTCAAGACCTACAAGTTCGACGCCCTCATCACGGGCGTGCAGGCCGGCACCGAGTTCGACATGATCGCCTCGGCGATGACCATCACCGAGGAGCGCAAACAGTCGATCAACTTCTCCGACCCGTACATCAACTCCAACCAGTCGCTCACCGTGAAGGCCCAGTAGGCATTCACGTCGTGAAGCGGTGACCAGGGGCCGGCGAGGGTGTCCCCCGCCGGCCCTTTGGGGCGCAAAGGGAGTAACCGAGGAGGCCGAGTGAAGAGCCGCGTAGGCAGATGCGTGTGGCGGGGCATACTGGCGGTCGTCGTGGTGGGGGCGCTCGTCTCCCTCTTCACGATGGAGGGGCCGGCGCGCCTCGAGTACACGACAGCCGGTTCAGGTGCGACTCAGGCGACCGTCGACGCCACGTACATCATGTCGCCGGTTCGGGACACCGTCTCCATCGGCCGTCAGGCGAGCGTCGTTCCCGCAGGAGTCATCATCGATGTCCCGGTGGGCGCCGTTCTCGACCGTGAACCTCCCGGTGGCGGGATGACCTCATCGGAGTGGGTGCTCTCGGCTGAGGAGACGAGTCCGACACCCGTGCTCCTCAACGGTTCAGAAGTGGTGGAGCGACCAGTCCTCAAAGACGGTGACGTCATCACTGTGGGCGGCCAGGACATCACGTTCTACGACGGCCGCCATGGCATCGCGGGTGCCCTCGACTGGTGGGAAGCGAGCAAGATCACGCACCTGTTCATGTCGCCTGCGGTAATCGCCGAGGCGTTCCCCTTCGTGCTCGCCGCACTCCGGGTCTCGCTCCTGTGCGTCTTCATCGCATTCGCGCTGGCGGTTCCCGGGGGACTCGTTCTCGCGTTCATGAAGATGTCCAAGGCGAAGTGGGCGAGATGGCCCGCCACTCTCTACGTCGACTTCGTGCGCGGCACGCCGATGTTTCTGCAGATATTGATCGTCTTCTTCGGACTGCCGCTGTTGCCCCCGTACCAGGCCCTCATCTCGGCGTTCCCCATACTGAACGCTGCCGGGCCGTTCGGGCAGACGTGGTCTCTCTACCTCAGGGCCTGGGTGGTCTTGAGCTTCAACTCCGCGGCATACATGGCCGAGATCTTCCGCGCGGGCATCCAGTCGATCCACAAGGGCCAGATGGAAGCCGCTCGCTCGCTCGGCATGAGCACGCCGGCGGCGATGGCCTACGTCATCATCCCGCAGACGGTCCGGCGCATCCTGCCGACGATGATGTCCGAGTTCATCCTGCTGTATAAGGACACTTCGTTGTTCGCAGCTGTCGGTCTCGGCGAGATGGTCATGCGGGCGCGCGAGGTTGCGGCATCCGAGGCCAACGTCTCCCCGTACGTGCTGTCGGCACTCTTCTATCTCGTGATCACCGTACCGCTCGGGAGATTCGTTCAGCGCCTGGAGAACAAGCTCGCCGAGTCCGAGGGCGGTGGGGCGGCCCGGCCTGACGCCGATGCCTCCACTGAGGCCCCAGCCCCACCCTCGGCCCGACTACCGGAAGGGGGTGGATCACGATGACGGACTCCATCACGCGCTCGAGCAATGGTCCGATCGTCCGTATCGTGGGCCTCAAGAAGGCATTCGGGGACAACGAGGTGCTGAAGGGCGTCGACCTCGAGGTGGAGAAGGGCGAGGTCGTCGTCATCCTCGGTCCCTCGGGATCAGGCAAGTCGACGCTGCTGCGATGTGTGAACAGACTGGAGGAGCCGACGGGCGGCGAGGTCTGGTTTGAGGACATCCAGGTGAACGCACCGTCCACGAACATCAATAAGGTGCGGGAGCATATCGGCATGGTGTTCCAGAGCTTCAACCTGTTCCCGCACCTCACCGCAAAGGCGAACGTCATGCTCGCCCAGCGCAAGGTGCTCAAGCGCGATAAGGACGAAGCTCAGCGTGTTGCCGTCGAGCAGCTTGCGCGCGTCGGCCTTGCGGACCGCGTGGACTACTTCCCTGCACAGTTGTCCGGTGGGCAGCAGCAACGGGTCGCAATCGCCCGCGCGCTTGCCATGGATCCCCACGTGATGCTTTTCGACGAGGTCACCTCAGCGCTCGACCCCGAGCTGGTGAGGGGGGTGCTCGATGTCATGAAGTCACTCGCGCGCGGTGGCATGACCATGCTCGTCGTCACGCATGAGATGGGCTTCGCGCGCGACGTCGCGTCGCGCGTCGTATTCATGGACGACGGCGTCATCGTCGAGCAGGGGAGCCCGGCCGAGGTCTTCGACAATCCGCAGAATGCGCGCACGAGGGATTTCCTCGGGCATATCGCCTGAGGGCCGTGCTACGCGGTGACCGAGGGGTATGTTCTAACTGTCCGGACCCCACAAAGGAGGCGCAGCATGGAGATGATCGTCAAAGGTCGCCGTATGGACGTGACTCCCGCCATCCGCGAGTACGCGGAACAGAAGATCGGCAGGATCGCGAAGATCCTCGACAGCATGCTGATGAGCGCTGAGGTAGAGCTGTACACGGAGCGGAACCGCTCCATCGAGAAGAGCCAGGTTGCCGAGGTCACCGTGTACACGAAGGGTCCTGTCATTCGGGCCAAGGAGGCGTCCTCGGATCTCTATGCCGCAATCGACCTCGTGAGTGAGAAGCTCGAGCGGCAGGTTCGTAAGTACAAGACCAAGATGGTCGATCATCGACGTACTGCACCAGCGCCCGAGGTGGTGCTCGAGTTGCAGAACGTTGAGCCTGAGCCGGAGATCGTGAAGAAGAAGGTGCTCACCTCCGCACCGATGACCACCGACGAGGCGATTCTCCAGATGGAGCTTCTCGGGCACGATTTCTTCGTGTTCAGATCGGTGGACGCTGATGAGACCTGCGTGCTGTATCGCCGTCACGACGGTGACTACGGACTTATCACGTCCGTCTGACATCACAGGACTGCTGCTGCTCTGTGGCAATGGCGGTAGGGGATTTGCAAACGACCCGTCATCGGTTGATGGCGGGTCGTTTGCATTTGATGACATACTCCGATTGACACGGGTGTTTCTGGCTGTTGATACTGTAGAATGAGTTCAGCCGGGGGTCTGCAGGACATGTCCCAGCATACGTCGCAGCAGTCTACGAGCCAGGCAGGGAGCCTCGGGTGGAGCAGGTAGTCCCGTCCGCACTTGTTGCGGAAATGGAAGCAGCACTCGCGCGGGTCTCGGATATCCGAGCTGCCCGTGTGGTCACCTCATCTGAGGGCTATATCGAGGAGATTCACGTCCTCGCCTTGCCTTCGAAGTCCCCGAAGCAGCTCGTCCGGGACATCGAGTCCACACTCATGGCGGCATTCGGAATCGCCGTCGATCACAAGAAGATATCCATCGCGCAGCTCGGGCAGGACAGCCTGCGCATCGACGAAGCGAACAGAGTCGAGACGCGCGCTCAGATTGCGAGCATCCGAGCAGAAGTCGCCGGCGTTCACGTGACGGTCGTGGTGACGCTCGTGTTCGAGGGGGAGACCTTCGTCGGCACGGCGACGGGTCCTGCCAGTCGCACGGTTCGCGAGCGGTTAGTGGCCGAAGCTACTCTCAACGCGATCGAGCAGTACCTGCAAGGTGCATTTACATTCGCTCTGGAGGACGTACAGGTCATCCGGCTGGGGCGAGAGTCCGTTGCGGTTGCCTGTGTCGCCCTGGTCACCTCGTTCGGCGAGCAGACGTTCGCCGGTTCTGCATTGGCGCGACAGAACGAGCACGACTCGATTGTCCGGGCCACGCTCGACGCGATCAACCGTCGGCTTGGCTTCTTGACAACCCCATAGATTCCCGGTTTGGGCCAACGCCGTGACCACGGATTCAACCACTGTCGGCATACGAATGAGCGGAGCGGGCAGGGTTCTTCCATCACTAGCGAGATGGGAGAAGACACCACTGGAAAAGGGGGTCTTCTCACATGAAGCGAATCGTAATCCTTCTGGCTTCGCTCGCCGCTCTCGTTATGGGCGGTGGCGCCTGGTTCAAGATCTAGTGATGCAACGCTCACGGCGTTGGTCCAACTTCACCGGGGATGATTGTTCGGAGCTCATATGGCCGTGATTCCCCGCGCGATGAAGCTCTACACTCTGCTCGTCATTCTCCTGGCACTGTTGTGCATCACCGCTGCCTTCGAGCTGAGTTCGCAACCACTATGGATACCGCTGGTTCTTCTCGCGGCAATCACCGTGGTGATTGAGCACTTTGCCTTCCAGCTGCCCCTCGCGGGATCCGTGTCTCTTTCATTCGCCCTCGTCTACGCGGCTCTGCTGTACATTGGACCACCTGCTGCGATTGCATGCGCTATGGCAAGTGCGGTGAATATTCACGAGTTCCGCGAGCACAAGCCGTTAACACTGATGGCTTTCAACGTAGGCCAGTTGACGCTGTCTGCCGCAGGTGCGGGACTGTGTTTCGTTCTCCTCGGAGGGACATCTCTGTCGGCCACTGTCTCCATCAACGAGCCGGTCTTGTTGCCGGCAGCAGCAGCAGCCCTGGTGTCCTACATCCTCAACGTCCTGTTGGTCGGCGGCGCGGCGAGTATCCTGCGCGGCTCTTCGCTCATGGCGGCACTGCGGGATATGGGTTTTGTCGCCTATGGCAGCAGTCTGGTGGTACTGGCACTTCTTGGATACCTGCTTGCGTACCTGCTTGCGCTCGAGAGCTGGCTCGGCGTGCTGCTGCTCGTGTTGCCGTTCATGGCGACGCGTCGTGTATTCCGCGTCTACGTTGAACTGACAACGGCCTACTCGGAGACGGTTCGTTCGTTGATGGCAGCTATTGAGGCCAAGGATCCATACACTCGAGGCCACTCGGAACGCGTCGCAACCTATGCGCGCCAGCTCGGCGAGGCGATCGGGGTGTCACGGACCGAGGCGGACCTTCTGGAGCGCGCGGGCCTTCTTCACGACGTGGGGAAGATTGGCATCTCACTGGGCACGCTGACCTCTCCATCGAGGCTGACGCCTGATGAGGTGCGGGCGATCAAGCTGCATCCGATCCTCGGCGCGGAGGTGGTGGACGAGATCGAGTTCCTCTGTGACGCCGTGCCGATCATCCGTCATCACCACGAGCGGGTTGACGGCGCAGGCTACCCTGATGGCATGTATGGTGACAACATCCCGCTGTTCTCGAGAGTACTGTCGGTGGCGGATTCGTACGATGCGATGACCTCGGATCGCGCGTACCGGCCGGGGATGGCGCAGGAGGACGCTGTTGCGGAGCTCGTGCGCGTGGCCGGGACACAGCTTGATGTCCGTCTCGTGGACGCCTTCGTCACTATGCTCGATGCCCAGGACACTCCCGCGGGTGATGCGTGATGCAGTCGGATCCGATCATCTCCCGCAGGATTGCCCCGCAGGTCGCGTTCGTTGCCGTTCTCTGCATGGCGGGCCTTGTTGCTGCCGCGTTCACCAGTCGCACACTCGATCCGATTGGCTCGCCGACCTCACCCTACCTCCTGGTCGGTTTCGCCGTCGCGTTCTATGTCGCTCGGTTGCTGAGCATACGATTTCCGCAGGGTGACGAAGCCTACGTCGTGCTCGTGGTCGGCGTTGCGGCGCTCGGCGTCCTTGACGTCCGGTCGATGCTGATCGCTGCCTTCGTGACGGGAGTCTTCGACGCAGTCACCAGGCCCACCGGATCACCGCGCTCTCAGGTTGTGCCAATACGGGTCCTGGATGCGCTGCGAGGCGCTGCGATTCTTGGCCTGTTGTCACCATGGCAGCTCCTGTTGCATCCGATTGCCTCGGGCGACAGCAGGGGGGAGCTAGTACTGCTTGTAGTGCTTGTGATCGGGGGTACCTACGCACTTCTGGATGCTCTGACGTTCGCCGTGCAGCATCGACTCGCCGGTGGGCCGCCTGTCTCTCAGAACACGGGGTCGCTGCTGCGGTCGATCGGCTCGGTCTACCTGGTCCATGTTGCAATGGCTGCTGTAGCGCTGCGTGCATACCCCGCACTCGGGCTCTGGGGTTTCGCGATAGCGCTGCTCCTTGCTTTGATTCTTCAGAACAGCGTCAGTCTGTACATGCGCATCCGTAGGGCCTATGCCGAGACTATCGAGGCTCTCGCACATGCGCTCGAACTCGACGACCCCGATGATGTCGGTCACTCAAGGAGAGTCGCGGACTTGGCAGTCGTTGTGGCGCGGGGGCTTGGCCTCAGTGGCAACGCCCTGTCGCGTGTTCGCTACGCTGCCCTCCTGCATGATGTGGGACGCATAGGCCACGCTTGTGACGACACCTCGACCGAGCACTGTGGTCGTGGAGCCGAGATGGTGGCCTCGGTCGCATTCCTGACTGAGGTCGCTCCTTTGATCGAGCATCAGAACGACCAGGAGCTTGGGCGGGAGATGCTTGAAGCTGCGATCATCGGTGTGTGTTCGCGATTCGACCGCCTCCGGGAGCGTGCGGGTGTCCAGGCGGCGCTTTCCACGTTGCGTGATGAAGAACGCGGAACCCGCCGCGATGTTGTCGAAGCCATCGAACGAGCGACGCGCTCCCGACACCGGGGGGTGTTGGAGTGATTCTGTTCGAGGCGGTTCTTCTCGGATTGCTGATCGGCATTGCGACCGGAGGACGGTTCAAGGGTTTCGAAGTCTCCCACGTCCGTGGTGACTGGGTGCTACTTGTTCTGCTGGTGTTCCAGTTGGCATGGCCGTCGGCTGCGCCCTTCTTGGGCGTGTCGGCTGGAATCGCTCTCATTGCGTGGCTCCTCATGATGGCTCTTCTTGCGCTGATTCTCTTCATGAACGCGCGAGATGAGTGGTCGCTTGCGGTGGCGGGCCTCGGAATCGCGTTGAATGTGTTCGTGATCGGCCTCAATGGTGCCATGCCCGTCAGTATGGACGCCGTAGCGATCACCGGAATGGATCCCTCTGCGGCACGCGAGGCGCTACAGGTGGCCCTGCTGCACGCCGAACTGACGCCAGCGACACTCGCGCCGGTCCTCGCGGATGTGATTCCCGTTCCCGGACCCCAGTGGCATCGTGCAGTAGTGAGCATCGGCGACATACTGCTGGCCGGAGGGCTTGCGGTCTGGGTCTGCACTGCCTTGAGGCGGGGGAAGACGACGGGCATTCACGCCGAGTGATTCACGATTGTGAATCGAGCCACGCAGCCTCTTGCACAGCGACTACTCCTGCGGTCTGATATACGACACGCATCCAGCGTAGTTGAGACCGATGGGGGCGAGGGGCATGGGGAGAAGAATCGACTCTGGACCCGATTTGGGGTGGGTTCTGTCGCGCACGAGATTGCTCGGCATGTTCGAGCAGCACGGCCTGGATACGACGATCATCAGGGCTCCGTCGGGATACGGGAAGACTGTGCTCGCTGCACAGTGCGCGCGGCTACCGGTGTTCGACAGAGCCCTGTGGGTGAGCATGCACGATTCGGACGCGTCAGCGCTCAGTCTCCCTGCTCATCTGGGTGCGCTGCTGTCGTGTGGTGACGGGGGCCTCGGATTCAGTATCGGCGGCCATTCGGCGCTCACGGCTCCGACAGCGACCGATCACATCATGAGTATGCGCGAGCTCTTGGCTGCGTACCAAGGCGAGACCGTCATCGTTGTCTTCGACGGGGTCAACACATTGAGCGACTCCGGTGCCGTGCCCGACCTGGCCCAGGTGCTTCAGGAATGCACCAGTCCGCGCAGTCGGCTCGTTCTGACGTGCCGCCGCATCGAGCGTGACGAGCATTGCGACCCCTCCAAGGTATGGGTGCTTGAGCCCGAGGACGTCTGCTTCTCCCTGGATGAGGTCGAGCAGTTGATCGTTCAGTACGTGACAGAAGCGGGGGACAGGCCTGAAGCAGGCGTGCTGATGGGCAGATTCGGTGGGCAGCCAGCGCTCACGGTGTTGACTCTTCGGCACACAGGCGTCGATTTCGAGGGTGGCAAGTCCCAGGATCTCATCTGGTACGCCGAGCGCACCGTCGATGCGATATCGGTGGAGATGCTCACCGGTCTCTATGTCGCTGCGGTCATGAGGGACGGCAGCGTTGCGGACTTGAATGCCCTGGCGACCGACCTGCGCGTGCCGGTCGAATGGAGGGAGCTCGCATCGATCACCCCGTTGTTCGCGCTGAAGTCTCTCGAGATGGGAGGCCGCGCAGGCTTCCAGGTGCATGCCGCGCTTGCAGAAGCGACGCGCAGACTCGCCCAGACGCGGTTGGATGCCGATGTCCTCCGCGATGTCAGGCGACGAGTGTTCGCACATATCGAGCTCTCTCAGCGCTATGGGGCGCTTCTGAGCTCCCTGCAGGATGACGCTGGTCCGGATGAGGTGCAGCAGTGGCTGGAGCGTGTGGGGGAGGCGATGCTGAGAGCTGCGGGGTCCACTGGGGTGGAGCAGTGCATGGAGCGTGTATCTCCGTCAGTTATCGCCACGAGTTGGCGGCTTCTGTTGTTGCGTGCTGCAATCTTCCGTCAGCAGGAAAACACGCGAGACGCCATGCAGCACGCACAGATCGCCAAGAGGATCGCGGAGATCGACGACGACCGTGCCGGCGTGGTGGCCTGTTCGCTCATGGTGTCCCGGTTGGCACTGGATGCGTGTGAGTTCGGTCTCGTGAGAACCGTTCTTGCGCCGCTCGACGCAGGGTTCTCCCGTCGTCTCCCGCTTGAATCCGAATGCCTCATCCAGTCGTACCTAGCAGTCGCCGAGTCGCAGACAGGTCATCCTGTCACGGCCCAGAGGAGAATCCATCTGGTTCGCGAGATGCTGTCGCAGATCGACTCGGACGGCGAGGAGGCGGCACTGGCCGCGAATGCGGTCGCAACCGTCGAAGGCGTGTGCGGTGGACACTGGTCGGATGTTGCGGCGCTGCTGTCGCCGATGTGTAGCGCTGCGCAAGTCTCGCCGCTTCAGAGGCTGCTGATTCGAGCGAACTACGCGGCAGCCGCCGCCGAGACAGGCCGGATTCCCGAGGCCCGCGAAGCACTTGAGGAGGTACTCACTGAGACCGAGACGAACGGTCTTCAATCGCACTTGGCGTATGCACTCGGAACGCTGTCCGTGACTCATTTCGTCACGGGGGATGCGAATACGGGGCGGTCTCTGTTCCACCGATGCATGCATCTACACGAGGTGACAGGGGACACGTATGGTCGCGCGGCGGAGTTGGTGTCAACTGCGGTGAACCTGCGTGCTGCGGGACTTCCGGATGAGGCGCGTACTCTGGTTGAGCGAGCCCTGTCGATTACCTTGAGAAGGGCCCATGACTACGAACTGCTGATGGTCCAGATAAGAGCCGAGGAAGCGGCCTCTCTTCTCGCCACCGGTGACGTCATGGCCGGCGTCCGTCTGGCGGAGT
>CAYMSA010000005.1:47617-49869 GCA_964392965.1 uncultured Coriobacteriaceae bacterium
GCGGCCTCTCTTCTCGCCACCGGTGACGTCATGGCCGGCGTCCGTCTGGCGGAGTCGACTCGTTCATCCATCGCTGGTCTGCCGATGACCATGCATCTACTGAGGCTCGACCTGGTGTTGTCGGAAGCAGCACGACAGAGCGGTGACTACTCGGCGGCAGTGCGCAGACTCGAAGGCTATCGAGACTACATCCTCACTGGCTCGGCGAATACCATGCTGTCTCTCTACATTCGTGCGTTCCCCGGCCTGTTGGGTGTGCTGTGCTCCTTCATCGACGCGCGCGAGCTGCCCGTGCACATGCTGAGACTCCTGCCGGTTTCGGTCGTCGAAGAGGCGATCAAGATCAGCTCCGACATGACCGACCCTGTCCAGCTTCAGACCCTGCAAGGACGCCTGCAGCAGTGCCAGCCTGATCCTGAGATGGAGCACGAAGAGCCGGTTCAGCGGCCAAGGAGTGCCTGCCGCGTCAGGCTCTTCGGCGGACTTGAGGTAGTGACCGACTATGGTGTCGTGGATGACGCTGCGTGGCGGAAGCGGAAGTCACGACTGCTCTTCATCTCGCTGGTGCTACGACGCGGCCAGGTCATACCCCGGGACGTCTTGCTCGAGCGCTTCTGGCCTGATATGGACGAAGAGCGTGCGTGCAGGAACTTCCATGTCACATGGAACACGATGAAGAAGGCTCTTGTGGCCAACGGCAAGCCCTCGCTCGGCGAAGCGTACGTTCGCTCATCGGGCGGCTCGTGCTGGGTCCTTGAGTCAGTGACGAGTGATCTCGATGTGTTCGACGAGGCCATGGAGCGACTACGGTCTGCCATCGCCAGCGCATCCCATGACGCTGCCATCGAGGCTGCCCGGGAGGTCGCGGACGTGTACCGGGGTGACCTGCTGCCGGGTGACCTGTATGAGGAGTCCTTCACGGCGGACCGAGAGCGCTATAGGAGCGAGTTCTGCGACGCGATGGTAGCGGCCGCGACGGTCGCCGAGGAGCGCTCTGATCCTACGACGGCCCTGAGGTTTCTGAGGAGAGTCATCGCTATCGACCCGTGGCGCGAGGACGTACATCAGGCGATGATGCGTTGCCTCGCGGCATCGGGCCAGCGCAGTCGCGCGATTGAGACGTACCTGTACTGTCGTTCGCGGCTTGTGGAGGACCTCGGCATCGATCCATCGGTCGAGACGGTGCGGCTCTACCAGGCGATCCTCGCGATGGATGGCGATCCGGCCGAGTCCGATCCCTGGTCCGCAATCGGTTAGATGTCGGTCATACGCCGGTAATCACCCCAGGGTACTCTTCGCTTGCAGCTGATTCGAACGATCGCCAAGTGGCCCTGTCGTACGCGACGCAAGCGGAGCGGTGAGGAGATCGGGAGACCTCCTGGGGGGCACTGGTCACGCGAGCGGGCGTACTGGTCTTCGGATGTCGCTGCGGGGGCCGGAGGTCTATGGACCTCCGGCCCGCATGTGCTCGCAGGCCGGCTGGGACAGACACGCAACCGAGACCGCCGTAGCTCACGGAGCCCCGGCGGTCGCGTGCTACAATCTGGTGGCCTATCACGCGTTCCGATTCGGAGGAGTGCGCCCTTCCATGGCGAATCTCTTGGCCAAGCTTCTGACCCTCGGCGAGGGTCGACAGTTCCGCGAATATGAGTCGGTGGTCGCGGTCATCAACGACCTCGAACCGAAGATGACCCCGCTTACCGATGATGAGCTGCGCGGTCTGACCGCCCGATACCGGGAGCGGCTCGCCTCTGGCGAATCGCTCGATGACCTGCTGCCCGAGGCCTTCGCCACCGTGCGGGAGGCCGCGCGCCGTACGCTCGGCATGCGGCACTTCGACGTCCAGCTGATCGGCGGCATCGTCCTTCATCGCGGCAACATCGCCGAAATGAAGACCGGTGAAGGCAAGACGCTCGTCGCCACGCTCGCGGTCTACCTGAACGCCCTCGAGGGCAAGGGCGTGCACGTCGTCACGGTGAACGATTACCTCGCCAGCCGCGATGCCGAGTGGATGGGTCGCGTCTACCGGTTCCTCGGCCTCGAAGTCGGCGTCGTCCGCTCGGGTATGGACGCCGCCGCCCGCAAGGCCGCCTATGCTGCTGACGTCACGTACGGTACCAGCGCCGAGTTCGGCTTCGACTACCTGCGTGACAACATGGTGAGCCGTGCCGAGGCGCGCGTGCAGCGCGGTCATCACTACGCCATCGTCGACGAGGTCGACTCGATCCTCATCGACGAGGCGCGCACGCCGC
>CAYMSA010000006.1:0-24945 GCA_964392965.1 uncultured Coriobacteriaceae bacterium
TGATGCCCCGGATGATGCCGGGAATGATGCCTGCGATGATGCCCAAGGTCATGCCAGCCATGCTTCAGGAGGTGTCGCGGCGTGTCGGGCCGCTTCCGGACGATATGGAAGCGCTCATGCCCGACCTGCTGCCGAAGACGATGGACAAGCTTCTGCCGAACATGCTGCCTCTCGTCATCCCGCACCTGTTGCCCGGGATGCTCGCCTACATCAAGAACGAGCTCTAGACGAGGTTGCGCGGTCTTTCCCGCGGTGAGCGGCGCCGCGCGCACCACGCCTGGTCGCCCGGTCGGTTCGTGTGCGTCTGCACGAGTCGGCCGGGCTATTTCCTGCTGTCACTAAACCGGGCACCCTCATCGGCCGATAGATGGAGCATGAATCGGATGACGACAACCACAGACGGACTCATGCGGGTGCTCTCCAATGCGACGGTCTTCGATGAACTCGACGACGCCGACCTTGAGGCCGTCGCATCACTCATGACACACCGCGAGTTCCGGGCGGGCACTTCACTTCCCACATGCGACGGAGACGGCGAGCTGATGTACGTCGTCGTATCCGGGCGGGTGAAAGCGACGATCACGTCGGCAAGCGGCAAGGAGCTCGCGCTCGGCTACGTGGACGGTCCCGACTTCCTCTTCGATGTGCAGAGCCGTCATGGCCAGTCGTGCTTCGTCGATCTGGTGGCGATGAGCTATGTGGACGCGCTCAGCTTCAACGTCGACGATCTCGAGCTGCTCATCACCGCCCACCCGCCGCTGGCTCTGCACATCATGTCCGGGCTTTCCCGCCGTCTGCGGGAGGTCACGGCCCGACTCGAGGACATGGCCTTCTACGACGCGGTTCATCGCGTGAAGCGGGTGTTGCTCAACATCGCCACGGCGTCATATGAGTCCACGGGCGTGCCCGTTGTCGAGGGATTCACGCACTACGAGATCGCCGCACTGGCGGGCACCTCCCGGGAGACGGCCAGCCGCGTCATCTCGACGCTGACGCGGGACGGGCTTGTGGGCGTGCGCGGCCGCAAGATCATCGTGGATCTTATCGCTGTGAACGGTATGCTCACCGAGCGTGAGTTGACCGAATAGCGCACATCGCGCGGTCACCATGGTATGCGGGCATCGTGTCGGCGCCTGCGCCGATGCTCTGCGATGCGATTCTCCGGCTATCATGGTGACGCCGCCTGAGCGCGGCGCAGTCTCGCCCAGTGAGGAGGGGCCATGAGGGAGTTCACGCTCGATGAGTTGCGGGAGTTCGATGGCAAAGACGGCCGTGCCGCCTACGTGGCGTACGAAGGCGCGGTGTACGACGTGACGGGGAACGCGATGTGGGAGGACGGTGACCACTCCGGCTGGCATGCCGCCGGCGAGGACCTCACCGAGGCCCAGGAGGACGCGCCGCACGATGCATACATCACCGCGTTCCCACGGGTGGGCACACTCGTCTGATTTCGGGATGCTTACCCGGTCAGAGATCGGACGGCCCCGCTACTGCCCGCTCGTGGGCAGCACCGGGGCCGTTGTCGTCCGGAGGGGACTGGGTGATGGGACCGGGAGTGTGCCTCAGTACAGGTGGCGGATGGCGTGGTAGTCCGTGTAGGCCGAGAGTGTGGGTTCGGCGCTCATCTCACGGCCGACGCCGCTGTTCTTGATGCCGCCGAACGGCATGCCGAAGACCGTGGAGCCGAGGCCGTGGGTGTTGATGAACGTGAGCCCCGCCTCGATTTTGCGCGCCACCGCCAGGGCGCGATCGTGGTCTGTCGACCACACCGATGAGGCCAGGCCGTACTCGGTCGTGTTGGCCCAGCGCACCGCTTCGTCGACGTCGCGATAAGGGGTGAGCGGGATGACCGGGCCGAACTGCTCACAGCCGACGAGACGTGTCGTGTGGTCACGGTCGATGACGACGTGCGGCAGGACGTAGTAGCCGTTGTCCCAGTTCCCGGGGTCGACCTTGCTGCCGAGCTGCCTGACTGACGCTCCCTCGGCACGCGCACGGTCGATGAGTTCGAGCACGAACAGGTGCTGTCGCTCGTTGTTGAGCGGGCCGAACGAGGAGCGCTCGTCGAGTCCGTGGCCGACCGCCAATTTGTCGACTTCAGCGCAGAGGCGATCGTAGAAGCTGTCGAAGATGCTTTCGGGCACGTACAGGCGCTTGATCGCGTAGCAGATCTGTCCCGAGCGCGTGAAGATGCCCTTGATGAGGCGGGGCATGGCGGCATCGAGATCGACATCATCGAGCACGATGGCCGGGTCGTTGCCGCCGAGCTCGAGCGTGACACCCTTGAACGACTCGGCAGCGTTGCGCATGACCTCCCTGCCGGTCGCGCAGCCGCCCGTGAACGCGACCTTCTTGACGAGCGGGTGCACGGTCAGCGCCGCGCCCACATCGGCCCCTCCGTGCACGACGTTGATGACGCCCGGGGGGAACACGGACGCCATGCGCTTGAGGAGCAGCGTGAGGGCGAGCGGCGCGTTGGGCGAAGGCTTCACGACGATGGTGTTGCCGGTGGCGAGTGCGGGGGCGAGCTTCATCATGGTGAGAACAACCGGCATGTTCCACGGGACGATCGCTGCGACGACGCCGCGGGGACGCTTCTCGACGCTCGTCCAACCGCGCTCGTCGGAGCTCTCCTCGGGTTCGAGGAACGCCGGTGTGATGCCCGCGTAGTAGGCGATGTTCGCGAAGCCACCCATGAAGTCGCCCCGGACCTCCGAGAGCAGACCGCCGTGCTCGCGGACGAGCAGGGGGGCGAGATCGTCGATGGCCGCCTTGAGGACCTCGCCGGCCCTGGTCAGGAGTGCGGCGCGCTCTTCGGCGGGCACCATGCGCCAGGACATGAACGCGGCGTGTGCAGCCGTGACCGCGATGTCCACCTCGGCGGCGGTTCCCTGTGCGACGCGTCCCACGACCGTATCGAGACGACCCGGGTCGAGCACGGTGTCATAGTCCGTGGCGGGGAAGTCCGCGCTGTTGATGAAGAGGTCGACCTGCAGTTCAGCGTTATGCTCGGACATGGGTCATCCTTTCGGATCGTCTCTCGGTTCGGACAGCGGTCCCCCGTGCATATGATGCCCGCGCAGATGTATCACGGGCAAGGGCTCACGGCAAGGTTCGTTCAGGCGATCCCGGACGATCGCTGTGGGACGCGTCAGCGCTCGAGCCGCGCGACGGTCTCCACGTGGTGTGTGTGCGGGAAGAGGTCCACGGGTGTGAAACGCTCTGCGCGATATCCGGCGTCTGTCAGGGCTTTGACGTCGCGTGCGAGCGTCGCGGGGTCACACGAGACATAGACGATGCGCGCGATACCCGCACTGGTGAGCGCGTCGAGGGCGCGTGTGCTGAGTCCCGCGCGTGGCGGATCGATGACCACGGCGTCGGGATGACCGAGCTCGGGAAGAGCGTACGCGGCATCGCCCGGGACGACGTCCGCGTCGAGGCCGGCCGCCTCGAGGTTCCGTCGCAGGTCGCCGAGGGCGAAGCGCGAGGACTCGACCGCGACCACCTCGCCCGCCTTCTCGCAGAGCGGCAGCGTGAATGTGCCGACGCCCGCGTAGAGGTCACCGACCCGCATGGTGCCGTCGGGCTCGATCGCGTCTCGGACGAGCCGCTGAAGTGCCGTCGCCGCGCCGGAGTTGACCTGGAAGAAAGAGGGTGCCGAGACGGCGTACGCCGAGGAACCGAGTCGCTCATGCCAGACTCCCGGTCCCGCGAGAACCTCGACTCGCGAGATGTCGTGCCGTTCGTGGTCACCGCGCAGGATGGTGCGCGTGAGCGTCCGGGCGCCGGTGGCCTCGGTGATGACCCGTGCGCCGAGTGAGCGCGGGAACGCGCTACCCGCCGTCCACAGGTCGACGGCGACCTCGCCGCTCATCGAAACCCGGATGGTCGTCCGCAGGACTTCGGGGAGACCGCGTGAGGTGAGGAAGCGGAGCGCTCCGCCGAGACGGCCCGGGATGCCCGCAGCGCGTGGGGGGAGGAGCGGACAGCGGTCGATCGGGAGCACTTCCGCCGTTCCCGCTTTCGTGTAGCCGAGGACGAGCCGGCTGCCGACCGTGGCGGTCGAGAGCTCGATCTTGTTGCGATAGCCATACGCGGACGGCGAGGCGACGACCTCGTCGACGACCGGGTCGGTGAGTCCGCCGATGCGCGTGAGGGCGTCCGTGACGATCCGATGCTTCGCCGAGATCTGTCGCGAGTAGTCGACATGCTGCCACTGACAGCCGCCGCACGTCCCGAAGTACGGACACCGGGGTTCGACGCGGTCCGCGGAGGGAGTGGTGATAGAGATGATCTCTGCGCGGGCCCAACGGGGGTGTTCTTCGGCCACGCGGACCACGGCGTCGTCCCCGGGGCAGGAGAACGGGACGAAGACGGTCCGACCGTCGGGTAGTCGGCCGACCCCGGCTCCGCCGCTTGCCAGGCTCTCTATGGTCACGCGGACATCGGACATCGGTGGCTCCTCGAGGAATCGACCCTCACGTGGGGGTCGACAGTAGGAAAGTGGCAGTTCAGACGTTCAGGTTCACGCTGGTCGTACCGATACTCAGTATGACTGACCGTGCGGTTCATGTCGTGTGGAGGGTTCCCGCGCATGGGCTGTGTTAGGAGGAACCGTGTCGAACGCGACCGTACTCATCGTGCATGACGATGCCACCTTCCTCGAAGGTGCCAGGTCGGCTCTCGTTGACGTCATGCCATCTGCAGAGGTACTCGGCGCCGTGTCGGGCCCGCGCGCCCTCGGCATCGCCCGGCAGCGACGCCCCGACGTCATCGTCGCCGATGGCGAACTCGAGGGGATGGACGGCTACGCGCTCACCGCCGAGCTGAAGCGGGATCCCGACCTGGCGGCCATACCCGTCATGATCGTCACCGGTGAACCGACCGAAGCGACCGCCACGCGTGCGCGTCAGGCCGGCGCTGTCGCTCACCTGCCGACCTCCGTCGAAGGTGGGACGCTTGCGGGGACCGTGCTGCGCGTGCTCGGTCGGGAGTCAGCCGTCCCGAGGCAGAGGAATGCCGTGGTCGCCGGGAGTCCGGCGCAGGCGGTCCAGGATGGACGGGCCACAGAGGGTACACGCGCGGAGCCGCAGGTATGCGTCGAGAAGCCCGTTCGCGAGGTAGCCGCGCAACCCGCGACCCGGGTGGTCGCGCCGGCGCCGGGCGAGCAGCAGCCCAGGTCGCAGGGCGACCTGCCGGACGTCAACACGCTGTTGCGGATGATGATCGAGATGGGTGGCTCGGACCTGCACATCACGGCGGGCAGCCCTCCGGGTATTCGTGTGCGCGGCAACATCGAGCCCGTCGAAGGCGCGCGGATGCTCATGCCCCAGGACACGCGCGAGCTGCTCCTCGCGCTGCTCGATGAAGAGCAGAAACAGCGCTTCGCCGAGGAACTGGAGTTGGACTTCGCGTACAGCATCCCGGGCCTCTCACGCTTCCGGACGAATGTCTTCCGGCAGCGGAACTCGATCGGTGGTGTGTTTCGGGCCATCCCGCTGAAGATTCCGACGATCGAGGAGTTGGGGCTTCCCAAGGTCTGCACTCGGCTTGCGGAGCGTCCCCGTGGTCTCGTGCTCGTCACCGGCCCCACCGGCTCGGGCAAGTCCACGACGCTTGCAGCGATGATCGATCACATCAACAGCACGCGACCGGTCCACATCATGACGATGGAGGACCCCATCGAGTTCGTGCATCGCAACAAGAAGGCGTACGTGAACCAGCGTGAGATCGGCGAGGACACGCACTCGTTCGCGTCGGCGCTCAAGCGCGTATTGCGACAAGACCCCGATGTGATCCTCGTGGGCGAGATGCGCGATCTCGAGACGATCTCGGCGGCGCTCACCGCGGCCGAGACCGGCCACCTCGTGCTGGCGACACTGCACACGACCGGCGGTCCGGAGACCGTCGACCGCATCATCGACGTCTTCCCGCCCTATCAGCAACAGCAGGTCCGGATGCAGCTCTCGACCTCGCTCCAGGGTGTGTTCTCCCAGACGCTGCTGCGCGGTGCCGACGGGAAGAGCCGCGTCATGGCGATGGAGATCATGCTCGGAGTACCGGCGATCAGCAACCTCATCCGTGAGGGCAAGACCCACCAGATGCCGACCATCATCCAGGGCGGTTCGGCGCTCGGCATGCAGACACTCGATCAGCATCTCAAGATCCTGCTGCAGGCAGGTCTCGTCACGTACGAGGAGGCCATCCAGAAGTCGAAGGAACCTGCCGAACTCGCTCAGATGATGGGGCGAACCGCCTGAAGCTGCGCTACCATTGCATACACCGGAAAGGTAGTTGCATCGGTGCACCGGGCCGCCGGTGCACCGTCGGTGTCATGAGAGAAGGTAGCGATGGACCGTGTCAACGTACGCTGGAACCGGGGGCGTCGCTTCGTCGGGGTTGACTCCTTCGGACATGGCGTCGTCATGGACGCCACAGCCGAGAACGGTGGCGAGGGGAGCGGTGTCCGTCCGCTGGAACTCGTGCTGTACGCGCTCGGCGGGTGCACGGGCATCGATGTGCTGTCCATCCTCGAAAAGAAGCGCCAGCGGGTCACCGACTTCGAGGTATACCTGGACGCGGAGAAGCGGGATGAGATTCCCCGTCTCTACAGCGATATCACGATCCGGTACCTGATCACAGGGCACGGCATCAAATCGACGGCCGTCGAGCACGCGATCGGGCTCTCGGAGGAGAAGTACTGTTCCGTGCGCGCGATGCTCGGTCCGGATGTGCGGGTCACGAGCAGCTACGAGATCCGTGAGGCCGAGTGAGCGTCTCTACCGCGTGTGATGCGATTGTCGTGCTGCCCGTCTACAACGAGGCGCGCACGGTGGATTCCGTGCTCGTCGCGGTGCGACGCGTCCACCGAGGGCCGATTCTCGTGGTGGACGACGGTTCCACCGACGGTACCGCCCGTGTGCTGTCCGAAATCGCGGGTCGTCTCTCGGTGACCGTCATTACCCATGAGCGCAACCTCGGGTACGGCCGCTCGTTGCAGGACGCCTTCGCGCATGCTCTTGAGTCGGGTTGCGAGGCAGTCGTGACGATGGACTGCGACGGGCAACACGAGCCCGAGCACATTCCCGAGCTCCTTCGTGCCCTCGAGTACTGCGACATCGCCTCGGGAAGCCGCTATCTGGCCGGTAGCGAGGTGCTCGGGATGGCACCCGCCGAGCGCCAGAGCGTGAACCGGCAGGTCACCCGGCACATCAACACGGTCACCGGGTGGTCGCTCACCGACGCGTTCTGTGGCTTCAAGGCGTATCGTGCCGAGGCGCTGCGCCGTCTCAGGCTGACCGAGCCGGGCTACGCCATGCCGCTCGAGCTGTGGGCGAGCGCATACCGTGCCGGGCTCAGGGTCATCGAGCTCCCGGTGCCGCGCATCTACTTCGACGGCGACCGGTCCTTCGGACAGGAGCTGGACGACCCGGCGCACCGGCTGCAGTACTACATGCGCGTCTGGGATCGCGCGCTGACGGGAGACGACCGTGGCTGACATCGTGTGCGTCGGGGCGCATCCCGATGATGTGGAGATCGGCATGGGCGGCACGGTGGCCTCGCTTGCCGCCGACGGTCTCGACGTGCTCATCGTCGACCTCACGGACGGCGAGCCGACACCGTCGGGCAGTGTCGAGCGCCGGATGGCCGAGGCGGGCCGCGCGGCCGAGATCCTCGGCTGCAGGCGGCTGACACTCGGCTTCACGAACCGCTACCTCACCGATGACACCGAGACCCGCACGGCTCTCGCCGAGGTCCTGCGCGTGGAGCGCCCGCGGATGCTCTTCGTGCCGTACCCGGAGGACGCGCATCCCGACCACATCGCAGCTGCGAGCATCGCCGAGGCGGCGCGCTTCTTCGCCAAACTGACGCGCACGTCGATGCAGGGTGAACCGCACTACCCGGCGCGCCTCTACCGGTACATGCCCGTACACCTGCGCTCCGCTGCGACACCGTCGTTTCTCATCGACATCTCCCTGACGCTCCGCCGGAAGCTCGACGCCGTGAGCAGCTATCAGTCGCAGTTCGGCGAGCAGACGGCGAATTCGGGGTACGTGGAGACACTCGAGGCCATCGCGCGCTACTGGGGGACACTCGGGCGCGTCGGGGCGGCAGAGCCGTTCTTCGCCCCCGAGCTTCCCGTCGTCCGCTCGGTCGTCGACCTCCTGTGAGCGGAGAGTGACGACGGTGGCGCATCCGGCTCATCGGCCGCCGGCAGGGGACGGGGAGTGGGTGCTCGAGCCCGCGTACTCGCGGTGGAGCGCCCTCCTCGAGGCGAACAGGTCCGAGAGCGGCGGTTGGCCGGCAAGGCTACTCGAGGAGCGGGCATCCGCCCGCGGAGAGCTGCTCGAAGCGGCGCGTGCGTACTCGGCATCGATCGGTTTCGACGTGCCCGAGGTCGTGGGCGAAGCGATCGTCGTGACCGGTCATCAGCCCGACCTCTACCACCCGGGTATCTGGGCCAAGGACTTCCTGCTCGAGCGCCTGACCCGGGAGGTGTCCGGAACAGGCCTGGACCTTGTCGTCGATACGGACGTGGTGGGGAGCGTGGGATTCTCGGTTCCCGGGTCGGGTGCGGTCGTCCGGCGCCGGGACGTACTGCTGCGCGGAGCGGCTACGGGGTCGACCTGGCTGCAGGCGCCGCCGCCCTCGGCCACCGAGCTCGCCGCGTTCCGCGCGGCGGGACGTGATGCCGTCGACGCGCTTGGCGTACCGGCGCTCATCGGGCGTTTCGATGTGTACTGCGCGTGCCTCGAGGAAGCGGCGCGAGGCGGCGGCGATCTCGCCACGATTCTCACCGCAGCGCGGCGGTGCATCGAGGCGCCTCTCGGCATGGGCTATCTGCAGTTGCCGGTCTCATCTCTCGCGCGCACCCGGGCGTTTCGCCGGTTTGCGGCGGAACTCCTGCTCGATGCCGGTCGATTCCGCGAGGCGATGAACGCTGCGCTGGCCGAGTACCGGCGCGCGACGCATACACGCTCGGCGGCGCAACCGTTCCCGGACCTCCACGAGGACGCCACGGGCGTGGAGGTGCCGTTCTGGCTTCTGGACGAGACCGGGCGCCACGCCGTCTCGGTCGACGACAGCGGCCGGGTGTCCGCTCGCGGCCGGGAGCTCATGCGTCTCGCGGCAACGCCGGGGGAGGTCGCCGAGGACGTCGCTGACCGGGGACTTCTCCTCGCGCCACGGGCACTCTCACTCACGCTCTTCACGCGGCTGTTCCTTGCCGACCTCTTCATCCATGGCCTCGGTGGGGGTCGGTACGACCGCATCACGGATGCGGTCATGCGTGCGTACTACGGCGTGGAGCCACCGGGCTACTGCGTGGCCTCGCTGACGCTTCTGCTGCCGCTGGGTGTCCCGGCCACGACCGACGCCGACGTGGCAGAGGCCGAGCGACGACTCAAGCGTTTCCAGCACAACCCCGACGAACTCCTTGCGGCATCCGATGACCTCGCCCCGCCCGAGCGGGAGCACCTGCAGGCGCTCGCAGCGCGCAAGCACAGACTCATCGCCGAGCTTGGGCGCCCCGGCGCCGATCGCAAGACGCTCGGTCTGGAGGTACGGGCCGTGAACGCCGAACTCGCCATAGGACTCGCGCCTGTCGGAGAGGCGCTGCGGGCCGAGGCGCAGCGGGTCCGGATCGCACGCGATGCGTGGGACGTCCTGGGAGCGCGAGACTACCCGTTCTTCCTGTGGGATCCTGCCGACATGTGGGTCCGGGCCAACGACGTCGGGTAGTCTTCGTCGGCCGGCTCCCTGCTTCACGTCGGGAGTCGTGCGGTGCTACTATGTGTCAATCGCATATAGTCGCTTACGACGTGACACGGACGCGCCTGCGTGCGATATGCTCGGAGGCACGTCACTTCTTGAGGGGAGTCTTTGATGAGTAAGCCGGTGATCGACGAAGCCCTGTGTATCGCCTGTGGCATCTGCGTGGACGAATGCCCGACCGGGGCCCTCGATCTCGATGATATCGCGGTGCTCGCACGCCCGGACGACTGCACCGAGTGCGGCACCTGCGAGCAGGTCTGCCCGAACGAAGCCATCACGCTTCCGTAGAGCGTCCTCAGCTGCGCGGTACGATGCAGGTGAGGGCCCTGGGGACGATGCCGATATCGAATCGCGATCCGAAGATGAGCTCGCCGTCCGTCTGAGCGGTGAGCGGCGTCTCGCTCTCGATGATCAGTGACCGGTGGAGCGACATGTGTATCGGCTTGAGACCCGCGTGCTTTCCCACGATCACGAACGGCAGTCGGGGAAGCGCCTGGACGATCGTCAGCGGGTCGATGACGCACACGTCGAGTAGCCCGTCGTCGGGAACGGCTGTGGGGGAGATGCGGAAGCCACCCCCGTAGGTAGGCCCGATGGTCGCGGCGATGCTCAGCACATCGCGTTGCTCAGCGGCGAGTCCGTCGACTGAGAGACTCACGTGTGCAGGCCTGAGCTCCCTGAAGAGCACGTGCAGCAGCGAAGTGAGGTATAGTGCCATGCCTCGCTGGCCGCTCGTCACCTTGCGCTCCACAGCGCGTGCGTTCACCTGTGCATCGAAACCGACGGAGAACGAGTTGCTGAAGTAGGTGCCGTTGCAGGTTCCCACGTCCATCGGACGGCGGACGCCAGCGGCGATGATGAGCGCCGCCCGGGCGATGTCCTGCGGGATGCCGAGCATCTGCCGGGTGTCGTTGCCGGTCCCCACCGGTATGAGGCCGAACGCCGGACGACTCTCCGGCGCATGGCGCATGAGGCCGTTCACGACCTCGTGAGCAGTGCCGTCGCCGCCTGCCGCGATGACCGCCGAGTACGCTGAGGCCCCTGCGGCCAGCTCCACTGCGTGGCCCGGACTCGCGGTCATGACCGTGTCGTGTGGGATGGCAGCGAGCAGCTCGCGTATCGCCGGGGCGAGTTGCGCCGCGGTTCCGTTGCGGGCGGCCGGATTGAGGATGACGAGCAGCCTGCCGTCGGTCATAGGTGGTGCCTCTCCGAGAAGGGTGGGATGCACAGCATACCGGTCGTCGAGCGTGCTTGGAAACTGGAGCTTCCGTGTGCTACTGTTCTCGGGCGGTCAACCGCAACCGCCCTCTTAGCTCAGCGGATAGAGCGTCTGCCTCCGGAGCAGAAGGTCGCAAGTTCGAGTCTTGCAGAGGGCGCCATGAGAATAGAATCGTCCGGCCGGCCCCCTCAAGGGCCGGCCGGACGCGTTCGGCGCTCATGCGGAGGGTGACACCGGTACTAGTGTCCCTCGGCCTTCTCCTTCTGGTACTCCTCGACGAGGCGCTTCTGTATGTCGCCCGGTACCTGTTCGTACGAGTCGATGGAGAGCGAGTACGCGCCAGTGCCGCTCGTGATGGAGCGTAGGTGCGGCGAGTAGTGGACGACCTCGGCGTACGGCGCCTGAGCACGGATGATCTGCAGGCCCGGCTCGGGGGCCTCCATGCCGAGGATGCGGCCGCGGATCGACGAGATGTCGCCCATGACGGCGCCGGCGTGCTCGTCCGGGACCTCGATGGTGAGGGTGGCGATGGGCTCGAGGATGACCGGATCGGCCTTCTCGGCGGCCGCCCGGAAGCCGATGCGCGCCGCTGTCTTGAAAGCCATCTCATTGCTGTCGACCGCGTGCATGCTGCCGTCGTACACGGCCACCTTCACGTCCTGTACCGGGTAGCCAGCGATCGCGCCTGAGGCCATCGTGTCCTGGACGCCCTTGTCGATGGCGACGATGTACGGCTTGGAGATCCTGCCGCCGACGATCTCGTCGATGAACTCGTAGCCGGCACCGGGGTTGGGCTCGAGCCGGAGCCAGCAGTCGGCGAACTGGCCGCTGCCGCCGGTCTGCTTCTTGTGGCGGCCCTGGGCCTGCGCCGTCTTGCGGATCGTCTCCCGGTAGGGGATGCGCAGGTCGACGAGCTCGGTCTCCACGTGGAAGCGGTCGCGTAGCCGGTTGATGAGGACGTCCACGGCGGCGTCGCCATAGGTGGTGATGACCGTCTGGCGCGTCTCCTCGTCGCGGCGCAGCGTGAGTGCCGGATCCTCATCCACGGTTGCCTTGAGCGCCGAGCCGAGCTTGTCCTCGTCGGCCTTGGTCTTGGCGACGATGGCGACGGGATAGAGCGGTTCGGGCAGGGGGAGCGGTGCGAAGGCGACGTCGCCCCTGGCCGAGAGCGTGTCGTTGGTGAGCGTATCGGCGAGTTTGGTGAGGACGGCGATGTCGCCTGCGGGCGCGGCCTCGACGTCAGCCGTCTCCTTGCCCGTCATCTTGAAGACGTGCGCGATGCGCTCCTTCTTGCCGGTGCGCGAGTTGACGAGTTCGATGCCCGGCTTGAGCACGCCGGAGACGACCTTGACGTAGTTGATCCGGCCGACGTAGGGGTCGGAGAGCGTCTTGAACACGTGGACAGCGACATCGCCCTCGATGGTGAAGGGGACCTCGGCTCCGTCGACGGTCTTCAGCGGGCCGTGGGCCGTGGGCTCGGGGAAGAACGTGACGATGTCGTCCATGAGGTCCTCGACGCCCTGCAGGGTGATCGCGGAGCCGACGAACACGGGGATGAATATGGACTGTGCGATGGCCTTACCGAGGAGCTGCTCGAGCTCCTCTTGCGTGAGCCGCTCGCCTTCGAGGTACTTCTCCATGAGCGAGTCGTCAGCCTCGGCGACGAGTTCGCACAGGCGGTCCCGGGCCTCCTCGGCGGCGTCGGCTAGCTCCGCCGGGATCTCGAGGACCTCCTCCTTCTCGCCCTCGTGGTGGTAGGCCTTCATGCGGATGATGTCGATGACGCCACGGAAGTCGGTCTCGGCGCCGATCGGGATCTGCACGGGCCCGACGCGGTGGCCGAAGGCGTCCGTGAGGGCCGCGAGTGCGGCGTCGAAGTCGGCGTGCTCCTTGTCCATGCGGTTGATGAAGATCGCCTTCGCGATGCCCATCATGTCTGCGAGCTTCCAGAGCTTGCGTGTCTGGACCTGCGGGCCGGCGACGGCGTCGACGACGAAGAGGGCCGCTTCGGCGGCCTCCATGCCGGCGACCGCGTCACCGATGAAGTCGGCATAGCCGGGCGTGTCGATGATGTTGATGCGGACGCCCTGGTGCTGGATGGGGGCGGTGGAGAGGTTCAGGGTAATCTTGCGGCGGACCTCCTCGGACTCGTAGTCGAGGGTAGAATGTCCGTCCGCGACGCTGCCGAGGCGTTTGGTCTGTCCTGCCATGAAGAGCATCGCCTCGGCAAGAGATGTCTTGCCTGCGTCTCCATGGCCTAGCAGAACGACGTTGCGGATCCTGTCCGTGCTGGGCGCGCCCATACCACATCGCCTCCTCAAGAAACACGCTTCGAGTGTCTCCAGCGGTTCGATGTATCGGAACGCATGCCACGCGGACGACGAGGCAGGATCCGACACACCAGCCCGTTTCAACGCGGTCCGCCGACAGCCGCAGTGCGGGTGACGACGTGCTGCAACGATAACACAAGAGGCGCGCCCGTCACGGACCACCTGCCGCTGACTAACCGGGGGGCCGCTGTTAGAATGGGACGCGATGTTCGCACCCGGGTCGCGCCGGCGCAGTCGGCCTGCGGCCATGGACTAGGAGGAACCAGTGCACATACCATCCATCGAGCTCACCGGTAGCGAATCCGCGGTCATCGAAACCTCGAAGGGCCGCATAGGGATCTCGTTCTTCGCGGCCGACGCGCCCAATACCGTCGGCAACTTCGTGGAGCTCGCCTCCTCCGGCTTCTACGACGGCATCAAATTCCACCGGGTCATCCCGGGCTTTGTGGCGCAGGGCGGGGATCCGCAGACGAAGGACCTGACGGCTGAAGAGGTCATCGAGATCGTGGGGCGGCTGAACCAGCGGATGCCGCTTCCGAGCGATCCGCGTCTCGGCACCGGCGGTCCCGGTTGGCAGCAGAAGGCCGAGTTCAGCCAGCACCCGCACGAGACGGGGACGCTCTCCATGGCGCGCTCGCGCGATGTGGACTCGGCGGGCTCGCAGTTCTACATCTGCCTCGAGCCGCAGCCCATGCTCGACGGACAGTACACCGTGTTCGGCCAGGTCACCGAGGGGATGGACGTCGTGCACGACCTCGGTGTGGGGGATGAGATCCTGTCTGTGACGATACTTCGCTAGGGGGCGCGCCGTGGATGATGCCCGGCTTGCACGTGCCGACGAGGCGTACGCGTCGGGAGACTGGTCGACCGCGGCGGCGGAGTATCTCGGTGCTGTGGCGACGGACGCGCACGACGCCGGCTACGCGTACCACCGGGCAGGCAACGCGCTGCTCAAGCTGAAGCGTCTTGAAGACGCCGCGGACGCGTATGAGCGCGCTCTGGAGGACGTCGAGTACGCCGACCGGGCGACGGTGGCCTGCAATCTCGGCACCGTGCGTTCGGCGCTCAAGGACTACGACTCGGCAGCTGAGGTGTTCCGCTCGGCGCTCGAGATGTCCGGTTGCGAGACGCGCTATCGCGCACTCCAGGGACTTGCGGGCGCGTGTTTCGAGGTCGGGTGCCTCGAGGACGCGGTTGAGGCGTACCGCGAGGCCGTTCTGGACCCGGCAAACCCCGACCCGGGTAAGGCACTCAACAACCTCGGCCTCTGCTACATGAAGCTCGGCAGACCTGAAGACGCCGTCGAGGCCTATCGGGCGGCGACCGACCTCACGGGGTACGCGGGCCGGGGGCGGGCCGCGGCGAACCTCGGCATGGCGTACGCCGCGCTCGGCATGCACGAACGCGCGGTGAGGTCCTTCGACCGCGCCCGGAGCGAGTTCGGCCATGAGTTCTCGCCGGCGCTCGCCGCTGCCTACCGGGCGAGCCTGCTCAATGTCGCCGGGGACCAGCTCGCCGATGAGCTCCCGCCCGATGCGACCGGCCCGATGCGTTCGCAGGTCATGATGCTGGCGGACGAACCCGAGGACGATGACACGCAGTTCTTCACGATCACCGAGGCGGAGATTCGCGAGGCGGCCCGCTCGGCGCGCAAGGAGGAGAGGACGCAGCAGCGTGCGGCCAAGCCCCTCTGGGTGAGTATCGTGACGGCTGTCGCGGTCATCATCATCGTAGTGGGTGGTTGCGCTGCCGCGTATCTCTACGGTCTGGGCTACCCCACGCAGCAGATGACCGTCGAGGGGCTGATCGACGCGCACGTGGTTGGCGAGGATGTCACCGGGTACTGGGTGGCCGTCCCGGCGACCGACGTCGCCAAGGCGATGGCGGTGATGCCCGCCAAGGTGAAGTCGTTCGACATCACGGGCGTGGAGCGCTCGGCACGCACCTCGAGCGTGCGGGTCGATGTGACGCTGGCCGAAGGCGGAGTGGTCACCTATGATGTGGCTCTTGCGCGCGAGGGCGTCGGGTGGAAGGTGAACGGGATTGCCAACTCGTTCAGCTCGTTGGACGGCGGATAGCTCTTCGATCCGCCCGCGAGCGACCGTTTCGTCCGGCCGTCGCGCTATGTACCGTCGTACCCGTTCGTCGAAGGAGTACCTGTGAGCGAGAAGACCTACTGCATGATCAAGCCGGACGCCGTGGCCCGCGGGCTCGTCGGCGCCATCGTCGCCCGTTTCGAGCAGGTCGGCCTCACCATCGAACGTCTCGAGCTCGGGATGGTCACGCCCGAGCAGGCCGCGGCCAACTATGCCGAGCATGAGGGCAAACCGTTCTATGAAGGACTCGTGGCCTATATCACGTCCGGTCCCGTCGTGAAGATGGTCATCTCAGGCCCTGAAGCCGTGGTCGTCGTGCGCAAGCTGATGGGTGTCACCAACCCCAGGGATGCGGCGCCGGGCACCATCCGCGGTGACTTCGGTCTGACGCTCGATGCGAACATCATCCATGGTTCGGACTCGCCTGCGAGTGCCGAGCGCGAGATCGCCATCTTCTTCTCGTAGCTCTCGAAGGACGCGGCACGTTCACCGGCTTAGCCGGGGGCGTGCCGCGTCCTTCGTGTTTCACCTCCGGATAGGTCGTGGTAATGCTCGCGGGTGAGACTGGTACCCGCATACCGTGACCACGATCAGGGGGACCAGGATGACACCACGTCTGCCGGGGGAGAACGTCAAGGCGCGAGACCTCGTGCTGTACGGCCAGAGCGCAGTCGTCTCCGACGCCGCACTCCTCACGCTCGCGCTGGGCAGCGGCGATGACTCCCTCGGCGAGGGGGTTCTCGGACACTACCCGATGCCCGACGGCATCTGGCGCCTGTGCGCAGATGACCTGTACTGCTTCGAGGGCGTCGGGCCGATGACGGCGGCACGCTTCCTTGCCACGGTGGAGCTCACACGGCGGGCTGCGGCCGGAGGGCGGGGCCTGAGGGCGGTCGTGTCGAGTGCGACGGACGTGGTCGACATCTGCGGCCCGCAGCTCTGGGGCCTCGACCGCGAGCACTTCTGGGCGCTCGCGCTCAACACGAAGAACCAGCTCCTGCGGATGTTCGAGGTGTCGGTCGGCAGTCTCAACGCCTCGATCGTCCATCCGAGGGAGCTCTTCAAGGACGCGGTGCGCGCGTCCGCCGCCTCACTCGTGGTCGTCCATAACCATCCGAGCGGGGATCCCACACCGTCGGGGGCAGACATCCAACTCACGCGCCGGTTGGTGAAGGCGGGAGACATCCTCGGCATCGACCTGCTGGATCACGTCGTCATCGGCAGCGGTGGGGAGTACGCGAGCCTGAAGGAGTCGGGACTCATGTAGGCCGCCGACGGCACGACAGCGCGGTTCACGAGCGTATGACGGCTGTGTTCTCCCGGGGTATGTCTGGTACACTTCGGACGTATGTGCGCTGGCCACAGGGCCATCATGTCCTGTGCGCCGCATCCGGCCATCCTGAGCGACGTCCGGCGTACGGCCGGTGTGCCTCGAGAGGAGACGGCGACTTGTCGCTTATCGATACGTTCTTCGGTTCATGGGGCGGAGACATGGCGGTGGACCTCGGCACCGCTAACACGCTCGTGTCGGTCCGCGGCAAGGGCATCGTGCTCATCGAACCGTCAGTCGTGGCAGTGGAGAGGGACACCCGTCGGGTGCTCTCGGTGGGTTCCGAGGCGAAACGTATGCTCGGCCGCACGCCGGGCAACATCGTGGCTATCAGGCCGCTCAAGGACGGCGTCATCGCTGACTTCGATGTGACCGAGGCGATGCTGCGCTACTTCATCAGCAAGACGCGCGTGAGGCGATTCCCGTGGCAGCCCAAGCCGCGGGTTGTCGTCTGCGTGCCGAGTGGCGTCACGGAGGTCGAGAAGCGCGCGGTCTTCGAGGCCACGATGCAGGCCGGCGCCCGCAGTGCGTTCCTGATCGAGGAGCCGATGGCCGCGGCGATCGGCGTGGGTCTTCCCGTGCAGGAACCCACCGGGAACATGGTGGTCGACATCGGCGGCGGCACCACTGAGGTTGCGATCATCTCGCTCGGGGGGATCGTCGTCTCCGAGTCCATCCGCATCGGCGGGGACGAGTTCGACGAGGCGATCATCGCCCACATCAAGAAGGAGTTCAACGTCCTCATCGGTGAGCGCACCGCCGAGGAGATCAAGTTCGAGATCGGCTCGGCGTACCCGCTCACAGAGGAGCTCGACGTCGAGGTCCGCGGACGCGATCTGCTCACCGGCCTTCCGAGGACGTTCCAGGTCTCATCCGAGGAGATCCGCTCGGCCCTCGAGGAACCGACGCAGGCGATCGTGGCGGCGGTCAAAGGCACACTCGAGCGCACACCGCCCGAGCTCGCGAGCGACGTCATGGAGTACGGTATCGTGCTCACCGGCGGCGGCGCACTCCTGCGGGCGCTCGACGAACGCATCCGGGTCGAGACGGGCATGCCGGTGCACGTGTCGGAGAACGCGCTCATCAATGTGGTTCTCGGGTCCGCGCAGGCGCTCGAAGAGATCGATGTCCTCAAGAAGGTTCTGACCGTCTCGCGCTAGCATCGGAGGCGTGTCATGCGTGTCGGGCAACCTGAGCCCAAGCGTGGGAACCCCACGCTCCTCATCGTACTCATCGTGCTGTCGCTCGTGTCGCTCACCCTCTACTTCAGGGAGAGCGACACAGGCGTCCTTCATGGCGCCCGTCGGGTCGCCCTCGCGCTGGCGGCCCCCGTCCAGAGCGCGGGCACTGCGGTCACTTCACCTATACGGGCTGCAGGCGACTTCTTCGAGGGACTCGGTGTGTCCCGGGATCGCCTCCAGGCGCTCGAGGCGCAGAACGAGGAGCTCCGGGCGCGCCTCGTGGAGCTCGAGGAGGCACGCCAGGAGAACGAGCGGCTGCAGGGGCTCGTGTCCTTCGCCGACGAGAACGAGTACGCCAGCATCGGCGCCCGGGTGATCGGTAGACCGACGAGTTCGTGGGAGGGCGTGATAACCATCGATCGCGGCTCGAAAGACTTCGTGGAGCCGGGTATGCCGGTGGTGGCCGCCGGCGGGCTGGTAGGCCAGGTCGTGGAGGTGACCGCCAGCTCGGCCGTCGTCCGGCTCATCACCGATCAACAGAGCGGTGTGGCCGCGATCGTGCAGTCGAGCCGGACTCCCGGTATCGCAGTGGGGTCCGTCGAGCAGGCGCTGACGCTCGACTTCGTGGATCCGGCCACGGCCCCGGTGGTTGGTGACGTGGTTATCACGAGCGGCATCGGCGGTGTGTTCCCGAAGGGCATCGTCCTCGGCGACGTGATCGCCGTCGATGTTCGGCGCGGAGAACTCTATCCGGATGTCCGGCTCGAGTCACGCGTGGACATCGGGTCGATCGAAGAGGTGCTGGTGCTCGTAGGCGCCGCCGTCACGGGCAGTACGGAGGCGGTCGAATGAGCTCGCGATTCGGCCCGGCCGCGCTCGCGCTCCTCGGAGCGTTCGTCGTGCAGCTTATGTTCGCCCCGCACATAGCGGTCTTCGGGGTCGTCCCCAACTTGCCGCTGCTCGTGGTCATCACCCTGGCGTTCCTCCAGGGGGCCTCGGCCGGCGCGACAGCGGGCTTCGTCGCCGGGCTCCTGCTCGACCTGATCGGCACGGGGCCCGTCGGAGCGTGGGCGTTCGTACTCACCCTCGTGGGATACGGTGCCGGCCTGCTGCGGTCGAGTCTCTTCGCCGAGGGATGGCATGCGCCTGCGGTCATCGCGTTCGTTGCCGCACTCATCGGCGATACGCTCTACCTGGTCCTTCTGACGGTCCTCGGCGTGGGCCCCTCATTCGGGCAGGCGCTCCTGACGGTCGTGATTCCCCGCGCGTTGTATAATGCCGTCCTACTGGTGCTCGCTTACCCGTGGCTCGCGCGCCTTCTGCGCTCCGACCGGTCGGTCAGGTCGTTCCGGCGCGTCGCCTGATCCGTCACCCCGAGAGTCCCTTCTGGAGTCGTCTGCATAGATGTCGGACTTCCGTCAGCACATGAAATCCCGGTTCGCGGTCATCGCAGTGCTCGTCATTGCGGTGCTCTCGGCTTTGCTCGTGCGCCTCTGGGTCCTGCAGGTGCTCAACGGGGAGGCCTACGCGCAGCGCGCCGATAACAACCGTGTCCGCGAGATCTCACTCGCGGCGCCACGCGGAAGCATCTACGACCGCAACGGCGTCCCGCTCGTCATCAACCGCTCGTCACTCTCGATCACCGTCGACCCGTCGGCCGAGGAGGTCGCGCCGCTCCTCGCACGCCAGCGCAACGACGACGACTCCGACGATCCCACCACGCGGGAACTCGCGGAGCTCTTCGGCGAGCTGGCCGCCATGGTCGGCAGGACTCCCGAGGAGATCTTCAGTGACGTGGCTGATGTCCGGCTCGAGGCGCTCAGGCCGCGTGTTGTCGCAAGTGACATCACGATGGAGGTCGCGGCGCAGTTACTCGAGCGCCAGACCGACTTCCCGTGGGCCAGGGTCGAGGAAATCGCGGTTCGCGAGTACCCGCAGGGCACGCTCGCGGCGCACGTCCTCGGCTATACGGGGACCATATCGGAGAGTCAGTACGAGAACCAGGACGAGTACGCCGGGTACGAGATTGGCGATGTCGTCGGCAAGTCAGGCATCGAGCTCCAGTATGAGAGCGTGCTGCAGGGCGACAAGGGCTGGCGACGCATCGAGGTGAACGCGAGCGGCGTGCCGCAACGCGTTGTGAGCGAGGAGGCCGCGCGCGCGGGCAACGACATCACGCTCACGCTCGACATCGAGGTGCAGCGTGTGGCCGAGCAGCAGCTGCAGGCGGCTCTTGCCGAGGCGCACAGCCAGGGTTATCGCGACGCGGTCGCGGGAGCGGCGGTCGCGGTGGACATCGAGACCGGCGAGGTCCTTGCGATGGCGAGCGCGCCCACGTACGACCCCGCGGAGTTCCTCGGCGGCATCAGCACGCAGGCGTGGGAGGCGCTCACGGACGAAGCGAGCGAGTATCCGCTCAACAACCGGGCCGTCATGGCCGCCTATCCGCCGGCGTCGACCTTCAAGGTCATCACGGGGCTCGCGGGCCTCGAGTCGGGTGCGGTGGCCGCGAACCAGACGTTCGTGTGCAACGGGCGTTGGACCGAGATGGGCAAGCAGTGGCCCAAGTGGTGCTGGGACCATTCGGGACACGGCACGGAGGGCCTCGTGAGCGGCATGGCGCAGTCGTGCGACGTCGTCTTCTATGAGATCGGCTACCTGCTCTACCAGCGCAATCAGGAGGAGCTGCAGGCCGAGGCGAGGGCGTTCGGGCTCGGCTCGAAGACCGGCGTCGATCTTCCGGGAGAGGTGTCGGGCCGGGTGCCTGACGCGCAGTGGAAGGCCGAGTACAACCGCAACTACCCCGAGTACCAGCGTTGGCTCCCGGGCGACACCGTGAACATGGCCATCGGGCAGGGCGACATGCTCGCCACTCCGCTCCAGATGGCGCTCGTCTACGCGGGCATCGCCAACGACGGCGTCGTGATGACGCCGTACCTGCTGCAGTCCGTTCTCGACAGCGAGGGAGCGCCGGTGCGCAGCACCGAAGCGACGATGCTGGCCGAGACAGGTGTCTCGAGTTCGGCGCTCGACGTGATCCGCGCAGGGCTTATTGCTGCCACGGAGTCCGGGACCGCCAAGGGCGCGTTCAGGGGTTTCGGCGTGACCGTGGCCGGCAAGACGGGTACGGCCGAGGTGAAAGGCAAGGACGACTACGCGTGGTTCTGCGGGTATGCGCCTGCCGATGAGCCGCGGTACGCGGTGGCGGTCATCGTTGAGCAGGGCGGCCACGGCGGTTCGATCGCCGCGCCCGCCGGCAGGAACATACTGGCAGCCCTTCTCGATCAGGAGCTCGCCACGGTCCACACGACGGACGTCTCACGATGAGGCCGGTCGACAAGTCCCGGACGGGGCGGCTGCTCACCGCGATCAACGTCCCGCTCGTGGTGGCGACCCTGTTGCTGACCGCCTACGGGACACTCATCGTCTCCTCGGCCACCGTGGCCACGAGCACGATGATGCGCCATCTCCTCGGCATCGGCGTGGGCCTCGTCGTGATGGTGATCCTGTGGGCGATCGACTACCGTCGTTACTCCGGTTGGATCGGCGTCCTCGGAGTGCTCTGTGCCGTGCTCATCATCAGTCCGCTCATCCCCGGCGTGGGTGTGGAGCAGAAGGGCGCCCGGTCGTGGGTGCAGTTCCTGGGTGTGCAGGTGGGCCAGCCTTCCGAGCCCGCCAAGCTGCTCTTCATCGTCGTCCTCGCATGGGTGATGTCGACCTTCAAGGGGCGTATCGAGACGCTTCCGCAGGTGTTCAAGGTGGCAGCCGTAGTCGTGGGCGCGGTCGCGCTCATGCTGCTGCAGCCGGACCTCGGCACGAGCTTGGTGTTCATCGCCACCGCCCTCGTCATGGCGGTCGCCGCTGGCATGAAGGGCAGGTACTTCATCGCTATCGGCCTGCTGGCCGCCCTCGGTGTCTTCGCGATCGTGCAGTTGGATCTGCTCGATGAGTATCAGATGGACCGGCTGACGGTCTTCATCGATCCCGAGGCGGACACCACCGGGGCGGGCTACAACCTGCGGCAGTCGACGATCGCCATCGGCTCGGGGGGCATCACCGGCAAGGGGCTCGGGGCCGGCACGCAGTCGAACCTCAACTTCCTGCCCGAGCGTCACACGGACTTCATCTTCGCGGTGCTCGGAGAAGAACTCGGCTTCATGGGCGGCCTGGTGCTGCTCGCGTGCTATCTCGCCCTGCTGCTGGTGGCGCTTGCCATCGCCACGTCGTCGCGCGACCTGTTCGGGTCGCTCATCGCGATCGGCGTACTCGGGATGTGGTTGTTCCAGATACTCGAGAATATGGGCATGACCATAGGTATCATGCCGATCACGGGGATACCGCTGCCGTTCATGAGCTTCGGGAGCTCCTCGATGGTGACGAATCTTGGCGCGGTGGGCCTGTTGCTCTCGGTGTGGGCGCGCCGGTACGGATCGCAAGCAGCGTAAGGAGGGGACCGATGGCTATAGCAGGGATTCCGCTCGACGTGCGTGAGTTGATGCAGACCGGGGCCCGGTACACCGAGGAACGTGACCGGCCGACACGTGTCGCAGTGATCGTCGAACTCGACGCCGCCGACGCGCTCATCGACGCGGCCCGAGAGGCGCTGCGCCCGGCGACGGCGAACGCGAGTCTGCAGGTCGACGTGGCCGAGGTCGGGCGGCCGTACGCCGTCGCCTCGGACATCGATGTGGTGATCGCACTGGCCGGCTCCTGCGGGCGGCCGCTGCGCGACGCGGTCGGCTCGGTGCGTGCATCGCACGTCCCGTGCGTGGTCCTGGCGCTCGGCGAGGAGGCCGATCGTTTGCGTGTCGCCGATGCGCTCCATCACCCCGGCGAGGACGTGCTCATGGACACCGATCCCGAGCGTCTCATCGGCAGACTGGGCACGTGGATGAGCGATCATCTCGCGGCGCTGCGTCTGGCGCTTGCGCGCAACTTCGCGTTCATGCGGCGTGCGGTGGCCGAGGAGATCGTCAAGACGACGTCGATCCAGAACGCCATGGTGGGCGTCATCGCGATCGTCCCTGGTGCCGACATGCCGATCATGACCGCCAATCAGGCGAAGATGCTGCTGCAGATCGCGGCGGTCTACGGTCAGCCGCTCGGCGTGGACCGGGTGAAGGAGCTCGCGGCCGTCGTGGGGGGCGGTTTCCTCCTGCGGGCGGTCGCCCGGCAGGCACTCGTCGCGGTGCCGGTGCTCGGTTGGGCCGTCAAGGGCGGCATCGGCTACACGGGAACCTACGCGATGGGCCACACGGCAATCGGCTATTTCGAAGAGGATGCGGACATCGGCAGGGTGACCGCGCGCCTGCGCGAGCTGGCGCAATCCGCGGCCGAGAAGGTGCCGCGCAAAGGCGCTTCGTCTCGCCGTATCCGTGCGGTGCGCCGGGGTTTCTCCGCTGCCGGGCGCTCCGATCGCCGGACGTCGTCCAGTGTCGCAGAGCCGTCGGGCCGCGAGACGTCCACCGCAACCGATGCCCCGATCGCGCTTCCGCCCGCGCCGGACGGAGAGTGAGGATGGCCCCGGGCCTCTGGGACCGCATCGAGCCGCTGCTGGCCACCATCGAGCGGCCTGCGCGCTACATCGACCGTGAGTGGAACGCCTCCGCTGACGCCGAAGCCGACTACCGCGTGGCGCTCATGTACCCCGACGCCTACGAGGTGGGCATGGCCAACCAGGCCCTGCAGATCCTCGCCGAGAGGGTGCGTGAGCACGGCGTCTGCGCGGTCGAGCGCGTCTTCGTGCCCTGGCCGGATATGGCGGCCGCCATGCGTGAGGCGGGGGTACCGCTCTTCACGCTCGAGTCGTGTCTGCCGCTTGCCGAGGTCGATCTGCTCGGCGTGACACTGCCCTACGAGCTCACCTACACGAACATCTGCGAGGCACTCGACCTCGCCGGTCTGCCGCTTCGCTCGGCCGAACGAGGGGAGGGGCACCCGCTCGTCATCGGCGGCGGACCCTCGGCGCACAACCCCGAGCCCGTGGCACTGTTCTTCGACGCCATCGTCATCGGTGACGGCGAGGACGTGCTCCCGGAGATCATCGCGGCGCACCGGGCCGCCCGGGACGCGGGTGCGAGCCGCGCGGAGGTCCTCGAGGCGCTCGCGGCCATCGAGGGCGTCTACGTCCCCGGCCTCTATCAGCTCTCAGCGACCGGGGCACTCGAGCCGCGCGGCGACGCTCCGCGGCGCGTGCGCAGGCGGATCTTCCGCGACCTCGAGGCGATGCCATCGCCGCGCTGCCCCGTGGTGCCGTACGCCGACGTCGTCCACGACCGGGTGACCGTCGAGGTGCTGCGCGGTTGCTCGCGCGGCTGCCGCTTCTGCCAGGCCGGGATGATCTACCGCCCCGTCCGGGAACGTTCGGCGGACTCGATCGTCCGCGACGCGCTCGGCGCGCTGGCGTGCACCGGCTACGAGGAGGTCTCTCTCACGTCGCTTTCCACGGCGGACCACTCGCAGCTGGAGGACATCATGCGGCGCCTGACGCGTCGTCTGCAGGGCACGGCCGTCTCGGTGTCGGTGCCGTCGCTGCGCGTGGACTCGTTCACGCTCGGCCTCGCGCGGCTGCTCGGCGAGGGACGCAAGAGCGGTCTGACGTTCGCCCCTGAGGCAGGTTCGCAACGCCTGCGCGACGCCATCAACAAGAACATCACCGAAGACGAGCTGCTCGGCACCGTCGAGGCCGCTTTCGGAGCGGGTTGGCGCAGGATGAAGCTCTACTTCATGCTGGGGCTTCCCACCGAGACCGATGAGGACGTGGCCGCCATCGGCGAGCTCGTCGCACGGGTGGTCAAGACGGCCCGTGAGGTCACGCCCCCGGCCGAGCGGGGAGGTGTCCGCATCGCGGTCTCGGTCTCCACGTTCGTGCCCAAAGCGCACACACCCTTCCAGTGGGACGGCCAGATCACCCGCGACGAGATCGGGCGGCGTCAGCGTCTGCTGCGCGAGCATATGCCGCGCAAGGGCGTGGACCTCTCGTGGCACGATGCCGAGACGTCGTTCCTCGAGGCGG
>CAYMSA010000006.1:25045-32243 GCA_964392965.1 uncultured Coriobacteriaceae bacterium
CGCAAGGGCGTGGACCTCTCGTGGCACGATGCCGAGACGTCGTTCCTCGAGGCGGTGCTCGCCCGCGGCGACCGCTCCCTCGCGGACGCCATCGAGGCGGCATGGCGCGCGGGCGCGGCTTTCGACGCATGGACGGAGCGTTTCTCACTCGGCCGGTGGCTCGACGCGTTCGAGCGGTGCGGAATCGACGCGGCCGCGGTGGCATCTCGCCCGTTCACGGTCGGCGGGCCGCTTCCGTGGGCGCATATCGACAGCGGCATCTCGGAGGCGTTCCTGCGCCTCGAACGGGAGCGTGCCGAGCGCGGAGAGACGACCGAGGACTGCACGTTCGGCGAGTGCACGGGGTGTGGCGTCTGCACGCCCGGCGGGCCCGATATCATCGTCCAGGCCGAGGGAGGACGCCGTGGCTGACGGATTCCGTCTCAGAGTGCGCTTCCAGAAGGCCGGTCGTCTGCGGTTCCTGTCGCATCTCGAGGTGGCGCGCGCGGTGGAACGCTCTGTACGACGCGCCGGATTGCCGTATGCTGTGAGCCAAGGGTTCACTCCGAGGGTGCGGTTGTCCTTCGGCCCGGCACTGCCCGTGGGTACCGCGAGCGAAAGCGAGTACCTGGATGTGCTCCTCAACCGGTTCGTGCCGCTCGAGGAGGCGTTCGCAGCACTACGGGCCAGCACACCGGACGACCTGGCACCGCTCGCCTCGGGGTACGTGTCGCCCTCGGAGCCATCCCTGGGCGCCGCGTTGACCGTGGCGACATACGATGTCCGCATGGAAAGGGGGATGCCGCTCCAGGAAGGCGTGCAAGCGCTACGTATCCTGCTCGAGACCGGAACACTGAGCGTCGATCACAAGGGCAAGACCAAGGTTTTCGACCTCTCCCACGCGCTCCCGAAGGAGCCGGTGGTGAGGGTGTCCGAGGGTGTACCGACACTTGAGATCGCCGTACGGATGGGTGACGCGGGCTCCCTGCGACCAGAGGCGGTCGTCGGTGCGACCTTCGGAGAGAAGGCTGCTCCTGTGGTCACGCGCACCGGTCTCTACATCGAGGATACCGAGGGCTGGCGCGCTCCGCTGTAGCGGAGACCACTGGTGGCCGCCGACATCCTGCGCGAGATGCTCATCTCGCACGACATCCACGAGACGCGCGTGGCGGTTCTCGAAGACCGCCGCCTCGTCGAGCTCTACCTCGAGCGCCCCAAGCGGAGCGTCGTGGGTAACGTGTACCTCGGCGTGGTGCGCGACGTGCTGCCCGGCATGCAGGCGGCCTTCGTCGACATCGGCCTCGAGAAGAACGCGTTCCTCGGCCTGGACGAGATCATCGGCCCGGACGGTGTCAAGGGCACCATGAAGGCGGAGATCCAGTCGTTCGTGAAGCCCGGACAGAAGCTCATGGTGCAGGTTCTCAAGGACCCGATGGGTACCAAGGGCGCGCGCCTCACGATGGACATCACGCTGCCCGGCCGCTACGTCGTGCTGATGCCGTTCTCGTCGGTCGTGGGGATCTCGCGCAAGCTCGCCGAGGAGGAGCGCGACCGCCTCACCGGCATCGTGGCGCCGCTCGTGCCCGAGGGACTCGGCGCCATCGTGCGAACCGCCGCTTCGGGAAGCGGCGCCAGCGAGCTCGAGGAGGATATCGACTTCCTGCTGCGCCTGTGGCGCCGAGTCGAGACGCAGGCCCGCGAAGGACTCGCCCCCGAGATGGTCTACTCGGAGATGGATCTCGCGCTGCGGATCGTGCGGGACGCCTTCGGCGACGAGTTCCGCGCGCTCGTGGTGGATGACAAGCGCACCTACGAGAAGGTCGTCTCGCTCCTCAAGAAGACCGCGCCGCGGCTCGCCAAGCGCGCGCACCTCTATCGGGAACGGCAGTCGCTCTTCGACGCCTACGAGTTGCAGCCGCAGATCGAAACGGCCCTCAAGCGCACGGTGCCGCTTCCTTCGGGCGGCTACATCGCCATCGATCAGACCGAGGCGCTCACGGCTATCGACGTGAACACGGGGAGCTATGTCGGGAGGCGGAGTCTCGAGGACACCGTGCTGAAGACGAACCTCGAGGCCGCTGCCGAGGTGGTGCGCCAGCTTCGGCTGCGGGACATCGGCGGCATCATCGTCGTCGACTTCATCGACATGGAGGACGCCGCACACCGCCAGCGCGTCGTGGACCGTCTGAGCGAGGCGCTCAAGCAGGACCGGACGAAGACGCGCGTCTCGGAGATGTCGCGTCTCGGGCTGCTCGAACTCACGCGCAAGAACGTCACCGACGGTCTCGCCGGGATGCTCATGGAGCCGTGTCCGCTCTGTCACGGTGAGGGGCGTGTCCTCTCGGACACCACCAAGCGCATCATGGTCGAGCGCCGGCTGCGGGAGATCCTCATGACGGGCCGCTCGCCAGCGTATCTCATCGGCCTTCATCCCGAGGCGTACGCGCTCGTGACCGCGCCGGGTCAGAACACCGTCGCCCTGCTGCGTGCTGAGAGCGGCAAGCAGGTGAACCTCATCGTCGATGCCGACGCAGGGCCGATGGAGGCCCGTGTCCTCATGGAAGGCAAGACCGGCTCCATGACCGCCGAGTCGTAAACGGCGCTCGCGTTGACGCGCGCGCTCTTTCTCTGTTAGGATTTCGGCTCGCGTGAATTCCGGCTGAGTGGAGAGATAGCCCATGTATGCGGTTGTCAATATAGGCGGCAAGCAGGCCAAAGTTGAGGCAGGCTCGCTTGTTGCTCTCGAGAAGATCGATGCAGCGGTGGGAGAGGTCGTCTCTCTGCCGGTGCTGATGGTCGCCGATGGTGACCGTGTGTGGGCAACGCCCGCCGAGGTCTCCGATGCGGCGGTGAGCGCCGAGGTGCTCGAGCACTTCAAGGGCGAGAAGAAGATCGTCTTCAAGTTCAAGAAGCGCAAGGGGTATCGCGTGAAGAAGGGCCACCGCCAGCTGCAGACCGCGGTGCGCGTTCTGAGTGTGGGTATCGGCGACACCAAGGTGGCCGCCGGCGAGCCCGTGGCAGCCGAGGCCGTCGCGGCCGAGTAGCAGTCGCGGTACGGATCGCACCTGTCGGACGCCTGTGGGCGATTCGGCGGAGGTGCATGTAGTCGAGTGATACGGACGCCGTCTTCCGGATGTCGTCCCTGAGACCGAGGGTGATGAACTATGGCTCACAAGAAAGGTATGGGTTCAACTCGTAACGGGCGTGACTCCCAGGCCCAGCGCCTCGGCGTCAAGCGCTTCTCGGGCCAGATTGTGACCGCGGGCTCGATCCTCGTCCGCCAGCGCGGCACGAAGCTGAAGCCGGGTCAGAACGTCGGGCTCGGCCGGGACGACACCCTCTTCGCCAAGATTGACGGCGTCGTCGAGTTCACGCGCGGCAAGGACCGCCGGGTGCACGTCCTTCCTGTGGCGGAGTGACGCACCTCCGTTTCCGGCGGCATGCATAGCTATTTCCGACGAGGTCTCCCGCGACTGCGGGGGGCCTCGTCCATATTGTGGCCAGAGTGGGAGAGACTGACAGCATGTTCATCGATGAAGTGAAGATCTACGTAAAGGCCGGTGACGGCGGCGCGGGCTGCGCGTCGTTCCGTCGCGAGGCGCACGTTCCCAAGGGCGGCCCGGACGGTGGCGATGGCGGGGGCGGTGGCGACGTGGTGCTCGTGGCCGACCGGTCGCTCTCCACGCTCCTGGACTTCCACTACAGGCGCCACTTCAAGGCCGAGCGCGGCACGCACGGCAAGGGCTCCGGCCGTGACGGCGCGACCGGTGCCGACCTCCTCCTGCACGTGCCCTGCGGCACGCTCGTGAGGGACGCTGATTCGGGAGAGGTCATCGGCGACCTCGTGACCGACGGCCAGCGCCTCGTCGTGGTCCGCGGCGGTATCGGCGGCCGCGGTAACCGGCACTTCGTGACGTCCACGCGTCGCGCGCCCACCTTCGCCGAGCTCGGCGTGCCGGGTGAGGAGCTCTGGATCGAGCTCGAGCTCAAGCTGCTGGCCGATGCCGCGCTCGTGGGCCTGCCGAGTGTAGGCAAGTCGTCGCTCATCGCGCGCATGAGCGCCGCTCGGCCCAAGATCGCCGACTACCCCTTCACCACGCTAGTCCCTAACCTCGGCGTGGTGTCGAGCGGCGAGGGCTCGTTCGTCGTGGCAGACATCCCCGGTCTCATCGAGGGTGCGAGCGAAGGCGCCGGCCTCGGCCACGCGTTCCTGCGTCACATCGAGCGCACGGCGCTCATCCTGCACGTCGTCGACCTCTCGGGTGGCTACGAGCAGCGCGATCCACTCGAGGACATCGCGGTCATCGACAACGAGCTCGCTTCGCACGCCGAGGAGCTCGCGGACCGGCCGCGCATCATCGTCGGCAACAAGGTGGACGTGCCGGGTGCCGCTGAGCGCTCGGACGAGGTGGCCGCGTGGTGCGCCGAGCGCGAGATCCCGTACTTCGCAGTCTCGGCGGTGACGGGCGACGGCATCGGGCCGCTCATCCGGGCCACCGGCGAGGCGGTGACCGCCCTGCGGCGCGCCATCGTGGCCGAGGAGCCCGAGTTCGAGGCATCCTACGTGCACACGCCCGATCGCGACCGCGAGATCGTGGTCACCCGCGCGCTCGACGGTGGCTGGGATGTCGCTGGCGGCACGCTCGAGCGCGTCGTCATCCAGACGGACATGCAGAACGAGGAAGCGGTCGCGTACCTCCAGCGGCGCCTCAACTTCATGGGTGTGGAGTCACGCCTGCGGGCGGCCGGCGCACGGGACGGAGACACGGTGCACATCGGGCCGGTATCATTCGAGTTCGAGACGTATTCGGCTGACGACGAGTAGAGGGACGATGGCACGACGAACACTGGTGGTGAAGCTCGGCAGTTCCACGGTCACTGCCTGTGACGGAACAATCGATGAGGCGTTTCTGCGAGATCTGGTCGACCAGATCATGCAGTTGCGTGCCGGCGGAGACCGCGTCGTGGTCGTGTCGAGTGGCGCCATCGCCGCGGGTCTCGACGCGCTCGAGTACGCCACGCGTCCTTCGGACATCCCGACGCTGCAGGCCGTTGCCGCTGTAGGCCAGCTGGCGCTCTGCGAGACGTACCGGAAGCTCTTCGCCGAGCGGGGGGTACCGGTGGGCCAGGTGCTTCTCACGCGGCATGACGTGGCACATCGCATGCAGTATCTCAATGCCTGTCAGACTGCCGAACGGCTGCTCGCGCTCGGCATCGTGCCGATCGTGAACGAGAACGACACGACCGCCACCGACGAGATCCGCTTCGGCGACAACGACAACCTCGCGGCGCTCATCGGTATGATGGTCCACGCGGACCTCGTGATGCTCCTCACCGACATCGCAGGGCTCTACTCGGCGGATCCGCGCACCAACGGGGACGCCCGTCTGCTCGAACGCGTGGACACCCTGACCGAGGAGCACTTCGCCTCAGCTGGCGGCGCCGGCTCGTCGGTGGGAAGCGGCGGCATGATCACGAAACTCGAGGCCGCGCAGTCGCTCATGAAGGCGGGCATCCCGATGGTCATCTGCGAGGGCAGACGACCGGGCGTGGTGGTTGACGCGGCGGCCGGACGGCCGGTCGGGACGCTCTTCGCGGGCGGCAAGGCGGCCATGAAGGGCGAGAAGCTCTGGCTCGCGTACGCGGGTCACCCGCGAGGCGCCGTCACGATTGACGCTGGCGCGAGAGACGCCCTATGCTTCAGGGGCAAGAGCCTGCTCCCCGCGGGCGTGACCAAGGTGACCGGGAGCTTCGTCGTGGGCGACTCCATCTCGGTCGAAGACGAGGACGGCGGCACGGTGGCACGCGGCATCGCGGGCATATCCTCGGCGGATCTCAAGAAGGTACACGGCCTCAAGTCGAGCGAGATTGCTCGCGTCCTGGCGTCGTGGGACGGCTCCGAGGTCATCCATCGCGATCATCTGGTCATCCTCTGACCGCACACGGAGAAGGGACGGGACCATGTCCGAAGTCGTAGAGCTGGCACTCCGGGCGAGAGAAGCGGCCGCCGTGCTCGGCAACACCTCCAGCGGCGTACGTAACGCCGCGCTCAGGGCCATGGCCGCGGCGCTTCTTGCCGAGCAGCAGCGCATCCTCGCGGGCAACGCCATCGACGTGGCCGCCGCGGCCGAGAAGGGGATCGCTCCCTCGCTCATCGACCGGCTGGCGCTCGACGAATCGCGCATCGCCGGCATGTCGCGCGCGCTAGAGGAGCTCTGCGCGCTGCCGGACCCCGTGGGCGAGGTCGTGAGCGGTTCGCGGCTTCCCAACGGCATCTGGCTGCAGCAGCGGCGCGTGCCGCTCGGCGTGGTCGCGATCATCTACGAGGCGCGGCCCAACGTCACCGCCGACGCCGCCGGGTTGTGCGTGAAGACCGGCAACGCGGTCATCCTTCGCGGCGGTTCGCTCGCCGCCAACTCCAACCATGCCATCACGAGCGTACTCGCGGACGCCGTGGCGAGCGTCGGCCTGCCGAAGGACTCGGTGCAGCTCGTGGTCTCGACCGACCGGGCCGTCGCCGAGGAGCTCATGGGCCTCCACGGCCTCATCGACGTGCTGATCCCGCGGGGTGGCGCCGGACTCATCAAGAACTGCGTGGAGAACGCCAAGGTCCCGGTCATCGAGACGGGCACGGGCAACTGCCACATCTACGTGCACGAGGCGGCCGATATCGCGATGGCGCGCCGCATCATCATCAACGCCAAATGCCAGCGTCCGGGTGTATGCAACGCCGCCGAGAGCCTGCTCGTGGACGAGGGGATCGCCGCCGAGGCGCTCCCGGCGATCCTCGGCGACCTGGCCGAGGCGGGCGTGACGGTCCGTGGCGACGAGGCGACGCGCGCGCTCGATCCGAGCGGGGCGGTGCAGGCGGCAACCGAGGACGACTGGGGCACCGAGTACCTCGAGCTCACGATCTCCTGCAAGGTCGTCTCCGGTCTCGACGAGGCCATCGAGCACATCAACCGGTACGGCACCCGTCACAGCGAGGCCATCGTCACCGACGACTACGCTGCTGCCGTGCGCTTCCTGAACGAGGTGGACGCCGCGGCTGTCTACGTGAACGCCTCCACGCGCTTCACGGACGGCGGTGAGTTCGGCCTCGGCGCCGAGATCGGCATCTCGACGCAGAAGCTGCACGCGCGCGGACCGATGGGACTCACGGCGCTCACGACCACGAAGTACGTGGCCATGGGGAACGGTCAGATCCGGGAGTGAGCGG
>CAYMSA010000006.1:32343-48091 GCA_964392965.1 uncultured Coriobacteriaceae bacterium
CCCGAGGCGAGCCTCTACTTCATCACGGGCGCGGACGCCGTGCTCGACATCCTCACGTGGAAGGACTCGGCGGCCCTTGCCGATGTGTGCACGTTCATCGCGGCCACCCGGCCTGGCTACGACCTCACACCGCTGAAGGCGCAGGTGGCGAGCCTGCCGATCCGCGTGGAGTTCATGTCGATCCCGGCGCTCGGCATCTCGTCCACGGACATCCGGGAGAGGATGGCCGCACACCGGCCGGTGAAGTACCTCCTGCCGCAGGACGTGGCCGCCTACGCCGTCAAGCACCGTCTCTACGAGGAGTCGGACGCGTGAGGGCGCCCACCTACGACACGATGCGGGCTGCGCTTTCGGCGCGTCTCTCCGAGCGGAGCTTCGGGCACTCGGAACGCGTTGCGGCCATGGCTGCCGAGATCGCGATCCGCTACGACCTCGACGCGGATGCCGCCCGGCTCGCCGGTCTGCTGCACGACTGGGACCGCGATATCCCGCAGCCGCGTCTGCTCGAACTCGCCCGCGAGGCCGGCCTGCCGGTGACCGACGTGGAGGTGGCGTTCCCGTACCTCCTCCACGGGCCACTCGGCGCACTGGAGCTTGCCGAGGCGTACCCGGAGCTTCCGCTCGACGTGCTCGACGCCGTTGCGGTCCACACGTACGGTGACGCGGACATGTCGCCGATCGCCCGCGCGGTGTACGTGGCCGACGCCATCGAGCCCGGCCGTCGCACCCCGGGCGTGGAGGAGCTGCGCGACCTCGTGGGCGTGGTGCCGCTCGACACGCTCTTCGCCGAGACGTACGCCACATCGCTTCGCGGTCTCGTGGACCGCCGCCGAAGGATCCACGCGCGCACGATCGAGGTCTGGAACCGCATCGTGGAAGGGGAGCTCCTGTGAGCGACTCCCCGGGATGGCGCAGCTCGCGCCGCACGTCGAAGTCCGGGCGCAAGGCACGTCGCGCGGCGGTGTCGAGGCCCGCGAGCAGCCCGCAGCCGCCCCAGAAGGCGCCTCGCGAGAAGACGCCCCGCACGAGGGGCGGCGCACGCTCGACCGTAAGCGTCATCGCGGTGATCGTCGTCGTCCTGGCGGCGGTCTACCTGATCGCCATCGGCATCAACGCAGCCGCCCGCTGGTGGGCGCTCCGCGAGGTGCAGGAGCGGTCGGCACCATCGGCGCTTGCCGAACAGGCGCAGGAGAACCTGCTTATCATCGGCGTGGACGAGGCCGGCTCGGCGGAGTTCCTGGCGGTGCGACTCGACAAGGAGAACGAGCAGATCCTGGGCATCGGCGTGCCGAGTGCCGCGTTCATGGAGGTCCCCGGGCAGGGGTACGAGCGGGTGGGTCAGAGCATGACCGGCGGTCCCGGCGTGGCGATGGCCGCCATCTCCAACTACCTCACGGTGCAGTTTGCGCACTACGTGGTGGTGGACGTCTCCGTCCACCGTGACGCCATGGCCAACGGCAGCCTGCGCGACGTCATCGCCGGCGTCCAGGAGACCGACCTCACCACCGAGGCCATCACCGCCACCGCCGAGTTCATCGCGTCGGTGCCAGGCGAGCGCACCGCGCTCGTGCCGTTGCCGGTGGAGCCCATCAACCTGGGCGGGGAGACGTACTACGAGCCGCAGCGCGACCAGATCGCCGCGCTCATCCTGCAGTGGTGGGGCGTGAGTATGGCCGCCGAGGACGCCGCGGTGCGGGTCATCATCTACAATGGGGCAGGCACGCCGGGCCTGGCCGGCAAGGCGGCCCAGCAACTCATCGAGGCGGGGGTGCGCGTGGTGGACACGCGCAACGCGGATCACTTCGGCTATGAGGAGACGCTCGTCGTGGTACAGGACGGCGATCTCACACAGGGTCAGGTGGTCGCGTCGGCGCTGGGTGTGGGCAAGCTGCTCGACCAGCGTGAAGACCAGGACATCGCGGACGTGATAGTGATCATCGGCGGCGATTACGTGCCGCCCGTAGAAGAAGGACAGGAAACCAACTCGTGACACAACTCGACCTGCGTGATATCGCACTGCTCGCGGCGAATGCCGCCGACGAGAAGAAGGCCACCGACGTGCTCGTGCTCGACGTGGCCGAGAAGCTCGTGATCACCTCGTACTTCGTCGTCGCCACCGCCGCCAACGACCGCCTCGCCCGCGCCATCGCCGAGGACGTCGAGACGGCGTTGCGGGAGAAGGCACACATGAAGCCCATCGGCCGCGAAGGCGAGCGCGAGGGCAAGTGGATCCTGCTGGACTTCGGCGACATCGTGGTGCACATCTTCCAGCCCGAGGAGCGGGAGTTCTACCGCCTCGAGAAGCTGTGGTCGGACGTGCCGAAGACCGAGGTGGGGACGGAGGCTGCGGGCGAATCAGGGCCCGAAGCCGGAACGACACCCGAGACGGACGCGAGCGCCGAGCCGGAGCCGACGCCGGCGTCATGACGGGCTTCGTCAAGCGATACGGCATACAACTCGCACTCATCGGCGTCACAGCTGTCTGGGGCGCGACGTTCGTCATGGTGAAAGACGCCACGGCGCAGTACCCGCTCTACGCGTTCCTCGCGCTGCGCTTCGCGATCGCGGTGCTGGCGTTTGTGGTGTTCATCCCGTCGTCGCTCAGGCTCATGACCGCTTCCACGCTCCGTGCGGGACTCCTCGCCGGCGGGCTCCTCACAGCCGCGTACATCTTCCAGACGTGGGGCCTCGAGGACACGAGCGCTTCCAAGGCGGCGTTCATCACCGGCATGGTCGTGGTGATCACGCCCGTGCTGCAGGCCGTGGTGCTCAAGCGGCCACCGCGCCGGACGACGGTCGTGGGCGTGACGCTTGCGTTCGTGGGCATCTGGCTGCTCTCGGGCGGCGGCGCGGGCGGCTGGAACTCGGGAGACACCCGCGTGCTCGTCTGCGCGTTCGCGTACTCGGCGCACATGATCGTCCTGGGGAGCATCGGGCGGGAGCACGACGCGCGGCCGCTCACGCTCGTGCAGCTCGCCACCGTGGCGGTCGTCTGCGGCGGCATGTCGCTTGCCACCGAGCCGGTCGCGCTGCCGTCCACAGGCTCCGTGTGGGTGGCGCTCGTCGTGTGTGGTGTGCTCGCCTCGGCGGTGGCCTTTGCGGTGCAGACGTACGCGCAGCAGCATCTGTCGCCCGCCAAGACCGCCGTCATCCTCATCATGGAGCCGGTCTTTGGCGCGCTCTTCGGGTACCTCGCGGGCGAGCGGCTGGGCCTCACGGGCCTCGCCGGCTGCGCGCTCATCTTCGTGGGCATGCTCGTGGCCGAGCGCATCGGCATGCGCGTGAGGACCGAGGCGGGTGAGGTGGCCGAGGAGCTCGAGCTTCCGGCGGTGGAGACGAGAGCGATCGTGGCCGAAGACCGGCCGTATTGACCACCAGACCGCACTCGGTGGTATACTGTCCACCGCGCGTGCGGCGTCGCGCATAGTGGGGCCATAGCTCAGCTGGGAGAGCGCTTGGCTGGCAGCCAAGAGGTCAGGGGTTCGATCCCCCTTGGCTCCACCAAAAGAGATTGGGACAGGACCCGGTATCGCTACCGGGTCCTGTCTGCGTCTTAGGGGAAGGGACTTTCGCCGGCTCAGGGCGTTGACGATCCCGATGCGCAGGATCTCCCGCCTACACGAGAAGCGCAGGGGGCGGCACCTGAGGCGCCATCCAGCTCCGGTCTCTCGGCATGCCCTCTCGCACGTCCGGTGCACAGAAATGCTACGAATCCGTACTATTTCTGTGCACCGTGAAGCGCATATGGTCTGAACAGCAGGAAGGGCCACTCCTGGAGCAGCACTTCCTGGTACCTGCGAAGGTTCTGGTGAGCGGTTCCTTACGCCTCGGCGAAGAGGATGCGCATGCGCTCCATGATGCGGTTGAACAGCTCGGCGAGTCGCTCGCGGACGTCATCGGGCATCCCGGACTGTGTCTGGACGCGCTCGGCGTTCTGGGCGAGCACCTGCTGTGCGGTCTGTGTCCGCGCCATCACGGCCGTATCGGGGGCTCCGCTCGCAACGCAGGACTGCACCGGGGCCTCCGGGCGCTCGCTTGCCACCTGGGCCTGCACGCGCGCCTGGACGGGCATCTCGGCAACCGCACGAGGGCCGGCCTGCACCTGCGCGGCTACGCCCGCCTGCATCGGAGTGCACTCGGCACAGAGACCGTCGCAGAGCTGGTCACGTACACGGTCGGGCACCTGGTCGCCCTGTGGGTCCGGGCATACGCCGGAGTTGCCGGTCTGTGCCGGGCCTCCCGCCTGGGCGCCCGCCGCGTAGGCGGGTACGGCCATCGCGAGGATCAGCGCGAAGGCGAGCAGTGCTGGGATCGTTCGTCTCATGTGAGATCGACTCCTTTCGTCAGTGCATGACACCAGGAGAACGCGCGGCAGCACCCGGGCGTTACGGGTTGGTGCCGGGCGAGTTCCCGTCCGTCGTGTCCGGCGCGTCGGTCTGCGAGCCTGCGTCACCCTGGGGGCCACGCGGGCCCGTGGCGGTGGTGGCGTCAGACCCGCCGTCGGTGCCGGTGGTGTCCGAGGGTGGGGCCAGCGGCTCGTCATGGGGTGTGCCTCCGGTTCCCGCGTCCGCGCCGCCCGTGCCTGGGGTCTCCTCGGCGGGTTCTTGCGCCCCGTTCTCCTGACCGGTGCCGGGCTGGGGGGCACTGCCCGAAGTACCCGTCCCGGGGGCGAGGGCGTCCTCCACGAGCGGCGCGGCCCACGTGGGTACCTCGCCCACACGGGCGCGCAGACGAAGCAGCTCCTGCTCCTGCAGCGGGTCGGGATCGGTCGCGTGACGGACGCTCTCGGAGAGTGAGCCGATCGCCTCACGGGCACGCTCCTGCGTGGTCTCGGATTGCCGTGCGAGGATGCCGGCCTCCTCGGCACGCCGTTCCGCGAGGCCCAGGAGCAGCTGGCGCTCGAACGTCCCGGCGGGCACGATCGCCACGAGGGCGTTCTCGGCCGCGCGCTTCACCGGGTAGAGGGCGGTGCCGGGGAGCGACTCGTTGGCGGCGTAGGCGGTGCCGCCGAGGGCGAGCACGAGTGCGAGCGCGGCGGCGAAGGCGGGCTGCAGCAGGAAGGCGCGTCGGGGCACCCGCCGGGGGGCCAGCTGCCGTGCGGGAAGCGAGCGGAGCACCGCCTCGCGCATGCGGGCTTGCGCCTGCGCTTCCATCGGCGGGGCGGCCGCGCGCAGGGCCTGTTCGACGTCGTTGATGCGGTGCTCAGGATTCACGGTGCTCCTGCTCCTCGAGTAGCCGCGCGAGCGAGCGCACGGCGCGGTGCTGCAGCTGCTTCACGGCGTTGGCGTTCTTGCCGAGTGCGTCGGCCGTCTCCTGGATGCTCAGGTCCGACCAGTACCGGAGCGCGATGACCGCCGCCTGCTCCTCGGTGAGGAGCCGGACGGTGGCGCGCAGACGGTCCGCGTCGGCGCGCGCGATGACGGCCGCCTCGGTGCTCTCGGGCGCCGGCTCGTCCGGGAACTCGTCGACGAGAGCGGGGCGACGCGCGTCTCGGCGGTGTTCGTCGACCGCGGTGTTGCGTGCCACGCGGAAGAGCCACGCGGTGAAGGGGACGCCCGCGTCGCTGTAGGTGTCGATCGATTCCCAGACCTTGAGGAACACGGTGGCCGTCACATCCTCGGCATCGTGGGCCGACTTCGTGCGCGATCGCGCGAACGCGTAGACGCGTCCGGCATAGAGGTCGTAGAGCCGACCGAACGCTTTGGCATCACCCTGTTGCGCCCGGGCAATCAGGCGCTGGAGCTTCTTTCCGGTCACAGCCGTCCGACCTGTTGCCTCATGTGGCGGGAAACGTAGCGCGACGCCTCCAGGTTACGGCCCCGGGGGCACAGAATGCCACTCCACTCGGCCCTTTCCGGTAGAATCGCCTTCGGCACACCCCACGGTCACCCCGTCGTCTTTGGAGGCCCCGTCTTGAGCGAGCATGTCTACGAGCCGCAGCGTATCGAGGAGCACTGGCAGGCCGAGTGGGACCGCACGGGCGCGCATCGCGCCACCGAGGACCCCTCGCGGCCCAAGAAGTACGTCCTCGAGATGTTCCCGTATCCCTCGGGCGACATCCACATGGGTCACGTGCGCAACTACACGATCGGCGACGTGATCGCGCGGCAGGCGCGGATGGCCGGCTTCGAGGTGCTCCATCCCATCGGCTGGGACGCCTTTGGCCTGCCGGCGGAGAACGCCGCCATCAAGAACGCCACGCACCCCGCCACGTGGACGTACGCCAACATCGACAAGCAGGCGTCATCGTTCAAGCGCATGGGCTTCTCGTACGACTGGGACCGCGCCGTGAAGACGTGCGACGTGGACTACTACCGCTGGGGCCAGTGGATCTTCCTCAAGTTCTGGGAGCGCGGTCTCGTGGAGCGGCGTTCCTCGGCGGTCAACTGGTGCCCGGACTGCGCCACGGTGCTCGCCAACGAGCAGGTGGTGGGCGACGGTGTATGCTGGCGCTGCAAGAGCGTCGTGGAGAAGCGCGAGCTCGAGCAGTGGTACTTCAAGGTGACCGACTACGCGCAGGAGCTCCTGGACGACCTCGAGCTGCTGCCCGGCTGGCCCGAGCGCGTCAAGACGATGCAGGCCAACTGGATCGGCAGAAGCGAAGGCGCCGAGGTGGACTTCGAGCTCTGTGACGCCGCGGGCGAGCCCTCCGGCGAGCTCGTGACCGTCTTCACGACGCGTCCGGACACGCTCTTCGGCTGCTCGTTCTTCCTGCTCGCGCCGGAGCATCCGCTGGTGGCGCGCCTCATCGAGGGCACGGAGTACGCGCCTGCGGTGCGCGCGGTGGTGGAGGCCGCCTCGCGGGAGACTGCCGTGGAGCGTGCGAGCGGCGAGGTGGAGAAGCTCGGCGCGTTCACGGGCCGCTACGTGGTGAACCCCGTGAACGGCGAGAAGGTGCCCGTGTGGGTGAGCAACTACGTCCTCATGGACTACGGCACTGGCGCGGTCATGGCCGTGCCGAGCGGCGACCAGCGCGACTTCGAGTTCGCGCGCATGTACGGGCTGCCGATCCCGCCCGTGGTGGTTGCAGCCGACGACCCGCTCTTCGCCGAGCTCGAGGGCGTCGCGGAGCGGACGCACTCGGACGTGCCGTGGGCCGAGGCGTACGCGGGCCCTGGCGTGATGGTGCAGTCCGGCGACTTCACCGGGATGCCCGGCGGCAAGGACTCGGACGGTATGCGGGCCGTCATCGACTGGCTCGCCGAACGCGGCCGTGGCCGCGCGAGCATCAACTTCCGTCTGCGCGACTGGCTCATCAGCCGCCAGCGCTACTGGGGCAACCCGATCCCCGCGATCCACTGCCCGGCGTGCGGCCTCGTGCCCGTGCCCGAGGAGCAGCTGCCGGTGGTGCTCCCGCTCGATGTGGACATCGCCAGCGGTGAGACCCTCGCCGAGCACCCCGAGTTCTACGAGACGACATGCCCCGTGTGCGGCGGCGCCGCGCGCCGCGAGACCGACACGATGGACACGTTCACGTGCTCGAGTTGGTACTACTACCGGTACTGCGACGCGCGCAACGACTCGGCCATCTGGGACAAGGACGCCGTGGACTACTGGATGCCGGTGGACCAGTACATCGGCGGTATCGAGCACGCCATCCTGCACCTGCTCTACTCGCGCTTCTTCACGAAGGTCTTCCGCGATATGGGGCTCACCAGTGCAAGCGAGCCGTTCACGAACCTCCTCACGCAGGGGATGGTGAAGAAGGACGGCGAGACGATGTCCAAGTCGCGCGGGAACGTGGTGGCGCCCGAGGACATGGTGGAGCGCTACGGCGCCGACGCGCTGAGGACGTTCATTCTGTTCATGGCGCCTCCGGACAAGGACCTGGAGTGGAATCAGGAGGGCCTGGAGGGCACGTACCGCTTCCTGACGCGCGTGTGGCGCTACGTGTGCGACGTGGCCGAGGACGCGGGCGCGGAGGTTGCAGGCGCGGAGGTTGCAGGCGCAGCGGACTCGGAGGCTGCCCGGGCGCTCCTGCGCGAGCGGCATCGCGTGGTGGGCAAGGTCACCTCGGACGTGGGCCGCTTCAACTTCAACACGGCGATCTCGGCGATCATGGAGCTTCTGAACGCCGCGGGCGACTACCGCCGGCTCGTGCCTGACACCGACCGCTCGGCCGCGCTCGAGCGCGACGTGGCGAGCACGCTCACGCTGCTGATCGCGCCCTTCGCGCCGCACATGGCCGAGGAGCTGTGGCGTGTGGCGCTCGGTAACGAGGGTTCGGTGCATGCCGAGGTGTGGCCCGCGTTCGACCCGGCGCTCGCCGTGGCCGACGAGATCGAGATCGCCGTGCAGGTGAACGGCAAGGTGCGCGCGCGGCTCGTGGTGGCGGCCGACGCTCCCGAAGAGGACGTGCGCGAGGCCGCGCTCGCGCTGCCCAAGGTGGCCGAGCAGGTGGCCGGACTCACGGTCCGCAAGGTGGTCGTGGTGCCGGGGAAGCTCGTGAGCGTGGTGGCGAAGTAGGCCGCCGCGCGGGTGCGGTGCCGTGCGGGTGCGAACCACGCCGCGCTGGTGACGGTGTGGTAAGGATCGCGTAGCGGTGAAGCGATAGAGTCCGGACGTCAACCGGGCGCCCCCTCGTCCGAGAGGAGAGGGGGCGCCCGTGTCGATTCTGGAGTCCGATCGCGTACGCGAGCTGCTGCAGCGCGCCGGCCTGGAGACCGTCGACCCGCGGGTCCTCAAGGGGGCTGTGGCGGCCGCGGTGCTCGTGTGCGCGCTCGGCGTGTGGCGGTTCTGGCCCTCGGCCCCGGCGCCGGAGGTGGCGTTCACCGAGTCCGTGGAGGTCGCAGGGGCGGCAGGGGAGACGGCTGGGGCGGATGCGGGCGCGGCGAGCGAGGAGCCGAGCGCCACGGCGGGCATCGTGGTGCACGTGGCGGGCGCGGTGATGCGTCCGGGCGTGTACGAGTTGCCGCTCGGCAGCCGGGTGACCGACGCCGTGGAGGCGGCAGGGGGACTCCTCGGCACGGCGGCTTCGGAGGCCGTCAATCTCGCGCGCATCCTTGCCGACGGCGAGCAGGTCTTCCTCCCCACGCACGCCGAGGTGGAGAGCGGCTCGTTTGCGGCGGGGGGCGGCGGGTCTACGGGCGGCGGGAGCGCCACGGGAGGGGCGGGCGGTGGAGGTTCCGGGCTCGTGAACCTCAACACGGCGAGCGTGACCGAGCTCGACGCGTTGCCGGGCATCGGTCCCGCCACGGCGCAGAAGATCGTGGACGACCGGGCCGCCAACGGGCCCTTCGGCAAACCCGAGGACCTGATGCGCGTGCCGGGCATCGGTGAGAGCAAGTACTCGGCGCTCAAGGACCTCGTGACCACACGATGAGCACCGGTGCCCCTCGAAGGCCCTCACTCCCGCCGGTGCTGTGGCTGGCCGTGGCGATGTGCGTGGGGTGCGTGGCGGGCGAGCACGTGACCTGGGCGCGCTGGGCGGAGACGAGCGTTGCCGGGTGGCTCGCGGGTGTCGGGCTCGGCTCGGCGGCGGTCGTGATGGCAGCGGTGCGCGCGCCGCGGCTGCGGACGATCGCGGTGCTCGCGGTGGCGGGCCTGCTTGCGGGGACGTGCGTCTCGGCGGTGCAGGGCGCGCAGTGGCTCGCGCAGTCGGCCACCGTGGCGGACTGCGGCGCGCGCGAGTGGACGGGCGTTGTGGAGGCCGACCCCACGCCGGGGACGTACGGGACGATCGTGCGGGTGCGGATCACCGGAGGACCGCTTCACGGCGCGCGGGTGCGGGTCTCGTGGCCGGACGGCTGCGAGGCCCCCGACCTCGGGCGGACCGTGCGCTTCGCGGCCGTCCTCGAGGCGCTGCCCGCCGACGAGGCCTGGGCGCGCACGGTGGCGCACTCGGGAGTCTGTGCGACGGGACGCGCCTGGCGTGCCGAGGTGGGTGCGTGGCGACCGGGTGTGGCGGGCGCGCTCTTCGCCTGGCGGGCGGGGCGACTGGACGCTGTCTCGGGCATCGAGGGCGCGGGTGGCGACCTGCTCGAAGGTGTCGTGCTGGGCGACCGTCGGCGGCTCGTGGGCACCGCCACCGACGAGGACTTCCGGATCCTCGGCCTGACGCACCTCGTGGCGGTCTCCGGCTCGCACCTGGCGCTCGCATGCGCGGCGGTGGCGGCGCTCGGCACGCTCGCGCGGGTTCCGAGGCGGCCGCTCATCATCGCGACGCTCATCGCGGGCGGAGTCTACGCGCTCGTCACGGGGATGGCGTACTCGGCGCTGCGATCGCTGCTGATGCTCGCTGTGGGTAGCGGCGGACAGCTCCTCGGCCGCAAGGGGAGTGGCGTGGCCTCGCTCGGCGTGGCAGTCATCGCGGTGCTCGCCACGCAGCCGTGGTCCGTCTACGACCTCGGGCTGCAGCTCTCGGCGCTCGCCGTCGCGGGGCTGCTCATCTTCGGCAGTCTCGCCATGGAGTGGGCGAGCTTCGGGATGTCACGCGTGGGCGCCACCGCGAGCAACGTCTTCGCTCTCACGTGCGTGGCGCAGGTGCTCACGATGCCGGTGATCGCCTCGGCATTCGGGGTGATGTCGGTCTTCGCACCGGTCGCCAACGCGGTCGCGGGGCCGCTCGTGGAGGTCGCGCTCGCCATCGGACTCGCCGGGGTGGTGGTGGGGAGCGTCTTCTCGGAGGTCGGCGTGATCCTCGCAAACGTCGCGGCCGCGATACTCGGCGCCACCGCCTGGCTCGCCTCGGGGATGGCCGAGCTCCCCGGTGCGGCGGTCTCGATGGGCGGCGGCGTCCTCTCGGTGGTGGGCGTGATGGGCGCCTCGGCGGCGGTGTGGGCGGTGTGGCCCCTGCCCAAGACCACGCGCGCCTCGCGGCGTGCGCTGGGGGCGGTGGTGATCCTGAGTGCGGCGCTCGCCATCGGACCCGCGCCCGCCAGGGAGACCAGCCTCGTGGTGCTCGACGTGGGGCAGGGCGATGCGATCCTCGTGCGCGATGCCGGCCGGACGATGCTCGTGGACACCGGCGCCGACGGTGACGTGCTGCGGGCGGCCCTCCATCGGCATGGCGTGCGGCGCATCGACGTCCTCGTGCTCACGCACGCGCACGACGACCATACCGGCGGCGTGGACGGGCTCTCGGGAACGCAGACGGTCGGCTGGGTGGGCGTCTCGGGCGCTGCTTCCGCCGACGGTACGTGGGACGCGAGGCCGTGGCCGTCCGTCGGCGGAGCGCCGGTGCGCGCGCTGAAGATCGGCGACACGTGGTGGATCGGTGACATCGGTGTGGAGGTCGTGTGGCCCGCACCCGATGTCACCGGGATGAGCACCAACGACACGAGCGTCGTCCTCAACCTGCGCTGCGGCGGTTTCGATGCCGTGCTCACCGGTGACGTGGAGGGTGCGGCGCAGGCCGGGATGCTCGAGCGGGGAGGCGGTCGCGAGGTCGAGGTGCTCAAGGTCCCGCACCACGGCAGCACGAACGGTCTCACAGCGGAGGCGCTCGCGGTGTGGGCGCCGCGTGATGCGATCGTGAGCGTCGGGACCGGCAACGACTTCGGCCATCCTCATGCCGAGGCGCTCGCACTCCTGGAGGAGGCGAACGTGCGTGTGTGGCGCACGGACAAGGCAGGCGATGTGACCGTGAGCATCAACCGGGACGGGTATCGCATCAGCGCCGCCGCAAGCGGACCGGAGCGACAGGACCCTGCGGCGACATCCGGCCTTCAGGAGGGGCAGCCGCTCGCGTGGCGTGGTGGGTGGACGGCGGTTCATGCGAGAATGCAGGGTGTCGCTGCCTGCGACGCGCGGTATGCGGCGGTGTGGCCGCTCGATCCGGAGGTGAACGATGGCCGTTCGGGCCATAGACGAACTGAAGCCTGTCTACCTGATCTTCGGGGAGGAGGAGCTGCTGCTCGACCGCGCGGTCCGCCGCCTGAAGGACCGGGTGGCCGAGGTGGCCGACCTCGATTTCAACTTCGATGTCTTCTCGGGTGAGACCGCAGACGGGGACGACGTGGTGGCGGCGGCCAATACGCTGCCGTTCGCGTCCGAGCGCCGTCTCGTCGTGGTCCGCGACGTGGACAAGATGCGTGCGGCCGACCAGGCCGTCCTGGCGGCCTACGCGCAGAATCCCGCGCCGACGGCGTGCGTGGTGCTGGTTGCCGCGAAGATCCGCAAGGACTCGAAGCTCTACAAGGCCGTGAAGCAGCTCGGCGGTGTGGCCGAGTACAAGGCGCCTGACCGTCGCGAGGTGCCCGGCTGGGTGACGGACCTCTTCGCCGCGCGGGGCCGGACCATCAGCCGCGACGGTGCCGAGGCGCTCGTTCGCGCGGTGGGCCGCAACCTGCGGGCACTCGAGTCCGAGGCCGACAAGATCATCACGTTCGCCGGGGAACGCACGAAGATCGACCGCTCGGACGTGGTGCAGGTTGCCGTCAAGACGGCGCCGACGACCGTCTTCGACCTCTTCCGGGCGATGGGCGCACGTGACGCTCGCGCCGCGCTCGGCACCCTGGATGAGTTGCTCGTCTCCGGCGAGGAGCTGCTCGGCATCCATGCGATGACGGTGCGGCAGGTCCGCACGCTCATCGGCGCCCGTGCGCTTCTCGACCGCAGCACGAGCACCGGTGCGGCCCATCAGGAGCTCGGCCTCGCGCCCTGGCAGGCCAAGGCGGCGATGGAGCAGGCGCGCCGCTTCTCGGCAGCCGAGCTGAGGGACGCGCTGCGGGGTCTCGCGGAGATGGAGCGCCGTCTGAAGTCAGGCGACGGGGACGGACGCGTGCTCTACGAGGTGTGGCTCATCGGCGTGTGTGGGCAGGCCTGAAGCCCGGCGGTCGGCGCGCGCCCCAGAGCCCGAACATGAAGAAGACCCGGGTGACCGGGTCTTCTTCATGTGCAGCATGCTGCTCGGTACCGGGCTACTCGCCGATCGCGTTGATCCGGTTCATGACGCCGGACTTGCGGTTGGCAGCCTGGTTCTTGTGGATGATGCCCTTGCTCGCTGCCTTGTCGAGCTGCTTGCAGGCAACCCTGGCGGCCTCGAGCGCGGCTTCCTTGTCGCCCGCGGTGACCGCCGCGTCGACCTTCTTGACCGAGGTCTTGAGGGCCGACTTGACCGCCTTGTTGCGCAACCGCGCCTTCTCGCTCGTGAGAATGCGCTTCTTCTGGCTCTTGATGTTGGCCACGTCTGCAGTCCTTCCGGTGTTCGGTGCCCGTCGCAGTGGGGTGCTGACGAACCCGCAAAGGATACCACACGGCCCCGGGCGTGCCAACGCGTCAGTCGGCGGGTGTGAAGGTGATGACCGTGACCTCGGCAGGACACAGGAAGCGGATCGGGAGGAACTGCGTGCCGAGACCCGCCGAGGTGTGTGTGTACCAGTCTCCCACCTGCGAGAGGCCGCTGATCGTCTGGCCACGGAGCTCCGGGAAGAGGTCGCTCAGGCGATGATAGGTGGGGGAGAGTTCCTCGCCGTCGACCGGTCCCGGTGCCCATACGGCGCCCAGGAGTGGCAGGCGCACCTGGCCGCCGTGGGTATGGCCCGCGAGGAACACGCCCGTCGCGCCCTCGGGGAGGGGCACCGTCGCGATCGAGTCAGGAGTGAGCGGGTAGTGTCCCATGGCGAGGACGACATCGGTCTCTGCGGGGAGTTCCGGGATCCGCGTGGCGGGCACGACCGTCACACTCCCGGCGGGAAGCTCGTAGCGGAGCGGCTCGTCCTCTGGTAGCACGAGTACGGCGCCGTCGGCCACGAGGGCCTTGATCACCTCGGGGGTGTCGTGGTTTCCCCAGGTGACGAACACCGTCGAGCTGTGATGCTGGAGGACGGTGAGGAGCTCGAGGGCCGGCTCGGTGTCTCCCTGCTTGCCGGCGATGTGGTCACCGTTCACGACGATCATGTCGAATCGACGGTCGCCGAGCGCAGCCTCCATGCCCGCCTGGCCCTCGCCGAAGCGTGTGCTGTGCAGGTCGCTTACGTGAAGGACGGTGACGGGTTCGGTGAGTCCAGTTGCCGGGAGTGCGATCTCCCGGACGGTGATCGTGCGGGTGTCATGCCACGTCACCGCCACAGCGGCGATGGCCAGGAGTGTAACGATGAGTGTGAGGAATCGTCTTCGCATGGGTGCACTCTAGCAGCTCGGATGGGTGCGGGAGCACGCTGCGTCTTACGGCTTGGCCACTGTCCGCGACCGGTGCGCCCTGCTAGACTGTGCTCTCGATGACTGAACCCGCCCTCATACGCAACTTCTCCATAATCGCGCACATCGACCACGGCAAGTCGACACTTGCCGACCGGGTGCTGCAACTTACGCATACCATCGAAGACCGTGATATGAAGGAGCAGGTCCTCGACTCGATGGACATCGAGCGCGAGCGCGGCATCACGATCAAGGCGCAGGCCGTGCGCGTCATGTACGACGCGAATGATGGCAAGACGTACCAGCTCAACCTCATCGACACGCCCGGCCACGTCGACTTCACGTACGAGGTCTCCCGTTCCCTCGCTGCCTGCGAGGGTGCCCTGCTCGTCGTGGACGCCGCGCAGGGCGTCGAGGCGCAGACCGTGGCGAACGCCCTCATGGCGATGAACGCGAAGCTCGAGATCATTCCGCTCATCAACAAGATCGACCTCCCCGCGGCCGATCCCGAGCGCGTGCGACACGAGATCGAGGAAGGCCTCGCCATCCCCGCCGACGAGGCGGTTCTCGCGAGCGGCAAGACCGGCGAGGGCGTCCGCGAGGCGCTCGAGGCTGTCGTGCGACTCGTCCCACCCCCCGTGGGGAACCCCGACGCGCCACTCAAGGCACTGATCTTCGACTCCTACTTCGATGCCTACCGCGGTGTCGTAGCGCTCATCCGCATCATCGACGGCACCATCGCAAAGGGCATGAAGGTCCGGATGATGGCCACGAGCACGGTGACCGATGTGGAAGAGGTCGGCGTCCGCCGGCCGGCCAACGTGCCCGTGGACGCGCTCGGCGTGGGGGAGGTCGGGTACCTCGTGACCGGTCTCAAGGACCCCTCGCTCGTGAAGGTGGGCGACACCGTCACGCTCGCTCGTGGTGGCGCGGCGGAGCCGCTCCCCGGCTATCGTGATGTGAAGCCGATGGTCTACACGGGCCTGTATCCGATCGACGGTGACCAGTATCCGGCGCTCCGCGACGCGCTCGAGCGCCTCACGCTCAACGACCCGGCGCTCATCTGGGAACCGGAGAGCAGCCACGCGCTCGGCTTCGGCTTCCGCGTGGGATTCCTCGGCCTGCTGCATATGGAGGTCGTGAAGGAGCGCCTGGAGCGCGAGTTCAGCCTGGACCTGCTCGCTACCGCGCCGAGCGTCGAGTACCACGCGTACCTCACCAACGGCGACATGCTCGTGGTGCACTCGCCGCAGGACATGCCGGACCCCGGTGCGCTGCTGCGCATCGAGGAGCCGTACCTGACGGCCACGGTGCTCGTGCCCCCGGACTACGTGGGACCGGTCATGGAGCTCGCCGATCAGCGGCGCGGCGTCTTCAAGAACATGCAGTACCTCTCGGCCACGACGGTGGAGATGCACTACGAGATCCCGCTCTCGGAGCTCATCATGGACTTCTTCGACCAGCTCAAGAGCCGGACGAAGGGCTATGCGAGCCTCGACTACGAGTACCTCGGCTACCAGGAGAGCGCCCTCGTGAAGCTTGACGTGCTGCTCGCTGGCAAGCCGGTGGACGCGCTCAGCTTCATCGTGCACAAGGACAAGGCGTACGCGCGCGGCAAGGTGCTCACCGAGAAGCTCCGCGAGATCATCCCGCGGCAGATGTTCGAGGT